>JBBQBV010000001.1:0-79850 GCA_038318085.1 Solirubrobacterales bacterium
GTCAGCAGCATCGCGTTGGTCAGGACGACGGTCGGCAGCCGGGCGGCGGCCGCGGCGACGAGGTCGGCGGCGTCGCGGCGCACGAAGGGCTCCCCGCCGGTCAGGTAGATCTCCTGGAAGCCCTCGGTGACCGCGGCGTCCACGAGCACCTCGAGCCGTGCGAGGGAGAGCTCCCTCCGGCGGGCGGTGGGGGAGGACTCGACGACGCAGTAGCCGCAGGCCAGGTTGCAGTGGAAGTTCGTGTACAGCCACAGGCGCGCGGGGAACAGCGGCGTGTCGAACAGCGACGTCACCGCGAGCCCGTCCTCGGCCTCCGGGGCCGTGTCGGCACCCCAGCCGGCCGCGCTGGACGCGGTCCCGGCCGGGAGGGAGTCGCGGTAGACGTGGTAGCGGCCGCGGGCGCGCTCGGCGGGCGGCACGATCTCCAGGCACGTCGTCCACCAGCCGGTCTCGATCGTCTGCACGCAGAGCTCGGGGAGCCCGGCCGCCCGCATGGACGCGGCCTGCGCGCGCCAGTCGTAGGCCACCGGGACGAGTTGGGCCTGCGCGCGGCCACGCTCGAGGTCCAGCACGGCGTACCAGGCGCCGCGCCGGCCGTCGTTGGCCGGGCGCCCGATCGCGCCGACATTGAGGATCAGGGTGTCGTCGACGCGGCGCTGCCACGGCAGGCCCGTGTGCGTGCACAGCAGGACGTCTGGGCGCCCGCCGTCGCAGGCGTCGAGGCGCGCCCGCAGCTCGTCGTCGTGAAGCGATTCCCAGAGGAAGTCGTTGACGGCGACCGGGGAGCCATGCACGGCCAGGACGTCGACGCCGCCCAGACGCTCGCGGCGGCGGGCGGGGAGCGTGCCCATCCACGCCGCGAAGGCGGGGGACGTGGCCGCCCGCGTGTGGTCGTAGATGCGCTGGGCGAGCGCGTTGTCGCGCGGGTCCGCGTAGCCGCAGCCGCAGTCCTCGGCGCCGGAGGCGAGCGCCAGGTCGTAGTTTCCCGCGATGCAGTCGACGCCGTGCTCGAGCAGCACCGGCCACAGCGGGTCGACCTCGGCGCCGAAGCCGCCGAGGTCGCCGAGGCACAGCCGGCGGTCGCAACCGCGCCCGGCGGCGTCTGCCAGCACGGCGCGCAGCGCGTGGGGGTTGGCGTAGGGCCCGCCGAGTGCCGCGAGGCGGACGCGTGCGTCCGTCATGATCCGTCCGTGTCGACCGCGCGCATGCGCCCATGATGACGCGAATCGCGATCCTCGGCGCGGGGCCGGTCGGCCTCGAGGCCGCGCTCGCCGCGCGGGCGGCCGGGCACCGTGCCACGGTCTACGAGCAGGCGCCGACGCCGGCGGGCAACGTCCGGGCCTGGGGGCACGTGCGCCTGTTCACGCCGTGGGACTGGAACGTCTCCCCGCGCATGCGGGCCGCGCTCGGCGACGCGGCTCCCGGTGGCGACGGCCTCCCGACGGGCGATGAGCTCGCCGGCCGCCTGCTCGACCCGGTGGCCCGGGACCTCGACGTCCGTACGGGCGTCCGGGTGCTGGGGATCGCCCGGCGCGGGCTGCTCAAGCACGAGGAGATCGGCTCGCCGGCGCGCGCCGCGCGGCCCTTCCGGCTGCACCTGAGCTCCAGCGGGGAGGAGTCGGTCGCCGAGGCGGACGTCGTGATCGACGCGACGGGCACCTATGGCACGCCGAACCGGCTCGGCGACGGCGGCCTCGACGCGCTCGGCGAGCGCGCCTGCGCGCGGCGCATCCTGCGCGTCATCCCGCGGGCCGAAGAGCTCGCCGGCCAGACCGTGCTGCTCACCGGCGGGGGGCACTCCGCCCAGACCGCCGCGCGCGACCTGGCCGCGGTCGCGCGCCGCGCGCCGAGCACCCGGGTCGTCTGGGTCGTGCGGGCGCCCGCTCCCACCTGGGGCGCCGTGAAGGACGACCCGCTGCCGCAGCGCGCCGCCCTCAACGCGGTCGCGCGCGAGCTGGCCGGCGGCGCGTCGGATGCCGTGCAGGTCCGGCCCGGCCGGGTCGTCGAGGCGCTGCGACCGCGCGACGGTCGGCTGGCCGTGACCCTGCGCGACGGCGGTCCGGAGGAGGTCGTGGTCGACCGCGTGCTGGGCCTGCACGGCGGCGTCCCCGACGCCTCGATCCACCGCCAGCTGCAGGTCCACGAGTGCTACGCGACGCTCGGGCCGATCAAGCTCGCGGCCGCACTGTTGGGCGGCGGCGACTGCCTGCAGCCGGTCTCCCGCGGCCCGGACGCGCTCGCCAACCCCGAGCCGGGCTTCTTCATCCTCGGCGCGAAGTCCTACGGTCGCAACTCCCAATTCCTGCTGCGCGCGGGCTGGGAGCAGGTCGACGACGTCTTCAGCGCGCTGATCGCACGCCCGCGAGGACGTTGACCAGCCCGACGGCGCCGACGAGCGCGGCGTACGTGCGGGCGTCGGCAAATGGGGCCCACCGTCCCTGCAGGGCGAGCAGGAGACCGCCGAGGGCGATGGTGGCGGCGGCGCCGAGCGGATCGACGGCGAAGCCGCGCCGGGCCAGCAGGGCCCCGGCGGTTGCGCCGACTCCGGCGCCGAGGAGGTAGAGCCCGGCGATGTCGAGGTCGGGCCGGGCGTCGTGCGCGAAGGTGACCGCGGCGCCCCAGCCGACGAGCACGACGGCCGTCGCCCAGTAGGCGCCCCTGCGGCCTCCGGCGGCCGCGCTTGCGAGGTAGACGAGGCCGATGCCGAGCGGGACCAGATAGAAGCGGCGAGGACCGGCGCCGACCAGCGCGACGAAGACGATCGCGCCGACGAGCAGGACCAAGCCCTGGCGCAGGCGCTCTGAGGACGGGCGGTCGTGCATGCAGGCCTATGCGGGGCAGGCCCGCGAGCGGTTCACCTGCGAGATCGTATACCCGGCCCGCCACGCCCGGCTCGGCCATGGCGCGCCCAGCACCACGGCCCTCGCGCAATCACTCATCTAGCATCGCGCTGCATGAGGCTCTACGCGCTGCGGGGCGCCACGAGCGTCGAGGCCGACGAGCGCGACGCGATCCTGGCGGGCACCGACGAGCTGATGCGCGCGCTGCTCGAGCGCAACCGGCTCGCGGCGGCCGACCTCGTGTCGTGCCTGTTCACCCTCACCCCTGACCTGCACGCGGAGTTCCCCGCGGTCGCGGCGCGTCAGATGGGCCTGAGCTCGGTGCCACTGATGTGCGCGCAGGAGCTCGACGTCCCGGGCTCGCTCCCGCGCGTCATCCGCGTGCTCGTGCACTGCTACCTGGCCGACGGGCTCGAACCCCAGCACGTCTACCTCGGGGAGGCGCGGAAGCTGCGCCTGGACCTCGAGGGCGCGCAGTAGGCTGACAGCACACCATGGCGCTCGAGTTCGCGGAGAAGCTCCGCCGTCTGACGGTCTATCCCGCGGCCGACGGCTACGCCCTCGGCCCGGAGGTCGCGCTGATGGCGTCCAACGAGACGCCGTACCCGCCGCTGCCGGCGGTCCAGCGCGCGGTCGCGGAGGCGTTGGCGGGCGTCAACCGCTACCCCGACCCGTCCAACGCGCAGCTGCGCCGCGCGCTGTCGCAGCGCTACGACGTCCCGGCCAACCGCATCGCGATCGGCAACGGGTCCTGCGACATCCTGCTCGCCGCCGGCGAGGCGCTGCTCGAGCCCGGCGCCGAGCTCGTCTACGCGTGGCCGTCCTTCAGCGTCTACCCCCACCTCGCCGCCGCGTCCGGCGCTCGCGCGCTGGCCGTGCCCGTCGACGCCGATCACCGCCATGACCTCGACGCGATGCTCGCCGAGATCACCGTCGCAACGCGGCTCGTGATCGTGTGCAACCCGAACAACCCGACCTCGACCGCGCTGGGGCTGGACGCCATCCGCGCCTTCGTCGAGGCCGTCCCCAGCCACGTCGCGGTGCTCCTCGACGAGGCCTACTGCGAGTTCAACCTGCTCGACGACCCCGACGCGTCGGTCGGCCTGCTCGACCAGCATCCCAATCTCGTGCTGCTGCGCACCTTCTCGAAGGCCTACGGACTCTGCGGGCTGCGCGTGGGCTACGCGCTGTGCGGCTCGGCGGAGTTCCGCACCGCCGTCGACGCCGTCCGCCAGCCCTTTTATTGCAACGTCGCAGCGCAGGCCGCCGCGATCGCCGCGCTCGGCTTCCAGGACGAGATCACGACGCGCGTGGAGCGCAACCTCGCCGAGCGCCTCGGCCTCGCCGCCGGCCTGTCGCGCCTGGGGATCGAGGCGGCCGACTCCCAGGCGAACTTCGTCTGGTTCGACCTGCCGGACCTCGAGAGCGAGCCCGAGGTGGTCAAGGGCCTCGCCGACCGGCACATCCTCGTCCGGGCGGGCGCCCCGCTCGGCCGCGCCGGCGCCCTGCGCGTGACGATCGGGACCCCGGACGAGAACCGCCGCTTCCTGGCGGCGCTCGGCGAGCTGGTCTGACGCGAGCGGCGCGGGCCGGGGATACCACAACGTTCCACGTGAGCGGCCTCGCAGCGGCGGAAGCCGCCGGTGCCTGACGTTGTCCGTCATATACGAGGACAAGCTCAGACAGCGGCCCGCCGAGCGCATGGACCGCACACCATCTGCCTGCTACCTTTCCGCGAGCATGGCCCACCAGCCGTCCCTGCGTCCGCTGCTGCAGCGCACCCGCACCCGCACCCCGCGGGCGGCAGGCTATGCCCACACGTACGGCGCCTGGCGATTTACGCGGGCGCTCGGCCGGCTCTCCGCCTGACCGGCGGACGCCGCCACCCGAAGGCCCTCTGGGCCGAGCGCCGCTCCGTCGCCGGACGTCTCAGTCCGCATCGCCGCCGGACCCGTACCCTTCCCCAGAGACTTCACAAGAGGTAGCCCCGACATGATGATCGTGATGAAACCGACGGCCACCGAGGCCGAGATCGATGCGGTGATCGACCGCATCCAAGGCGTTGGCGCCGTGGCCCACCCGTCGCGTGGCGAGGAGATCACCGTGATCGGCGCCATCGGCGACCGTGAGCACATCGCCCGCCTCGAGCTCGACGGCGCCCCCGGGGTCGAGAAGGTCGTCCCGATCCTGCGGCCGTACAAGCTCGCCTCCAGGGAGCTGCGCAAGGAGCCGTCGGTCTTCGAGATCGGCGGCGCCCGCGTCGGCGGCGAGCACTTCGCGCTGATCGCCGGGCCGTGCACCGTGGAGTCGCGCGAGCAGACCGTCGGGACCGCCCACGTGGTCAAGGAGGGCGGCGCGGCGATGTTCCGCGGCGGCGCCTACAAGCCGCGCACCTCGCCCTACGCCTTCGCCGGCCTCGGGGAGTCGGGCCTGCGCCTGCTGGCCGAGGCCAAGGCGGCGACCGGGTTGCCGATCGTCACCGAGCTGATGGACGCCCGCGACCTGTCGGCGGTCCTGGAGGTCGCCGACGTCATCCAGGTCGGCGCGCGCAACATGCAGAACTACACGCTGCTGACCGAGCTCGGCCGCGCCGGGCGGCCGGTGCTGCTCAAGCGCGGCTTCTCGGCCACGCTGGACGAGCTCTTGATGGCCGCGGAGTACATCCTCAAGGAGGGCAACCCGCACGTGCTGCTGTGCGAGCGGGGCATCCGGACGTTCGAGACGGCCTACCGCTTCACCCTCGACCTGACCGCGATTCCGGTGCTCAAGGAGCTCTGCCACCTGCCCGTGATCGTGGACCCCAGCCATGCCGCCGGACGCCGCGCCCTGGTCGAGCCGCTGTCGCTGGCCGCCGCCGCGGCGGGCGCCGACGGCATCATCGTCGAGGTGCACCCGAACCCCGACCAGGCGATCTGCGACGGCCCGCAGGCGATCTTCAACGACGACTTCGCCCGCTTCGCCCAGCACGTCGAGCAGGCCGCCGTCGTCGCCGGCAAGGTTCTGCGCGCGCGCGTGTGAAGGTCGCCGTCATCGGCGTCGGCCTGATCGGCGGCTCCATCGCCCTGGCCGCCCGCGAGCGCGCCGGCGGGCACGTCACCGGCTTCGATCCGGCCGACGGCGTGCTCGACGCGGCGCTGGCGCGCGGGGCGCTGGACACCGCGGCGCGGACGCCCGCGGAGGCGGTCGCCGGGGCCGACGCCGTGTTCGTCGCCGCGCCGGTCGCCCGGCTGCCGGCCACCGTCGCCGCCGCGCTCGACGCGGCGCCGCAGGACGCCGTGGTGACCGACGTCGGCTCGGCCAAGCGCGCCGTCACCGCGGCCGTGAGCGACCGGCGCTTCATCGGCGGGCACCCGCTCGCGGGCGCCGAGACGGCCGGGGTAGAGCACGCCCGCGCCGACCTCTTCGACGGCGCCACCTGGTACCTGACGCCCGACGCGCGCACCGAGGGCGTCCTGTACGAGCGGCTGCACCGGCTCCTCGCGGACCTCGGCGCGCGCCCGCAGGCGCTCGACGCCGACACCCACGACCGCCTGATGGCCGCCGTCAGCCATCTCCCGCACGTGCTCGCCAACGTCCTGGTCGCCCAGGCCGCCCGCGCGCTGGACGCCGAGGGCGAACGCCTGCCCGCGACGGGCCCGAGCTTTCGCGACGCCACCCGCGTCGCCGGCGCGCCGACCGCCATCTGGCGCGACATCTACCTGGCCAACGCCGACGCGCTGGGCACGCTGCTCGACGACACGATCGTCCGGCTGAGCGCCGTCCGCGCCCAGCTCGCCGCCGCGGACGGGGACGCGATCGCGGCCTGGAACGAGGCGGCCGGCAACGACCGCCGGCGCCTGCTCGAGGCTCACCTGGCGGGCCGCGAGGTCGTCCAGCTGCGCGTCTCGGTCCCCAACCGGCCAGGGGTGGTGGCCGAGGTCGCGCTCGCGCTCGGCCGCGCCTCGGTCAACATCGTCGACATGGCGCTGCATCCCGCGGGCGACAACGCCAGCGGCGTCATCGCCCTGTGGCTGGCCGGGGAGCCCGCCGCGCGCGCGGCCCAGGCGCTGATCGAGGGCCTCGGCCATCCGGTGGCGCGCGCATGAGCCGGCGCTTCTTCCGTCCCGCTCCGCGCCTGCGCGGGAGCGTCACCGCGCCGCCGGACAAATCGATCTCGCACCGCGCGGCGCTGTTGGCGGCCATGTCCAGCGAGCCCGTGCTCGTCTCGAACTACCTGTCGGCGCAGGACACGCTCTGCACGCTGGAGGCCGTGCAGGCGCTCGGGACCCTGGTGCAGAAGCGAGAGGACGGCCTCGTCCTGCGCGGGCCGGGCCTGCGCGCCGCCGCCGAGTCCGACCATCCGATCGACGTCGGCAACGCCGGTACGCTGATGCGGCTGCTGGCGGGCTGGCTCGCGGGCCAGCGCGGGGGAGGCGCCTGGACGCTCGACGGCGACGAGTCGATCCGCCGGCGCCCGATGGGCCGCGTGGTCGACCCGCTGCGGCTGATGGGCGCGCGGATCGAGACCCGCGGGGACGGCCTGGCGCCCCTGCACATCGAGGGGCGCAACCTCGAGGGGATCGAGTACCGCATGCCCGTGGCCTCCGCCCAGGTGAAGTCGTGCCTGCTGGTCGCGGGCATCCTCGCCGACGGCCGCACCACGGTGCTCGAGCCGGCCGCGAGCCGCGACCACACCGAGCGGCTGCTGCTGCGCGGCGGCGTCGACGTGCGCCGTGATGGGCTCAGCGTCAGCGTCGGCTGTCACGACGAGCTCGAGATGGACTCGATCGCCGTGCCGGGCGACCCGTCCTCAGCCGCCTTTCACGCCACCGCGGCCGTGCTCGTGCCCGGCTCGCGCATCGTCGTCGAGAACATGGCCGCGAACTGGACCCGCGTCGGCTTCTACCGGATCCTCGAGCGCATGGGCGGCATCGTCGTCGGGCCGCTGGAGGAGCCCGGTGGCCCGCTCATCGCCGACGAGCCGGTCTGCGAGCTCGACGTCTCCCATGGCCCGCTCGTCGGCACGACGGTCGCCGCCGGCGAGGTCCCGCTTGCCGTCGACGAGCTGCCGCTGGTCGCCCTGCTCGGCTGCTTCGCCGAGGGGGAGACCGTCGTCGAGGGTGCGCAGGAGCTGCGGCTGAAGGAGTCCGACCGGATCGCCACGGTGGTCGACGGGCTGCGCGGCCTCGGCGCCGACATCGAGGCGACCGCCGACGGCTTCGCCGTCCGCGGCACCGGCGGCCTGCGTGGCGGGACCCTTCCCGCGCACGGCGACCACCGCCTCGCCATGCTCGGCGCCGTCGCCGGCCTCGCCTCTCAGCAGGGCGTGGAGGTCGACGGCATCGAGGCCGCCGCGGTCAGCTACCCCGGCTTCGTCGACGACCTCGCGTCGCTCACCGGCGCGTAGGCTCTGCGGCGTGGTGATCGCCATCGACGGGCCTGCGGGCGCCGGCAAGTCCTCCGTCGCCCGCGCGGTGGCCGCGCGGCTCGGTTTCACCTACCTCGACACGGGGGCGATGTACCGCGCCGTCGGCCTCGCGGGGACGCCGGAGGCCGAGATCCGCTTCGACGGCGACCGCGTGCTGCTCGACGGCCGCGACGTCACGACCGCCATCCGCACGCCGGAGGCGTCGGAGCAGGCCTCGCGCGTCGCCGCCGACCCGGCCGTGCGCCGGGCGCTCGTGGCCAAGCAGCGGGAGCTCGTCCGCGACGGGGACTGGGTCGCCGAGGGCCGCGACATCGCGCTCGCCGTCGCCCCCGCGGCCGAGGTCAAGATCTTTCTCACCGCCGAGCCCGAGGAGCGCGCGCGCCGCCGCGCGGCCGACCTGGGCGCCGACGCGCGTACGGTCCTGCGCGAGCAGGCGATCCGCGACCAGCGCGACCAGGCCACGGGCGACCGCTCGGTGACCGAGCCCGCTCCCGGCGCCACGCCCTTGGACACGACGGGCCTGACGCTCGACGAGGTCGTCGACCGGATCGCCGGGATGGCCAACGCGGCCGCAGGCCGCCACGGTGACGAGCGAAGCGAGGCCGCACGATGAAGGTCGCGGTCCTCGGCTACCCCAACGTCGGCAAGTCCTCGCTGGTCAATCGCCTCACGCAGTCGCGCGACGCCGTCGTGCACGAGACGGCGGGCGTCACGCGCGACCGGCGCGAGCTCGAGACCGACTGGAACGGGCGCCGCATTCACCTGATCGACACCGGCGGCATCGACCTCGACGCCGACGACCCGCTCACGGTCTCGATCGCCGACCAGTCGCGCGCGGCGCTGCTCGACGCCGACCTCGCGGTGCTCGTGGTCGACGCCCGCGCGGGCCAGCGCCCCGGGGACGCGGAGATCGCCGACCTCCTGCGCCGATGGGACGGCCCGGTGCTGCTCGCCGCCAACAAGATCGACTCGCCCCGCGACATGCCGTTGGCCGCCGAGTTCTACAGCCTCGGCCTGGGCGATCCGCTGCCGGTCTCGGCCGCGCAGGGCCTCGGCACGGGCGACCTGCTCGACGCGATCATCGCCGTCGGGCCCGACGCCGACAGCGAGGCCGACGACGACGAGGAGACCTTCCGGCTGGCCATCATCGGGCGCCCGAACGTCGGCAAGTCCTCGCTGCTGAACACCTTCCTGGGCTACGAGCGCGTCCTCGTCTCCGAGGTCGCGGGCACCACCCGCGACCCGATCGACATGGAGTTGGAGGTCGAAGGGCGAAAGATGCGCCTGGTCGACACCGCGGGCATCCGGCGGGCCGCCAAGGTCAAAGAGTCCGTCGAGTACTACACGGCCCTGCGCTCGCAGCGGGCGGCGGAGCGCGCCGATGTCGCGTTCGTCGTCTGCGACGCGACCGAGGGCGTCACCTCCCAGGACCTGCGGGTCGCCGACCTCGCGATGCGCTCGGGCTGCGCGACCGCGCTCGTCCTGAACAAGTGGGACCTGACGAGCGGTGAGGAGTTCGACCTCGAGCACGAGCGCCAGGTCGTGCTGCGCAAGCTGCGGCTACGGCCCAAGCTGCTGACCGCGTCGGCCATGACCGGCCGCCACGTCGCGCGCCTGCTCGTCGAGGCGATTTCCCTCGCCGACCGGCGCCGCCACCGCATCCCGACGCCCGAGCTGAACAACTTCATGGCCGAGATCGTCGGAATCCGCCAGCCCCCGGCCAAGCAGGGCCACCGGCTGAAGATGCTCTACGGCGCCCAGATCGGGGTGAACCCGCCGCGCTTCTCGATCCAGGTCAACTCGCGCGACCGCGTCACCCGCGACTACGCCTACTTCGTCGAGAACCGCCTGCGCGAGCGCTACGGCCTCGACGGCATCCCGCTGATCATCGACTTCAACGAGCGCAAGCAACGGCGGCGGTCCGAGCCGTGACCACCGGGATCGCGGTGTCCGCACTCGCAGCCGCGGCCGCGGTCGTGGTCGCGTTGCTCATGCTGCTCTTCGGCGGCACGAGCGCCCCGGTGGACCGCGCCGACACGCTCGTCCCCGCCGACGCTCTGGTCTATGTCCACGTGTCGACCGACCCCGGCCGCGACCAGGACGCCCAGCTGCTCAACCGCCTGCAGCGCTTCCCGGCCTTCGAGAAGCTGCGCAAGCGGGTCCAGGCCGCGATCGGCCCGCGCGCCGGCGCCTTTGACTACAAGCGCGACGTGCGCTCCTGGCTGGGCAAGGAGGCCGCCTTCGCCATCACGCCGCACGGCCTGCTGATCCTGCTGTCCGTCGCCAAGGAGCCGACCGCTCAGGGCGTCCTGCAGCGCATCGCCGGCGGCCAGGCCGCCACCCGCCACGCGGGCGTCGTGGTACGCCACTACGGCGCCGGGGCCGCCGCGTTCGTCGGCGGCTTCTTGGCGATCGGCCCCGAGCCGGTCGTCGACCAGGTCATCGACCTGCACGCTCCGAAGAGCCGGGAGCGCCCGCTCAGCCGGGTGACCGAGTACGCCCGCGCAGCCAAGCTGCGGCCCGAGGACCGGGCGCTGGACGCCTGGGCCGCTCCCGGAGCCGTCCGGCTCGCGCTCCCGCCCCGCTTCGCGGGCCTGCTCGGCGACCGCCCCGTGTCCCTCAGCGCCGCGCCCACCGACAACGGCCTGCACGTCGAGGCGCTGCGGCTCGGCGGCGCCGGCAAGCGCTCCGAGTTCGGGCCCAAGCTGCTCGACCGCGTGCCCGACGACGTCCTCGCCTACGTCGGCGTCCGCGGGCTGCGGGCCCTCGGGGCGCTGCTGCCAGCCGCCGCCGGCAAGGCCGCGGGCGGGCTGCGCCGCGGCCTCAAGCCCCTGCTGGCCACGCTCGACGGCGAGGTCGCGATCTTCATCACACCCGCCTCCCCGGAACCCGTCGTCGCGCTGGTCGCCCGGACCGCAGACGCCGCGGCCGCGCGCGAGGCGCTCGCCGGCCTGCAGGGCGTGATCGCCGGCCTGCTGGCGGGCTCGGAGGACGCGACAGGCCAGGTGCCGACCTTCGAGGAGCGCGATCTCGGTGGCGGCCTCGACGGCTACGCCCTCAGGCTGGCCGGAGGCGGAGAGCTCGTCTACGCCGTGTCCGGCGATCGCGTGATCGTTTCCAACGCCGACGACGGCGTACGCCGGACGACCGGTGATGAAGCCTCGCTGCGCGACCGCAGCGATTTCGAGACGACCGTGCCCGGCGTGCCCGACGCCGCCGAGGCGATAGCCTTCGTGCTTCCAAGCCAGCTCCTGGCTCTCGGCGACCAGGCGGGCCTCGACGCCGGCTCTGCCTATCGCTCCGTCCGCGACGAGTTCCGCAAGGTCCGCGCGGTCGGCGCCACCGTCCGGCGCCAGGGTAACGACACGATCGCGGAGTTGAACTTCCTCTTCCCATGAGTTACGCCGAGAACGAGTACCTGTTCACGTCAGAGTCCGTCACCGAGGGACACCCCGACAAGATCGCCGACCAGATCTCCGACGGCGTGCTCGACGCCGTGCTGGCCGAGGATCCCTACGGCCGCGTGGCGTGCGAGACGCTCGTCAACACCGGCCTCGTGGTCGTGTCGGGCGAGATCTCCACCTCGACCTTCGTCGACATCCAGCAGGTCGCCCGCGACACCGTGCGCAAGATCGGCTACGTCGACGCCGATCTCGGCTTCTCGGCCGACTCCTGCGCCGTGCTGAACACGATCGACAAGCAGTCGCCGGACATCGCGCAGGGCGTGGACTCGGCCCACGAGGTCCGCACCACGGGCCTGCAGGACGACGAGCTCGATGTCGCGGGCGCCGGGGACCAGGGCATGATGTTCGGCTACGCGTCCAACGAGACGCCGGAGCTGATGCCGCTGCCGATCCTGATGGCGCACCGCCTCGCCGAGCGCCTGGCGGCCGTGCGCAAGGACGGCTCGCTGGACTACCTGCGCCCGGACGGCAAGACGCAGGTCTCCGTGCGCTACGCCGACGGCAAGCCGGTCGAGATCGAGAAGCTGCTGATCTCCTCGCAGCATCGCGAGGGAGCCGAGTCGCGCATTCCCGGCGACCTCTGGGAGCAGGTCGTGCTCCCGACGCTGCCCGAGGAGCTGTTCGACGCCGACAAGCTGCGCAAGTCCTTTCTCGTGAACCCGACGGGGCGCTTCGTCATCGGCGGTCCCGTCGGCGACTGCGGGCTGACCGGCCGCAAGATCATCGTCGACACCTACGGCGGCATGGCCCGCCACGGCGGCGGCGCGTTCAGTGGCAAGGACCCGTCGAAGGTGGACCGCTCGGCCGCCTACGCCGCGCGCTACGTCGCCAAGAACGTCGTCGCCGCCGGCCTCGCCGACCGCTGCGAGGTCCAGGTCGCCTACGCGATCGGCGTCTCGCACCCCGTCTCGGTGATGGTCGAGACCTTCGGCACCGAGCACGTCAGCCTGGCCACGATCGCCGAGCTGGTCGACCGGCACTTCGACCTGCGCCCGGGGGCCTTCCGCGAGTACCTGCAGCTGCACCGCCCGATCTACCAGAAGACCGCCGCCTACGGCCACTTCGGCCGCGAGGACCCGGACTTCAACTGGGAGCGGACCGACCGGGCCGAGCAGCTGCGCTCCGAGGCCGGCCTCAGCGCGGCCGCGGCGCCCGTCTCCTAGGCTGCCGGCTCCACCTCGCGCAGCCTGCCCGTCTCGACCTCGTAGACGAACCCGCGAACCGCGTCCTTGTTCGGGATGAAGGGGCTCGCCTGGATGCGTGCGATCGACTCGCGCACGTCGCCCTCGAGGTCGCTGAAGGCCTCCGGCCCCCAGGTCGGCTCCTCGCCGGTGGCCTCCTTGAGCTGCGCCTTGAACGCCTCGTCGGTGAAGGTGAGCATCCCGCAGTCCGTGTGGTGGATGAGGATGATCTCCTTGGTCCCCAGCAGGTGCTGGGAGATGGAGAGCGACCGGATCTCGTCGTCGGTGATGACGCCGCCGGCGTTGCGGATGACGTGCGCGTCGCCCTCCTGCAGGCCCAGCGCGCCGTAGACGTTCACCCGCGCGTCCATGCAGGCGACGACCGCGACCTGCTTGCCGGGCGGCATGGGGAGCTCGCCCTTGTCGAAGGCGGCGGCGTAGGCCTCGTTGTTGGCGATCAGCTCGTCGGTGACGCTCATGTGGACGGGTGCTTCCTCTTGAGTCGGGGGTTCGGTGCCCTCCTACCCACGAGGGAAGGACGGGAACGGTTCTGTCACACTGTCGGCCGAGCCTGACATGCCTGACGCCCTCGAACTCCTCGTATCGCGCCTGGAGCGCACAGCGGCCGAACTGCGTTCGGGCGACCTCGAGCCGGCCCACGCCGCCAGCGTCGTCGACGACCTCGCGCGGCTCGCCGCCGAGGCCGGGGGCGAGCTGGACAGGCGCGTGCGCATCGGCGACCAGCCGCTCGGTCCTGCCGGTCAGCTCGCGCTGCACGCGTGACCGCGGCGCCAACCGCCCCCGCCTACCCGGACCATCTGCGCCGTGAGGTCGAGAGCTACCTGCAGACGCTGGACTTCTCCGCGGGGGAGCCCGCGACGGCCGGCCTGCAGGAGGCCATGCGCTACTCGCTGCTCGCGGGCGGCAAGCGGATCCGGCCCGTGCTCGCGCTCGCGACCGCCCGCGCCGTCGAGCTGCCCTTCGGCGTGCTGCCGCTCGCGGCCGCGCTCGAGCTGATCCACACGTACTCGCTGATCCACGACGATCTCCCGGCGATGGACGACGACGACCTGCGCCGCGGCCGGCTCACCTGCCACCGGGTCTACGGGGAGGACGTCGCGATCCTCGCCGGCGACGGGCTCTACGCCGAGGCCTTCCGCCACGTCACCCACCACCAGGCGGGCGACCCGCGCTGCGTGCTGGCGGCGGTCTGCGAGCTGGCGGCCGCCACCGGGGTCGACGGGATGGTCGGCGGGCAGCACATCGACGTCAAGGGCCTGGCCGACAGCGGCGAGACGACCCTGCGGCGATTGCACGAGCTCAAGACGGGCAGGCTGATCGGCGCGTGCGTGGAGTGCGTACTCCTATTGAGAAACGGCGTTGAGACAGTGACTACAATCGATGACTTCCGGGAGTTCGCCACGGAGCTCGGCGTGCTGTTTCAGATCGTCGACGACATCCTCGACGTGACCGGGACGGACGTGGCCCTCGGCAAGCCCCGCGGCTCCGACGCGCGGCACGGGAAGCTCACCTACGTCAGCTCCTACGGCCTCGACGGCGCCCGGACCCTGGCGGCGGAGTCCCACGACAAGGTCCGCAGCGCCCTGCGGCGCGCCGCCCCGCCACAACCGGCAGAGCTCGAGCACATCACCGACTTCATCTTCAAGCGCACCTCGTGACCCACCGCCTGCTCGACGCCATCCAGGGCCCCAGGGACCTCCATCGGCTGACGGAGCCCGAGCTCCAGCAGGTCTCCCAGGAGGTCCGCGAGCTCCTGATCGACACGGTCGGCGAGATCGGCGGGCACTTCGGGGCCAACCTCGGCTGCTGCGAGATCGCCGTCGCCGTGCACTCGCTGCTGGACTCACCGACGGACAAGGTGCTGTGGGACGTCGGCCACCAGGCCTACCCGCACAAGATCCTGACGGGCCGCCGCGACCAGATCTCGACGATCCGCAAGTACGGGGGCCTGGCGCCCTTCTGCGCGATGCTCGAGTCCGAGCACGACATCATGGGCGCGGGCCACGCGTCGACGTCGATCGGCTACGGCGTGGGCATCAAGGAGTCCATGCGCCGCGGCGACGCGCCGGACGGCAAGGTCGTCGCGGTCATCGGCGACGGCGCCATGACCGGCGGCGTCGCCTTCGAGGCGGTCAGCCAGGCCGGCGGCCTCGGCACCCCGCTGGTGGTCATCCTCAACGACAACGGGATGTCGATCTCCCCGAACGTCGGCGCGCTGAGCTCCTACTTCAACCGCGTGCGCCTCGAGCCGCACATGTGGAAGGCGCGCGAGGGCGTCGAGTCTCGCCTCACGCGGCTGCCGGCCGGGATCGGCGCCGCGGTCGAGCGCCTCGGGCCCCAGTTTAAGGAGGCGCTGAAGGCGTTCTGGGCGCCCGGCCTGTGGTGGGAGGAGCTCGACTGGGCCTACATCGGCGTCGTCGACGGCCACGACGTCAAGGCGATGCGCAAGGCGCTCAAGGAGGCGCTCGCCGCCGAGCGCCCCGTCGTCATCCACGCCGCGACGATCAAGGGCAAGGGCTTTGCGCCGGCCGAGGAGGGCGGCCTGGAGGGCATGGAGCACTGGCACGCCGCCAAGCCCAAGTCGATCGCCAACCGGATCCCGTCCGTGGTCACGGCGAAGCCGGCGGCGGGCACCGCCGTCGCGCCGACCTGGACCGAGGTCTTCGGCAACGCGATGGTGCAGGAGTGCCGCCGCGACCGCCGCGTGATCGGCATCACGGCCGCGATGAACTCCGGCACCGGCCTCAACATCCTGCAGAAGGCCGAGCCCGAGCACTACTTCGACGTCGGCATCGCCGAGCAGCAGGCGATCCTCTTCGCCTCCGGCCTGGCGCTGAGCGGCTCGCGCCCCGTCGCGGCGATCTACTCGACGTTCCTGCAGCGGGCCTACGACCAGATCGTGCACGACGTCTGCCTGCAGAACCTCCCGGTCGTCTTCTGCATGGACCGGGCCGGCCTGGTCGGCGACGACGGCCCGACGCACCACGGCGTCTTCGACATCCCCTACCTGCGCTGCCTGCCGAACATCACGCTGATGGCGCCGCGGGACGAGGCCATGCTGCTGCGGATGCTGCGGACGGGCCTGACCATCGGCGGGCCCTCCGCCATCCGCTACCCGCGCGGGGTCGCGCTGGGCGTCGAACTCCCCGCCGACCCCGAGCCGCTCGAGCTCGGCACCGGCGAGATCCTGCGCGAGGGCGAGCGGGTCGCCGTCGTGGCCTACGGCGCCGGCGTGGGCCAGGCGCTCGGTGCCGCCGAGCTGCTCTCCGCCAACGGCCTCGAGGTCACCGTCGTCGACGCGCGCTTCGCCAAGCCGCTCGACGCCGCGCTGCTCGAGAGGCTGGCGGCCGACCACGAGCTGCTCGTGACGATCGAGGAGGGCGTGCTGACCGGCGGCTTCGGCACCGGCGTCTGGGAGACGCTCAACGAGCGCGGCATCGTCCCGCGCATGCTGCGCCTCGGCCTGCCGGACCGCTACGTGACGCACGGTGCCCCGGCGCTGCTGCACGCCGAGGTCGGCTTCACACCCGCGGCCATCGCCGAGCGCATCGAGGCCGCCGTGCTCGACCCGCGCTCGACACTCGTCTAACCTGGATCCACCGATCCCGGCAGCGCCATGACACCACCGATCATCGGTGGATCCAGGTTCAACCCCTCAACGGGCGGCCGCGTCCGGCCGATGGACCTCTATGGACGAACCGGCGACCGAGATCCCGATCGCCTCCGCGGCGGCGTGGGCGCCCCACGCGGCGCCCCTGATGCAGGCCGAGGGCCGGACCGTCATCCCCGAGAACCCGGAGTTCGGCACGGCGAGCACGAACCGGACCGCGCCGGCCGACATCCCGGGCGCGCACGGGTCGATCGCCGCGGTCAACCCGCCGATCGACCGGCTCGCCGCCCTGCGCGACCTCGCCCGCAAGCTGCGCGCGTCCCCCGACGGCGAGGACACCCTGCAGCAGGTCATCGACGAGGCCTGCCGCTGCACCCGCTCCGACGCGGGCATGCTCACCCTCTCGGCGCCGCTCTCGCGCCAGTTCGTGTCCGGCTCCGCCCTCGGCGCCGGGCCCTACATCTCCGTCCCGTTGCGCGCAGGCGGCCCGACCTTCGGGGAGATCGTGCTCACCCGCCTGGCCGAGGGCGCCGAGTACGAGACGGAGGACGAGACGTTCGGCGAGCTGATCGCCGAGTACGTCGCCAAGGCGATCTCCACGCTGCGCTCGGGCACCGTGCTCAGCCAGGAGGAGCAGGACTTCATCGACCGCGTCACCGAGGAGCTGCGCTCGCCGCTGGCGGGCACCGTCAGCACGCTCGGGGTCGCGGTGGTCGCCGAGGGCCTCGCGCAGGACACGCGCCAGTACCTGCGCACCGCCCTCGCCGACAGCCGGCGCCTGCTGGGAACGGTCGACAGCCTGATGCTGCTCGCGCATCTGCGCCCGCCGCAGCTGCGCGACATGGAGGCCATCCCGGTCGGGCCGTGGCTCGAGCGCGCGGTCTCAGAGCACCACGCCATGGCCGAGGACCGCGGTGTCAGCGTCAACTATCGGCCCGCGCCGGAGGCCTACGTCCTGCAGGGCGTCGCGGCGCAGCTCGATCAGGTGGCCGGCGAGCTGATCGCCAACGCGATCAAGTTCACCGAGTCCGGTGGGCGCGTCGACGTCACGGCCGGCCTCTTCGAGGGCGCCGTGAAGGTGTCGGTGCGCGACACCGGCATCGGCTTCGACAACGCCGAGGCGGCCCGGGTGACGGACGCGTTCGCGCGTGCGGCCACCGCCGAGTCGGCCCGCATCCCCGGTCTCGGTCTCGGCCTCTTTCTCTGCAACCGGATCGTGGAGAACCACGGCGGCCGCCTCTGGCTGGACTCCGTGCGCGACGAGGGCACGCACGCCCACGTGTCGCTGCCGCCGCGCCCGCCCGGCGTGTAGGGGGTACACAGCAGGTCGTTCGTGCATTTAACCCCCAGGAAGGGGGGGAAGATGCACGGGGTCCCGGTCCTGCTCCGGGGTCGCAGCGCTCGCCGGTGCGGGCGGGGGGCGCGCTGTGGGCCGGCGCACAGCGGGCTACCGTTCCACGCCTCGTGCCCCGGGTCCGCCTCGACTCCCTGCTCGCCGAGCGCGGCCTGTTTGACTCGCGCACGCGCGCGGCCGCGGCGGTGCTCGCCGGCGACGTGATGCTGCTGCCCGGTCGCCGGCGCGCCGACAAGCCCGGGCAGCTGGTGGGGGATGACGTCGAGCTCGAGGTCGCCCAAGGCCCGCCCTACGTCTCGCGCGGCGGGATCAAGCTCGCCAACGCGCTTGACGCGCTCGGCCTGGAGGTGGGCGGGCGCCTGGCGCTCGACGTCGGCGCCTCCACCGGCGGCTTCACCGACTGCCTGCTGCAGCGTGGCGCCGAGCACGTCGTGGCGGTCGACGTCGCCTACGGGGAGCTGCACTTCAGGCTGCGCGGCGACGAGCGGGTCACGGTCGTCGAGCGGGTCAACGCCCGCGCGCTGGCGCCAGAGCAGCTGCCCTACCGGCCCGACCTCGTGGCCGCCGACGTGTCCTTCATCTCCCTCGCCAAGATCCTGCCGGCCGTGCTGGGCTGCGTCGCCGAGGCCTACGACGCGCTGGTTATGGTCAAGCCGCAGTTCGAGGTCGGCCGCGGGCGCATCGCCAAGGGCGGCGTCGTGCACGACGCCCAGCTGCGGCGCGAGGTGCTCGCAGACGTCGCGCGCGCCGCGGAGGGCCTGGGGGCGACGGTCATGGGCTTTGCGTCCTCTGGGCTGCCGGGCCCGAAGGGCAACCGCGAGACGTTCGCCTGGTTGGCAGAGGCGGGCCGCCCCGGGGCCGTCGGAGATCTCCAGGCGGCCGTCGCCGGAGTCGACGCATGAGGGCGACCGTGCTGACCCGTCGCGGCGGGCGGGACCTCAGCGAGGCCGTGGGCATCCTGCTCGAGGTGGCGCGCGAGAAGGCCGTGACCCTGTGCGTGAGCGCCGAGGAGGCTGCCAAGCACGGCCTCGGGAGCGAGCCGGGGATCGAGGTCTGCCCGATCAGCCTGGAGGTCGACCTCTGCATCGTCCTGGGCGGCGACGGGACGATCCTCAGCGCGCTGCGCGCGTACGCGGGCACCCAGGTCGCGGTGTTCGCGGTCAACTTCGGCGAGGTCGGCTTCCTCGCGACGATGGACCCGAGCAACGTCCGCGAGGGTCTCGGGCGGGCCTTCGGCGGCGCGTTTGAGACGATGACGCTGCCGTCGATCACCGTGGGCCTACCTGACGGCCGCTGGACCGCCTTCAACGACATCTCCGTGCACCGGCAGCCGGGCAACCGGGTCGCCGACCTCGCTTACGGCGTCGGCGGCGAGGAGATCGGGCGGGTTCGCTGCGACGGGATCGTCGTCTCCACGCCCGCCGGCTCCACGGGCTACAACCTCGCCAACGGCGGCCCGGTGCTGGCCTGGGGCGTCGAGGGCTTCGTCGTCTCCTTCATCGCGCCGCACAGCTTCACGGCCCGGGCGCTGGTGGTCGCGCCCGACGACGCGCTGACGATCAGCAACGCCTCGACCGAGGACGACGCCGAGGTCCATGTCGACGGTCGGCCGGCGCTCACCCTGCCGGCGACGCAGGACATCACGGTGCGCTTCGGCGAGCCGGTGGCGCTGCTCGCGCAGCTGCCAGGGGCGAGCTTCTATCACCGCCTGCGGGAGCGCTTCGGGCGTCTCGCGCGCTGATCGTTCCGTCTGGCGCGGTTGGTAGACCCCGAACGTGCTGTTCGAGCTGCGCGTCGAGAACCTGCTGCTGATCGAGCGGGCCGAGCTGCGCCTCGGCCCGGGTTTGAACGTGCTGACGGGGGAGACCGGGGCGGGCAAGACGGTGCTCGCCCACGCCCTCGATCTCCTGCTCGGCGGCAGGCCGCGGCCCGGCATCGTGCGGCCGGGAGCGCCGGAGGCCTACGTCGAGGGGGTCTTCGACGTGCCCGCCGGGCTGCGCCCGCTGCTGGCGGACCGGCTGCCCGACGACGCGCAGGAGCTCGTGCTGGCACGGCGCGTCACCGCCGAGGGCCGCACGCGCGCCTACCTGGGTGGGCGCTCGGCCACGGCGGCGGACCTGCGCGACGTCGGCGGCGCGCTGCTGTCCTTCTACGGGCAGCACGAGCACCGCCGGCTGACGCTGGCCTCCGCCCAGCTGGAGATCCTGGACGGCTTCTGCGGTCCCGAGCACGCCGCCCGGCGCACGGCCTTCGCAGCCGCCTACGCGGCGGAGCGCGCGCTGGCGGCGTCGCTTGCGGAGCTCGAGGAGCGCGCGGGCGCGCGCGATCGAGAGCTCGACCTGCTCGACTGGGAGCTGGGGGAGATCGACGAGGCGGCGCCGTCCGCTCAGGAGGAGGCCGCGCTGCTGGGCGAGCGTGAGCGGCTGCGCCATGCGGAGGCGCTGCGCGAGGCGGTCGGCGTGGCGCTGGCCGCGCTCGACGGCGACATGGAGGGCGATGGCGTGGGCGCCGTGGGGGCGCTGGCGGCGGCCGCGCGGGGCCTTGAGGCGCCGGTGGGCGTGGATCCGGAGCTCGACGCGCTCGGCGTGCGCCTCGGGGCGCTGGCGGTCGAGGCCGACGATCTCGCGGGCGAGCTGCGCCGTCACGGCGACGGCGTGGAGGCCCCGCCGGGCCGGCTGGACGCCGTCGAAGAGCGCCTCGCCCGGCTGGACCGGCTCAAGCGCAAGCACGGGGGGACGATCGAGGCCGTCCTGGCCTACGGCGAGCGGTGCCGGTCGCGGCGGGACCTGCTGGCGGGCGCCGACGAGGCGCTGGAGGCGGGCGTCACGCAGCTCGCCGGCGCGCGCGCCGAGCTGACGTCGCTGGCCGCCGGGCTGCGCGCCACGCGGCGCGCGGCCGGTGAGCGCCTCGCCGTCGCGGTCGTCGAGCGCCTGGCTGCCCTGTCAATGGAGGGCGCGACGTTCGAGGCGCGCGTCGCCGAGCGCGACGGCTTCGGCCCCATCGGCGGCGATGACGTCGAGTTCCTGATCGCGCCGAACCCAGGCGTGCCTGCCGCTCCGCTGCGCGAGATCGCCTCGGGCGGCGAGCTCTCGCGGGTCATGCTGGCGCTGATGAGCGTCGCCGCGGACGGGGCGGGCGCCCTCACCCTGGTCTTCGACGAGATCGACGCGGGCGTCGGGGGGCAGACCGCCCGTGCGGTGGGTGAGCGGCTGCGCGAGCTGGCGGACGGCCGCCAGGTCCTGTGCATCACCCACCTGCCCCAGATCGCCTCGCTGGCCGAGCACCACTTCCGGATCGCCAAGGACACCTCGGGCCCGACGGCCCGGACGACCGTCACGGCGCTGCCCCGCGGCGAGGTCGTGGGCGAGCTCGTCCGCATGCTGGGGGCGCAGGACGGCGACGTCGCGGCCCGCCGCCACGCCAAGGAGCTGCTGCGAGCGGCCTGACGCAAATCGCCCACCGTGCGGCGTGTGCGGCGGGTCTCGTCCGCGGCGCGGTCTAGAGTGGATACCAAGGAGAACCGATGCCCGATCCTCGCCCCCGCACACGCTTCATCTTCGTCACCGGCGGCGTCGTCTCGTCGCTGGGCAAGGGGATCGCGGCCGCCTCGATCGGCCGGCTGCTGGTCGCTCGGGGCCTCAAGGTGGCCCTGCAGAAGTTCGATCCGTACATCAACGTGGACCCTGGCACGATGTCGCCGTTTCAGCACGGAGAGGTCTTCGTCACCGAGGACGGCGCGGAGGCCGACCTCGACCTCGGCCATTACGAGCGCTTCACGGACGCGAACACGTCCCGCGGCTCCAACGTCACGGCCGGCGCGATCTACAACTCGGTCATCCGCAAGGAGCGCCGGGGCGACTACCTCGGCGGCACCGTCCAGGTGGTCCCGCACATCACGGACGAGATCAAGCAGCGCATCAAGCTGATCGCCGAGGCCCAGGAGGTCGACGTGGTGGTGACGGAGATCGGGGGCACGGTGGGCGACATCGAGTCGCTGCCGATGCTCGAGGCGATCCGTCAGTTCCCGGTCGACGTCGGCCGCAACCGCTGCATGTTCGTCCACCTCACCCTCGTGCCCTACATCGGCCACGCCGGCGAGCTCAAGACCAAGCCGACCCAGCACTCGGTCAACGAGCTGCGCCGCATCGGCATCCAGCCTGACATGCTGATGGCCCGCTCCGAGGGCGGGCTCTCGCTCGAGATCCGCAAGAAGATAGCGCTGTTCGCCTCGCTGCCGGTCGAGTCGGTCATCTCGGCGCGCGACGTCGACAACATCTACAAGGTGCCGCTCGGCTTCCACGCCGAGGGCGTCGACGACACCATCCTCGAGCACTTCTCGCTGGAGGCTCCCGCGCCCGACCTCGAGGACTGGCAGCGCCTCGTGCGCTCGTCGACCGAGTCGGCCGCCCGGCCGCCCGTACGCATCGCGCTCGTCGGCAAGTACGTCCAGCTCGAGGACGCGTATCTGTCGGTCGTGGAGTCCCTGCGCCACTCGGGCTTTCATCACGGCTGCGGGATCCACATCGACTGGGTGGACTCCGAGTCGCTCGACGACGCCGAGGTCCGCGTCCGCCTTCAGCAGGCCGACGGCATCCTCATCCCCGGCGGCTTCGGCGTGCGCGGCATCGAGGGCAAGATCGCCGCGTCGCGCATCGCGCGTGACCTGCGGATCCCCTATCTCGGCGTGTGCCTGGGCATGCAGATGGCGGTGGCCGACTTCGCGCGCCACGTCGTCGGCATGGACGGGGCGAACTCGACCGAGTTCGACCCCGAGACGCCGTACCCGGTCATCGACCTCCTGCCCGAGCAGAAGGAGGTCGCCGACATGGGCGGCACCATGCGCCTGGGCGCGGACCCGATCAAGCTCCACGAGGGCACGCGGGCGCGCGAGATCTACGGCGAGGCCGTCATCTACGAGCGCCACCGCCATCGCTACGAGGTCAACAACTTCCTGCGCAAGCGGCTGGAGAACGCCGGCCTGGTCATCTCGGGCACCTCGCCGGACGAGCGCCTGGTGGAGATCATCGAGTTGGCCGACCACCCGTACTTCGTCGCCTCCCAGTACCACCCCGAGTTCAAGTCGCGCCCGCAGCGCCCGGCCCCGCTGTTTCGCGAGTTCGTCCGCGCCGCTCTGGAGTACCGGAACGGGCGGCCGGGCGAGGAGGAGCAGGACGCGCCCGAGCTCACGGCCGAGTCGCTGCACGGGGCCGGCCGCTTCTCCCGCGAGTAGCGAGCGCGCTTGCGCCCAGCCTCCGAGGCCGAGCGGGCCCGCCTGGGCGAGACCTTCGCCGCGCTGTGTCGCATCGCCAGCCCGTTCGGGCGCGAGAAGGCGTGCGCGGACGCGGTGCGCGCCGAGCTCGAGGGGATGGGCCTGGCCGTCGAGGAGGACGGCGCCGCCGCAGCCTCCGGCGCCGAGTGCGGCAACCTGCTGGCCCGCATCCCCGGACGCGGGGACCGGACGGTGCTGCTGTGCGCGCACGTCGACACGGTCGAGCCCGTCGCCGCGATCGAGCCGGTCATCCTCGACGGCGGCTGGGAGAACGCCAACGCCGGGATCCTCGGCGCCGACAACAAGGCCGCCGTCGCGGTCCTGCTCGAGCTCGCGCGCCGCTGCACGATCGAAGGCTCCCCGGTGGGCGTCGAGCTGCTCTTCACCGTCTCCGAGGAGAACGCCCTGGCCGGCGCGAAGGCGTTCGACGTCTCCCGTCTGCGCTCGCCCTACGGCTACGTCTTCGACCACGCGACCCCGATCGGCGAGGTCATCGTGGCCTCGCCGACGTACTTTCGCATCGGAGCGGAGTTCCTCGGCGCCGCCGCCCACGCCGGCATCCGCCCCGAGGCGGGTCGCAGCGCGATCCTGGCCGCGGTGCACGCGATCGAGCGCATGCCGCACGGCCGTCTCGACGCCGAGACCACCGCGAACGTCGGCTACCTGCACGCGGGCGTCCCGTCCGCGACCAACGTGGTCCCCGAGCGCTGCTCGCTGCTCGCCGAGACCCGCTCGCTGGACCCCGAGCGGGTCGAGGCGGTGGTCGCGGCGATGGTCGACGCCCTGCACGACGGCGCAGGGCACGCCGAGTGCGACGTCGACGTCCTCGTCGAGAAGCTCTTCACCGGCTACCGGTTGAAGGCCTCAGAGCCCGCGGTGCTCGTCGCCGAGGCCGCGCTGCGCGCGTGCGGCTACGAGCCCCGGCGCGTCGTCACGGGCGGCGGCGCCGACGCCAACGCCTTGATGGCGGCCGGCCTTGAGTGCGTGAACCTCGCCAACGGGACCGAGCGCAACCACCAGCCCGACGAGCGCGTCTCGGTCGGCGCGTTGGACGGCATGCTCGACGTCGCCCTCGCCCTGCTCGACGCGGTGGCAGAATCTGATGGTGTATGAGCTCGAACTTCGAACGCCTCGCCAGCGAGACGATCTACGAGGGCAAGATCGCCACGGTCCGCCGCGATCGCTTCCGCTACGACGACGGCAGCGAGGCCGAGCGGGAGATCGTCGCCCACCCGGGTGCCGTGGCCGTCGTCGCCCACGACGGAGAGTCCGTCTGGCTCGTCCGCCAGCCGCGCGAGCCCGTCGGCCTCCCCGACCTGCTCGAGCTGCCCGCCGGCAAGCTCGACGAGGAGGGCGAGCCGGTGGTCGAGACCGCCAGGCGCGAGCTCGCCGAGGAGATCGGCAAGGCGGCCGCGCACTGGGAGCACCTGCACACCTTCTTCAACTCGCCGGGCTTCTCCGACGAGGAGGTCCACATCTACCTGGCCACCGGCCTCTCCGACGTCGAGCGTCCCGAGACCGACGAGGACGAGCGCATCGAGATCCTCGCCTGCCCGCTGAGCGACCTCGACCGCCTGATCGACGAGTGCCAGGACTCCAAGACCCTCGTCGGCCTCTACGCCCTCCGGCGCCGGCTGTAACCGCGCGCGCCCCCTGAACGCGCCGTTGCACCGGGCAGGCGTCCCCGCCGCCCGGGCGAACGGCATGCCATGGGCGTCACCGAAACCACTGCGGGTCCTGCGCCGCTGGAGCCGCACGTGCTCGACTTCCTGGCCTACCTGGAGTTCGAGCGCGGGCTGTCGCGCAACACGCTCGAGGCCTACCGGTCCGACCTGCTGCAGTACGGCGCCTGGCTGCGTGAGGGGCGGAAGAACCCGCTCGACGTCGAGCACTCAGACGTCGCCGCCTTCCTGTCGGGACTGGCCGCCGGGGTCGGTGACCGACCGCCTGTCGCGCCCGCGACGCTGCAGCGCAAGGTCGCGTGCCTGCGCTCCTTTCACCGCCACCTGCGCCGCGAGGACCTGATCGTCGACGACCCGACCGCGCACATCCACGCGCCGCGCCAGAGCCGCCGGCTGCCCAAGGTGCTGACCCGCGAGGAGGTCAACGAGCTGCTCGCGCAGCCGCAGGGGACCGAGCCCGCCGCGCTGCGCGACCGCGCGATGCTCGAGCTCATGTACGCCTGCGGGCTGCGCGCGTCGGAGGCCGTCGACCTCGACGTCGGCGACCTCGACGTCGAGTCGGCGGTGCTGCGCGCCCGCGGCAAGGGCTCCAAGGAGCGGATGGTGCCCGTCGGCTCCGCGGCGATCCGCGCAGTCGTCGTCTACCTGCAGCGCGGACGGCCGCGGTTGGTGGGCCTGCGCCACGAGTCGCGGCTGTTCGTCAACCACCGCGGCCAGGGGCTCACGCGCCAGGGGCTGTACAAGATCGTCCAGCGCCACGCGCTCAGCGCCGGGCTCGCCGACAAGATGAGCCCGCACACGCTGCGCCACAGCTTCGCCACCCACCTGCTCGCCGGCGGCTGCGACCTGCGCGCCGTGCAGGAGATGCTCGGGCACGCCGACATCGCCACCACCCAGCTCTACACGCACCTCTCGCCCGGCCGCCTGAAGGACGTCTACTTCGAGGCGCACCCGCGGGCGCAGTCCCCGGGCTGAATACCCTCTGGCGGCGTGCGCCGCCCCGGTCTGCTCATCATCCTGCTCGTCGCCCTCGCGGGCTGCGGCAACGCGCGGACGCGGCCGCCGGACACCGAGCATCCGGACGCGCCGCGCCTGCCCCATGACTACGCGATCGCCGACGCCGGCGTGTCCTTCGAGGGACCCGGGAACTGGCAGCCGCTGCCGCCCGGGGGCCCGCTGGTGGGCGGCATCCGCAACAAGACGGCCACCCTGGCGATCTGGCGGTATCCGCGCACCGAGCCGCTGCCCACCACCTCGGCCGCGCTCGAGGAGGTCCGTGGCCTGCTGCTCGCGCGCATCAGGCAGCGCAACCCGACCTTCGTGGTGCGCCAGAGCCGGCTGCGCCGCCGCGGCGGGCTGGAGGGGATCGAGCTCGTCGGGCGCCAGACGATCGCCGGGCTGCGGTACTACGTGCGCTCGACGCACCTGTTCAAGGCGGGCGCCGAAGTGGTCATCGACGCCTACGCGCCGCCCGGGGAGTTCGTCCGCGTCGACCGCACGGTGTTCGGCCCGGTGCTGCGGTCGCTGAAGGTCACCACGCCGTGAGGCGGGCCTTCGTCGTCGTGCTCGACGCGTGCGGGGCCGGCGCGCTGCCCGACGCAGCCGGCTACGGGGACGGCGAGTCAGACACCCTCGTCCATGTCGCCGCGCTCGCCGGCGGGCTGGACCTGCCGACGCTCGAGCGCCTCGGGCTCGGGTCGATCCGGCCGCTGGCCGGCGTCGCGCCGGCCACCGACCCGGTCATGCACGGCCGCCTGCACGCCCAGGGGCCCGGCAAGGACACGATCTGCGGCCACTGGGAGCTGATGGGCGTCGTCACGCCGAGCGCCCTGCCCACCTACCCGGACGGGTTCTCAGACGCCGTGGTCGAGGGGCTGCGCGCCGCCTGGGACCGCGAGATCATCGGCAACATCCCGGCCAACGGGGTCGAGATCATCGAGCGCCTCGGCGCCGAGCACGTGCGCAGCGGGGCGGCGATCGTCTACACCTCGGCCGACTCCGTGCTGCAGATCGCCGGCCACGAGGACGTCGTCGCCGAGCGCGAGCTGTACGCCATGTGCGAGGCCGCCCGCGCGCTCGTCGACGTCGGCCGCGTGATCGCGCGGCCGTTCCGGGGGACGCCCGGCGCCTTCACCCGCACCGGCGGGCGCCGCGACTACGCGCTCCCGCCACCCGCCCGCTCCTACCTGCAGGAGTGCCAGGCCGCCGGGGTCCCGGTCCACGGCGTCGGCAAGGTCCACGACGTCTTCGGTGGCGTGGGGCTCGACGCGGGACACGCCGGCGCGGACAACGCGACGGCGCTCGCGGCCATCACGCGGCTCGTCTCAGAGCTCGAGGGCGGCCTGGTCTTCGCCAACCTGGTCGACACCGACCAGGTCTTCGGGCACCGCAAGGACGTCGCGGGCTTCGCGGGGGCGCTGGCCGGGATCGACGCGGCGGTGGCGGGCTGGCTGGGGCAGCTCGACCCCGAGCGCGACCTGCTGGTCATCACCGCCGACCACGGCGTCGATCCCGCGCACCCCGGCTCAGACCACACCCGCGAGCACGTCCCGCTGCTGGCCGCCTTCGCGGGCCACGGCGGGCGCCGCCACGACGGCCCGATGGCCGACGTCGGGGCGTCCTGTCTGCGCTGGCTGGCCGATCGCGACGCACCGCTCCCCGGCGAGGCCTTCGTCTAGGTGCGGGGCGCGCTGCCGCTGTGCCTGGCGCTCGCGCTGCTGACGGGCTGCGGTGACCGGCAGCCGGGGCCCTCCCCGCGCCCCGCGCCGACCGTCACGCCGACGCCGGCGCCGCCGACCGACGCCCAGCTGCTCCGGCGCGTCCTCCGGCGCCGCGCCCGGGCGGTCGAGGCCGCGCGGCGCGTGCGGCGGCTCGGCCTGACGTCGGCGCGCTACGTGGTCGCCCGTACGACGGTCCGCGGGGACCGGGCGCTCTTGCGCGTGCGCCTGTCCTACGGCGTGCGGGGCGTGGCGGGGGACTTCGGCCTCGAGCGCGTCCTGCGGGCGCGCAGGCGGCGAGGGGCCTGGCGGATCTCCGGCGCAGCGGGGGAACGCCGCGCCGACGCGTGGGACATCGACGACTACCGGCGCGAACAGTCGCCGCACTTCGTGGTCTGGACGCCGCGGGACATCCCCGCGCCGATCGCAGCGCTGGAGGCCAGCTACGCGCGCATGCGCGACGTGCTCGACCGTGGCCGCCTGCGGCGACGCTACCTCGTAGTGATCGCCCGCGACGGCGAGCACGCGCGCCGTCTGACCCAGCGCATCGGCGGTCTGGACAGCCTCGCCGCCCTCACCGATACGGAGGTCCAGCTGGAGGGCCCCGCCGAGAGGGTCGGCACGATCGCGTCGCTACGCCTGCTGATCGTCCAGAGCAGCTTCGCCACGGGCGGCGCGACGGTCCAGCGGACCGTGATCACCCACGAGCTCACCCACGCGGCGCTCGCGCCGATCACCTCGGGCCGCACCCCCTCGTGGTTGACCGAGGGCGTCGCCGAGTACGTGTCCGAGGATGACCGGCGCGCCGAGGCCGCGCGCGACCGCGCAATCGGGACGGCGCCGAGCCTGCGCGCGCTGAGCGCGCCGGACGCGATCGGGCGGCTGGGAGGAGCGCCGCAGTCGGCCGCCTACGCGGCCGCCTCCGCGGCGGCCTACGCGATCGCCGAGCGCTACGGGCGCGAACGCCTGCTGCGGCTCTACGAGGCCTACGGGAACGAGCGGCTGCACGGGCGTCCCGGCGACCCCGCGCTCACCGACCGCGCGGCGCGCCGCGTGCTGGGCGTCAGCCTGGCCGCGCTGCAGGGCAGCCTCTGATGCCGGAGCTGCCCGAGGTCGAGACGATCCGGCGCCAGCTCGCGCCGCACGTGCAGGGCCGTACGCTGGCGCGCCTGGAGGTCCTCGACCCGCGCTGGTCGCGGCCGCTCGCGCCGGCCGAGGTCGCGGCGGCCTCCGAGGGCCGGCGGGTGCTCGCGCTGACGCGGCGCGGGAAGTACCTGACCTTCGAGCTCTCCGATGAGGTGTTCCTGATCTGCCACCTGCGCATGACGGGCACGCTGCTGCTCGACCCGCCATCACCGCCCAGGCACACGCGCGTCCGCTTCGACTTCGAAGACCACGAGCTGGTCTTCGTCGACCCGCGCCGCTTCGGCACGGGGGAGCTGGCGCTCGGAGCGGCGGCGCGCGACGCGTTCTTCGCCGCGCGGCTCGGCCTCGAGCCCTTCGACCCGGCCTTCACGGGCGCGCACCTGCGCGCGCTGGCGCGGTCGTCGCGGGCGCCGATCAAGGCCTTCCTGCTCGACCAGAAGCGGGTCGCCGGCGTCGGCAACATCTACGCCGACGAGGCGCTGTTCCGCGCCCGGATCCACCCGCTGCGGCCGGCGGGCACGCTCACGGGCGCCCAGCTCGACGCGCTGCGCGACGCCGTGGTCGCGGCGCTGGTCGCCGGGATCGCCGCCAAGGGCGCGACGATCGACGACTTCCGCGACCCCTACGGCGTGCAGGGGTCCTTCCAGGACCAGTTCCTCGTGCACCGGCGCGCGGGGCAGCCGTGCCCGAGCTGCGCCACGGCGGTGGTCAAGCTGCGGGCGGCCGGGCGGGGAACCTACGTCTGCCCGCGCTGCCAAGCTACGCCGCGTCGTCGGAGACGAGGTCTTTGAGGCGCCCGGCGCGATCCCACGCGGCGAGCTCCTGGAAGCCGCCGATGCCCTCGCCGTCGATGACGACCTGTGGGAACGTCATCATGCCGGTCTTACCGGCCAGCTCTGCGCGGCCGTCGGGGTCCTTGGCGAGGTTGATCTCGTCGTAGGTGATCCTGCGGGCAGCCAGCAGCGACTTGGCCGTCCGGCAGAACCCGCACGGTTCAGTGGTGTACATCACGACGCGGCTCATTACTTCACTAAGTATAGCGACAAGATCATGCCCCGCACCATCAAGACCGAAGCCATCGTGCTGCGCTCCTTCCGCTACGGCGAAGCGGACCGGATCCTGCACCTCTATACCCCGCATCGCGGCAAGGTGAGCGCGATCGCCAAGGGCGTGCGCAAGGCCAGGTCGCGCTTCGGCGGGCGCCTGGAGCCGTTCTTTCGCCTCGAGGCGGTGCTGCACGAGGGCCGGTCGGAGCTGCTGACGGTCACCAGCGTGACCACGATCTCCGCCCACCCGCGGCTGCGCGAGGGCGCGGCGCCGCTGGACGTCGCGGCGCGCTGCTGTGACGCTGTCGCGCGCCTGTTCGCCACCGAGGATCCGCACCCCGGCGTCTACCACCTGCTGGCCAACGAGCTCGCCCTGCTCGAGGGCTCGCCGGCCTGCGCCACGGCCGCCAACGGCGTCGCCTTCCGCATGAAGCTGCTGCTGGCGGCGGGCATCTCCCCGCAGCTGTCGGCCTGCGCCTCCTGCGGCGAGACCGACGAGCTCTCGGGTTTCTCGGGGGCGGCGGGCGGCGTCGTGTGCCCGGCGTGCGAGGCAGGGTCGTTCGCGCTCGGCGAGGCCGCGCACGCGTTTCTCGTCGAGGCGCTCGGCCGGCCGCTGGCCGACACGCCCGCCGTCGCGGCCTCCCCGCTCGCGCAGGCCGACCGCGCGGTCCGCGAGACCGCCGAGCACCATGCGCATGTCCGGCTCGGCGCGCTCGCGGTACGGACCGCGCACGCACATTCGTGAAAACTCTCCGCGAGACGGTCAGGCGGTCCTGGGCGGATGCGACACTTCAGGGGTGCAGACCTCCGTGGCATCGTCCTACGCCGAGCGCGTGTCCGCGGCCGAGGAGGCGGGGCTCGCACCGCTGGCCATGCGCTCCTACCCTGCTGCGCGGGCCGTGGCGGAGGAGGAGTGTTCGCTGCGCACGCCATTTCAGCGCGACCGCGACCGGATCGTGCACTCCAAGGCCTTCCGCCGGCTCAAGCACAAGACGCAGGTCTTCGTCGCGCCGCTTGGCGACCACTACCGCACGCGGCTGACGCATACGCTGGAGGCGACGCAGGTCTCGCGCACGGTGGCGCGGGCGCTGCGCCTCAACGAGGATCTCGTCGAGGCGATCGGCCTGGGCCACGACCTCGGCCATCCCGCCTTCGGGCACATCGGCGAGGAGGTTCTGGACCGCTGCGGGCGCGAGCGCTTCGGCCGCGGCTTCCGCCACAACGAGCACTCGTTGCGCGTCGTCGACGTGCTCGAGCGGCTCAACCTGACCGATCCGGTTCGCGACGGCATCCTGCGCCACTCCAGCGGGGCCGGCGAGCCCGCCACCCTGGAGGGCAAGATCGTGCGCCTGGTGGACCGCATCGCCTACATCAACCACGACATCGACGACGCGCTGCGCGCCGGCGTCATCGTCGCGGGGGACCTGCCCGCGCGGGAGATCGCGATCCTGGGGGAGACCGGCCCGCGTCGCATCGACCGCCTCGTACACGATCTCGTCGAGCACTCCGAGCGCGCCGGGGACATCGTGCAGGGCGACGAGGTCGGCTCCGCGATGCTCGCGCTGCGCGCCTTCATGTTCGAGTGCGTGTACCTCGGCGACACGGCGCGCCAGCAGCACGCGCGCATCGAGCGCGTCCTGCGCGGGCTCTTCGACTGGTACTGCGAGCACCCGGAGGAGCTGCCGGTCTCGCTCGAGGCCGCGACGCTCGCCGAGCGGGTCATGGACTACATCGCGGGGATGACGGACCGCTTCGCCACCCGCGCCTGGACCGAGCGCGCGGTGCCGACCGGATTCGCGGTCTAGCGGGCCACTGGTGGCGCGCTACACGGACGATTCCCGCGAGAAGGTCCGCGACGCGGTCGACTTCGTCGACCTGGTCGGCTCGCGCGTCGAGCTGCGCAAGGCCGGCGTCCGGCGCTACGTCGGGCTGTGCCCGTTTCACGACGAGCGCTCGCCGTCGTTCGGGATCGACCCCGTCGAGAAGCTCTACTACTGCTTCGGCTGCGGCGAGGGCGGCGACGTCTTCAAGTTCGTCATGGAGACCGAGACGCTCGGCTTCGGGGAGGCGCTCGAGCTGCTGGGCGACCGCTACAACGTGCAGCTCGAACGCACCGAGGAGGACCCGCGGGCCGCCGAGAAGCGCGATCGCCGTGATCGCCTGCACAGCCTCTTGGAGCGCGCGGCCGCCTACTACGTGCGGCTGCTGTGGGAGTCGCCCGAGGCGGCGGGCGCCCGGGAGTACCTGGCCGCGCGCGGGTTGCAGGAGCCGACCCTGCGCGAGTTCCGCGTCGGCTATTCATCCGCGAGCTGGGACCGCGTGGTGACCGCGTCCCTGCATGCCGACTATTCACCGGGAGAGCTGCTGGCCGCCGGGCTGGCGTCGCGCTCGCGCGGCCGCGACGGGCTGATCGACCGCTTCCGCGGGCGCCTGATGTTCCCCTGGGCCGACGCGCGCGGCCGCGTGCTCGGCTTCGGGGCCCGCGCGCTGGCACCCGACGACCAGCCCAAGTACCTCAACTCCGCCGAGAGCGAGGTCTTTCACAAGGGCCGCCAGGTCTACGGGACCCACATCGCCCGCACGGCGGCCGCGAAGGCGGGCTCCGTCGTGCTCGTCGAGGGCTACACCGACGTGATCGCGCTGCACCAGGCGGGCATCGGCAACGCGGTCGGTCAGATGGGCACGGCGCTTGCCGAGGGGCAGGCCGCCGAGCTGGCCAAGCTCGCGCCCTCCGTGTCGCTGTGCCTGGACGCCGACGCCGCTGGGCAGGAGGCGACCCAGCGCGCCGCCGGCGTGCTGCGCGCCCTGCCCAACCCGCCGGAAGTGCGCGTCGTCGCACTGCCGCCGGGCTCGGACCCCGCCGAGGTCGCCTCCGCCCCCGGCGGGACCGACGAGGTCGAAGCGATGCTCCGTCGTGCGGTGCCCTTCACGCGCTGGCAGGTCGAGGTCGCGCTCGCGCGCGGCGACCTGTCGTCGGCCGAGGGCCGCGACAACCTGCTGGCCGAGACCTCCGCGGTCCTTTCCAAGCTCCCGCCGAGCGTCCTGCGCGAGGAGCTCGTCCGGCTGGTCGCCGGGCGACTGGGCCTGTCCGAGGGACTAGCGGCATCCGCCCTCGGCAGGACGGCATCCGGCTCGGCACCGCGCGCGAACGGCCACGGCGGCTCCGCGCATCGCGCCATGGACCGGCGCGAGCAGACCGAGCTGGCGTTCCTCTCGCTCTGTCTGTCCTTCCCCGCGCCCGGCGCCGGGCGCCTGGCCGCGCTCGACGGCGACGCGCTCTCCTCAGACCTCATCCGCCGCGCGGCCGCGCACCTGCGCGCCCACCTCCCCGCCCCGGCCGCCGGCCTGCCGCCTGAAGACGACGCGCTCTCGGCCCTGATCGCCGAGATCGTCGTGCGCGCAGGCGCGCTCGAGGACGCCGATGCCTCCGAGCTCGACCGGGCCGGCTACATGCTCGACCTCGCCCGTCTGGAGCGCGACATCGCCACCGCCCGCGTGGCCGAGACCCCCTTGAGCGACCTCGCGGTGGAGCGCCAGCGCGTCCTCGGACAGCTGCGCAGGCTGACGCGCTGAGACGGTTCGGATCCGAACCGGATTCCGTCCGGTAGGGGAACTAGTGTTCGCCTCATGGAACGGGAGTGGTTGGAGCGCGAGTTGGCGGCGGGGAGATCGATCGAGTCGATCGCGCGCGACGTGGGGCGAGACGCGTCGACGGTGTCCTACTGGGTGCGCAAGCTCGGGCTGCGCTCGACGCACGCGGAACGGCACGCGCCGCGGGGCGGAGTCGCGATGGAGGTTCTCGAGGCGCTGGTCGCTGCAGGCGCGACCACCCGCGAGATGGCGGTCGAGCTCGGCCTGAGCCAGTCCACCATCCGTCACTGGCTCAAGCGGTACGGTCTCAGCACGCGCGGCGCGGAGGCGCGCAGAAGGCGGGTGGTGCCGCAGGATGCCGTAACCCGTCTCGGCGTCTGCGCCATCCATGGGGAGGCGGAGTTCCGGCAGCGACCGGACGGCTACTGGCGGTGCCTTCCGTGCCGGTCGTTACACGTCAGCGACCGACGCCGGCGCGTCAAGCAGATCCTGGTCGAGGAGGCCGGAGGCCGCTGCGCGCTCTGCGGCTATGACCGCAGCGCCCGGGCCCTGCACTTCCATCACCTGGACCCTGAGGCGAAGCGCTTCCATCTCTCCTACGGGGGATTCGCGCGCTCGCTCGCAGCGGCGCGGATGGAAGCCGCGAAGTGCGTGCTGCTGTGCGCGAACTGCCACGCTGAGGTCGAGGCCGGGATCGCTACGCTTGTCCCCGCTCCGGACCCGCCTCCGGGGTAGCGTGATCCGGGGTAGCTCAACTGGCAGATGCGTCCGACTGTTAATCGGAAGGTTGTGGGTTCGAGTCCCACCCCCGGAGTTCATCTGCGGTCCCAACCCGTCCATTCTCGGCTGGTTCCGCGACTCTCCCCGCCCATTCCTCGACCGCCCCGGCCGCCGCAGCCGCGCCGTCATGATCCGCCGACCATGCGGCCAGCGCTCGTGCGCGGGTGCGCAGGTCGGGATCGGCGAGCGCCCGCTGCACGGCGAGCCGGAGCGCGGCAGCGCAGAGCAGGCGGCGGGGGAGGCGGACGCCGACGCCCGCCCATTCCGCCCGGGCGGCGTTCTCGGCCATGTCGCCCACGGCGGGGCAGACGACGACCGCGCAGCCCTCGCTCAGGGCACGCGCCAGGGTCCCGTGGCCGCCGTGGGTGATCACGAGGTCGCAGGCCGGCATCGTCCGGGCGTAGGACAGCCAGGGGACGAGCACGGCGTTGGCCGGGACGCGGTAGCCCGCGCGCCAGGGCGGCTCACGGGCGTTGAAGGTCGCGATCACGCGCACGTCCTCGCGCGCGAGGCCGTCGAGCGCGGCGCGCAGCAGCGTGTGCCCGGCGTCGTGGGCGGTGGAGGGGGCCACGAGCACGACGGGGCCCGCTCCGCCCGGCGGCTCCACGGCCGACCCCGGGGGCTCCCACAGCAGCGGGCCGCACACGCGCATCCAGGCCGGCCAGGCGCGCGGGTACTCGAGCTGCGGGAAGGTCCCGACGAGCGTCAGCGAGCGCGAGAGGCCCGTGTGCAGCTCGTCGCGCGGACCGAGGCCGAGGCGGGCGCGAGCGCCGTTGTAGTCCGCGCGGCCCTGTTCGAGTCCGCGCCGGACCAGCCCGTCCGTGAGGCCCCACAGCCGCGCGCCGAGCGCGGTGCGCGGCGGCTGCGCGCCGAGGGAGTACGGCGGCATGCCCGCGCCCGGGAGCGGGCAGACGTGGGGGACGAGGGTCGCGACCGGCACGCCGTGCAGCTCCGCCGCGAGCGCCGGCGCCAGCGTCAAGATGTCTGAGACGCAGGCGTCCGGGGCGAAGCTCTCGACCAGCCCGACGGTGTCCCGGGTCGCGGCGACGGCCGCCTCGTAGGGCCGCATCGGACGCTCCGGCGTGGGGAAGACCTGGTACTCCGGCGCCGCCGCGAAGGTCATCCCCGCGGCCTCGACGTCGAGCCGCCACCTGCGCCAGGTCTGCAGGCACACGTCGTGGCCGCGGGCGGCCAGGCGCGACCCGAGCGCGAGCATCGGGAACGCGTGGCCGGGATCGCCGAACGCGCCCAGCAGGACGCGCATCAGCCCGCGAGCTCGGCCAGGCTGCGCAGCTGGCCGACGCGGTCCTCGAGCGTCCAGGCCATGGGCGAGAGGATCAGCGTGCCCACGCCGCCGGAGCGGTAGCCGGCGAGCCGGTCGCGGATGCGGTCGGGCGGACCGACGAGGGTGACGGCGTCGATCAGCTCGTCCGGCAGGGCGGCTGCCGCCTCCTGCTTTTTGCCGTCGAGGTAGAGGTCCTGGACCCTGCGCGCGGCGTCGCCGAACCCGTAGGAGGTGACCAGCGCGTTGTAGAAGTTCTTCTCGCGCGAGCCCATGCCGCCGACGTAGAGGGCGATGTAGGGCCGCATCAGGTCGCGGGCGGCGTCGAGATCCTCGTCGACGCGCACGGTCACGGTCGGGGCAATGTCAAAGCCCTCGCCGGTGCGTCCGGCACGTGCCCAGCCCACCTCGAGGGCGGATCCGAACTCCGCCATGTGCTCGGGGGAGACGAGGATCGGCAGCCAGCCGTCGGCGATCTCGGCGGCCAGCGCGGTGTTCCTGGGGCCGATCGCAGCGACGTAGATCGGGATCTCGTCCTGGACCGGCCCGATCATCAGCTTGAGGGCCTTGCCCGGGCCGTCGGGGAGCGGCAGCTGCACGGTCGCGCCGTCGTAGACGAGCCGCTCGCGGCGCAGCGCCATGCGCACGACGTCGACGTACTCGCGCGTCCGGGCGAGCTGGCGGGCGAAGCGGACCCCATGCCAGCCCTCGGAGACCTGCGGGCCGCTCGTGCCGAGGCCGAGCATGAAGCGGCCGCCCGACAGGTGGTCGAGCGTCGCGGCGGTCATCGCCGTCATGGCCGCCGAGCGCGCGGGGATCTGGAAGATGGCGGCCCCGAGGCGGATCGTCGAGGTCTGCGAGGCGAGCCATGCGAGCACCGTGGCCGCGTCGGAGCCGTAGGCCTCCGCCGCCCAGGCGGAGTCAAAGCCGAGTCGCTCCGCCTCCTGAACCAGCTCGAGGTGGTCGGACGGGGGTGCCCCGAGCCCCCAGTAGCCGACGTTGATGCCGAGCCTCACGCCCGGCGCTGCAAGTTCGCTGTCACGAGAAGGGAAAAGCTTGTCCGGAGCGTGCACAGCGCCTAGCGTGCAGCCCATGAGGCGAGCACGCGACCCTATCACTGAGCTCCGGCGGGCCATCGATCTGCTGCCCGAGGACACCCGCATAGCGATGCTGGACGGGATCCGAGGGGGCGACAACATCATCGTCGGCGCCTACACGGACTCGAGCGGCGGCATGTGCCCGATGCTCGCCGCGCACCGCAACGGCAGCCGCTCGGCGGCGCTGGCCTTCGCGCGCTCGTGGGACGGCTTCGCGGGCTCCCGCCGCGCGCGACGCGCCTCCCGCCGCGAGCTCACCATCCTCGAGACCCAGCTCACCGAGTCGCTGGGCGCGGACCCCGGACCGTCTGACCTGCGTGCCGCGATCGCCGACCACGTCGCGCTCAAGCAGCGTGCCCTGGAGCCCGAGCCGGTGAAGCCCGCGCCCGCGCCCGAGGAGCAGATCCGGGCCTGGCGCCTGGGCGGCGGCGGCGGTATCGGCCGCCTGCGGCCGCGCCGGTCTGACGCCGACGCCGAGCGCGTCCTCGCCCGCCTCGAGGAGCACGTACTGGCCGCGACGCGCTAGGCGTCCCCTACGGGCCGCCGGCCGCCTGCCGCTGACGCTCGCCGATCCGGTCGACGAGCTGCAGCACCTCGAGCGGGGAGAAGGGCTTGGTCAAGAAGAGATCCGCGCCGGCCTCGCCGGCGCGGCGCTCGGCGCGGTCGTCGGTCGCGGCGGTGAGCATGACGATGGTCGCGCCCGTGGTCGCCGGCAGGCGCCGCAGCCTCCCGCAGGCGGCGATGCCGTCCATGCGCGGCATGTCGATGTCCAAGAAGACGATCACCGGGCGGGCCTGCTCGGCCATCTCCAGCGCCTCGACGCCGTCCTGGGCCTCGAGCACGTCGAAGCCCGCGACGTCCTCCAGCGTCGTCGCCACGAGGCGGCGGATCAGCGGGTCGTCGTCGACGACGAGGATGGTGCGGCTCATCCGACCTCCTGGCTCAGCGCGATGAAGCGCGCGTCGGGAACGCGGCCGAAGGCCTCGGCCACCTCGGGATCGAACTGCGTGCCCGACACGCGCTGGATCTCCGCGCGCGCCTTGCGCAGCGTGGTCGCCGGGCGGTAGGGGCGATCCGTGGTGAGGGCGTCGAGCGTGTCGGCGACGGAGAAGATGCGGGCGATCAGCGGGATGTCGTCGCCGCGCAGGCGGTCGGGATAGCCGTCGCCGTCCCAGCGCTCGTGGTGGTGACGCACGACGAGCTTGGCCTCGCCGAGGAAGTCGATCTCGCGCAGGATCTCCCAGCCCACCACGGGGTGCTGGCGGATGAGCGTGTACTCCTCGGATGTCAGCGGGCCGGGCTTGAAGAGGATCGCGTCGGGGACGGCGACCTTGCCCACGTCATGCAGCAGGAAGCCGAACTCCATCTCGGGCGAGTCGACCGCGTCGATGCCCGCCTCGGCCGCGATCTCGATCCCGTAGGCGGTGACGCGCTCGGCGTGGCGGCCGGTGTAGGCGTCGCGCGCCTCGACGGCGTTGGCCAGCGCGCGCACCGTGGCGCGGTAGGAGCGCTTGAGCTCCTGCGAGCGCTCTCGCTCCTGCTTGAAGGTCTCGCGCAGGTCCGCGGCGTAGCGCGCCAGCTGGGATTCGCGCGCCGCCGCCTCCTGCTCGCGGTCGGCCAGTGCCGCCCGCAGCTTCTGCACCGACGCGTCTTGGAAGTGCACCGAGCGAACCCTAACGGCCGGCTTCGATGCCGGTGAACTCGCGCAACGCGTCGACCACGGCCTGCGTCGCGTCCTCGATCGGGACCGGCGTCGGATCCAGCCGCGCGAGGTCGGACGCGTCCGCGTCCGCATCCGCGGAGAACACGACCACCGAGCGCCGCAGCCGCCGGCCGCGCAGGTCGAGCTGCGCGAGCGCGGCGTGGGGCGCGCGCATCCCGGAGTCCACCAGCGCGACCTCGAAGTGCGTCTCCTCGCACAGGCGGGCGGCATCGGCGCCGGAGGTCGCCCAGGCGAAGTCGATGCCGCGCCGGCCGAGCAGCGGTCCGACGACGTCGCGCATCGCCGGCCTGCCGACCACCAGCACGCGGGCGCGCCCGGCGAGGATGGCCGAGCCGATGGCGTCCGTGAGCTCGTCCGCGTCGATCGGCTTGCTGACCGACCACTCGGCCGCGAGCGTCTCACGGCCAGCCAGCGCCGACACCACGATCACCGGCGTGCGACGCAGCTCGGCGTCCTCGCGCAGCGCGCGCAGCACCTCGAAGCCGTCGGCGCCGGTCCCGAGCAGGATGTCGAGCGTGACCGCGTCGAAGCGCTCGTGCGCCAGCAGCGCCAGTGCCTGCTCGCCGTCGGCCGCGACGCGGACCTCGACGTCGTAGGGCGCCAGCTGGGACACGATCAGCTCGGCCACCTCCTGCTCGTTCTCGACGACCAGGACGCGCCGCCCCACCAGCGCCCGCCTCGGGTCCGAGACGTCGCCGAGGGCCGGGGCGCGCGGCAGCCGGACCGTGACCGTCGTGCCGACGCCGACCTCGGACTGGACGTCGATCGACCCCCCGTGCAGCTCGACCAGCGAGCGCACGATCGAGAGGCCGAGTCCCGTCCCGCTGCTGCCCCGCTCGCCGCGGAAGAACCGGTCGAAGATCCGGTCGAGCTGCTCGGCGCTCATGCCGCGGCCCTCGTCGGCCACCGACAGCAGGACCTGATCGCCCGACGCGCCCACGCTGATCTTGATGCGGCCGCCGTCGTCGGTGTAGAGGTGCGCGTTGGTCAGCAGGTTGGTGACGATCTGGCGGATCCGCGCGGGATCGGCCCAGGCGACGGGCAGCGCGCGGGCTATGTCGAGGTCGAGCGTCTGGGAGTGCTCGTCAAAGCGCGGCTTCATCAGCGCGGCGACCTCGCGCACCGCCTCGGCGACCGAGATCGGCCGGCGCTGGATCTCGAGCTGGCCCGCCTCCACGCGGGCGACGTCGAGCAGATCGTTGACGAGGTCCACGAGCCGGTTGGTGGAGAGCAGGATGATGTCGATGAACTCGCGCTGGCGTTCGTTGACGCTCGTACCGCCGAGCAGCTCGACGAAGCCCTTGATCGAGGTGAGCGGGCTGCGCAGCTCGTGCGACGCGGTCGCCACGAAGTCGCTCTTGGCCCGCTCGAGGCGGACGCGCTCGGTGTTGTCACGGACGGTGAAGACGACGCCGTCGTCGAGGTTCGGGCCCATGCGGGCGGCGGTGACCGCGAGCGTACGACCCTGGTGGTCGACCTCGACCTCCCGGCCGAGCGCCTGCTCGAGCGGCGGCAGCGGGCCCGAGCCGGCGACGACGCTGTTGCCGGGCACGACGCCGGGGACGAGCGTCCCGGCGCGCGGGTTGACCTGGATGACGCGGCCGTAGCCGTCGCAGATGAGCAGGGCGTCCCCGAGGCTCTCGATCGCGGCAGACAGGCGCCGGCGGCCTACCTCGACCCGCTGCTGCGCGCCCTCGAGGTCGTCGGCCATGGCGTTGAAGGCGGAGGAGAGCGCCCGCAGCTCGGCCGGGCCGTCGGGCTTCACGCGCGCCCGCAGATCACCGCCGGCCAGGCGCCTGGTGGCGGATACGAGGTTGGCCATGGGGCGTCGCAGGCCGCCGACGAGGATGGAGACGAGCGCCAGCGCGGCGACGAGCGCGAGCGCGCCGGCGATCCCCGCGGTCAGCACCGCGCGGTGCGTGCGCGAGGACGCCCGGTCGCGCGCGGCGCCGCGGCGGACGCCCTGCCGAGCGGCGACGGCGGCGACCGCCGCGCGAGCGAGCCGCAGCTCGCCGGCGAGCCGGTCGATGGCCCGCCGGGACGTCGCGCGCAGCCGCCCCTGGGTCTTGACCACCCGGTCCACCAGGGCTGTGGAGGGCCGGTCGCCGGCGACAGCCGAGCGCGCCGCCGCGATCGCCTCGTCAAACGCCCGTGCGGCTCTCGCGCGATCCGAGCGGCGCCCGCGCGCGGAGCGCAGGATGGACTCCTCGACCACGCCGGCCGTCAGCACATTGGAGGCGGCGACCTCGCCCGAGTAGCTGCGCGCCAGGTCGTTCTCGTAGGTCTGGCGGGCGGAGTAGAGGCTTGCGACCTCGAGCGCGGCGAGGGCGGCGAGGGCCAGCGTCAGGCCGACGAGGGCCAGCAGCAACGACCTGGCGATGGACAATCGGCGCATGTGCAGGAGGATCCTGACCGATAAGGAAGGCAATGCACCTGCTCGGTCCTATCCTCCCCTGATCTATGGACCTGCTTCGGCTTTGGCGGCGCAGAACCTTCGGCGCGGTGGCGGGCGCGCTCGTGGCCCCCGTGGCCATCGTCCTGGCCGCCGTGGCGGTCGGCGTCGGCGGTGGCGGACTCGGAGGCCTGAGCTCGATCGGTCAGGCCGTGAGCGGCCCGAGCCTTCCGTCCGTGGCGCCGCCCGCCGCGAAGGAACCCGCCGCCGAGGCGGGCAGGCTGCTCACGCGCGTGCGTCCGCGCGGCCCCCGGGCCGGCGCGCCCGCCGCTTCGCGGACGGTGTCCGCGGCGCCGGACTCGGCCGGCGGTCGCTCCGGTGACGGTTCCACGCCGGCCGCGGCGCGCCCGCCGCGCGCCACGAGGCCGCACGACACGGGGACCTCGCTGCCCGGCACCGGCGCGGTGCCGACCCCGGGCGCGACATCCGCTCCCGCCGCGCCCGTCCCGACCCCCACCGCCACGCCGCGGCCGAGCGTCATCAAGCAGGTCGGCGACGGCCTGAAGGCGGTGACCGACCAGGTGCCGATCGCGGGGGCACCCGCGGGACAGGTGGTCGACCTGATCGTGCAGACGGTCGACGGGCTGACGCCGAAGCCGTAGCCGCGCCGGCTACAGGATCTCGTCCGGGCGCTGGAAGACGATCTCGGGCACCACGCAGGCGGGGGAGAGCTTGAGCAGGAAGCGGACGGCCTCGCCGATGTCCTGCGGGCGGATCATGTTCTCCGCGGGCACGGAGCTCTTGACGAACTCGGTCATGTCGGTGTCGACGAAGCCGGGGCAGAGGGCGACGGACTTGACGCCCGCGCCGCCGAGCTCCTTGTTCATCGCCTGCGCGTAGCCGACGACGGCGAACTTGGTCGCAGAGTAGACCGAGAGCCAGGGCTGGCCGGACTTGCCGGCGATCGAGGCCATGTTGACCACGAGCGCGCTGCGATGCTCGGCCCCGGCGGCCTTGAGCATCGCCGCGCATTCCCGGTAAAAGAGGACGATCGCGCGGACGTTGACCGCGAGCTGCATGTCCACGCGCTTGGCCTGGTGCTCGTCGGCCGTCGCGCCGATCCCGACCCCCGCGTTGTTGACGAGCGCGTCGAGGCGGCCGAAGCGGTCGCGGTGCCTGGCCACGACGTCGATGATCGCCTCCTCGTCGACCAGATTGGCCGGGACGGCCTCGACGTCGTAGCCCCTGCCGCGCAGCGCCTGCGCCGTGGCCTCGAGCGTCTCGGGCTTGCGGGCCGTGATCGTCAGGCCGAAGCCCTCCTGCCCGAGGACGTCGGCGATGGCGAGGCCGATGCCTCGCGAGGCTCCTGTGACGATGGCTGCGCGATCGGGCATGCGGGAAATCTACGCTGCACCGACATGCGCACGCCCTACGTCATCATCGGGGTCCTCCTCGCGATCTTCCTCGTGGCCGGATTCGCCGGGGAAAAGACGGAGCCCAGGCGCGCGAAGCCGGCCGCCCCGCTCGCGTCGGTCGCGAGCATCGCCGGGCGGGTCGAGGCCCTGCGCGGCCTGCGCTACCGCGCGATCCCCAAGCCGGTCCGCGTCACGGCTGCGCAGGCGACCAAGGACGGGCTCGCCGACCTCGACCGCGGCTACCCGCCCACCGCGCGGGCGGCCGACCAGGTGCTCTACGAGACGCTCGGGCTGCTGCCGGCCGGCACCGACCTGCGCAAGCTCTCCGCCTCGGTGTTCGGGGAGCAGGTCGCCGGCTACTACGACCCCATCTCCAAGCGGCTGAAGATCGTGCAGGGAACCGCGACTGCGAACCGCGTGCTCTTCGAGGTCGCCCTCTCGCACGAGCTCACGCACGCCCTCGACGACCAGGCCATCGGACTCGACCAGTCCGCGGTCGACGCCTCCGACGACCGCGGCTTCGCCTACAAGGCGCTCGTCGAAGGCACGGCGACTCAGGTCATGTACGCCTACCTCGCGCGCTACTTCAAGCCCGACGTCGCGCTGGGCGGCCTGCTCGGCGGCTCGTTCTTGAGTGCCTCCACCGGCGACCTCCCGCCGTTCGTCAGCGCCGGGCTGCTGTTCCCCTACCAGCAGGGGCAGATCTTCATCCGCACGCTCTATCAGCGCGCAGGCGGTCACTGGACGCTCGTCGACCTCGCGGAGCGCACGCGCCGGCCGACCTCGACCGAGCAGATCCTGCACCCGGGCAAGTGGCTGGCCGCCGAGCAGCCCGACCGCGTGCGGACCCCGGCGCCCCCACGGGGCTACGTCCGCCGCACCGAGGGGACGTTCGGGGAGTTTCAGACCGCGCAGTGGCTGGCGCTCTCCGGGCGCCGGCAGCCAGCCGCCGCCGCGGGCTGGGGCGGCGATCACTACGCGCTGTACGAGCGCACCGGCCAGAAGGTGCTCGTCGTGCGCTGGAGGTGGGACACACCGCGCGACCGGGCGCAGTTCGGCGCCGCGCTGCGCGCCACGCTCACCGAGGGGCTCGGGGCCCGCGCCGGATCGCACGGTGCCTACCGCCTGCGCGACGGCGCCGTGGCGGTCGGCACCCGCAGCGCCGCGACCACGCTGGCGTTCGCTCCCGGCGAGCGCTTGGCGCTCCGCCTCTCCCGCGCTACGGTGCGCTGAGTGAGCACGGCCGGATGGATCTTCATGGTCGGCATCCGCGTCCTCGACGTGGGCGGCCTGGTCGCGTGGCTCGTCTGGTTCTCGCGCCAGCGCGGTGATCAACCCAACCCGGGGGACGACGGGGACGGCGGGCCGGGCAGCCCGTCGCCGCAATGGCCTCCGCCCGTTCCCGGCAGCGCCATACCGCTGCCCGACGGCGCGCCCTGGCCGCACCGGCGCCGGGACCACGTCGGCGACCGCGAGCCCGTGCCGCCCGCGCGCCGCCGCGCTCCGCGCCGGGCGCCCGTGCGATAGCGGTACTCAGGTCCGCCCCGGTAGGCGCCTGAGCCACAGCTCGAGCAGCGCGAGCTGCCAGAGCTTGGAGCCGTCGAGCGTCGTGCGCTCGCCGTTGGGATCGGCGAGCAGCCGCTGCGCGTACGCGGGCCGCACGATCTCCGAGCCGTCGAGCGCCTCGCGCGCCAACTCGAGCACGCGGCCCTCGAGGTGCGACAGCGCCGGGACGGGAAAGTAGCCCTTGGGACGGTCGATGACGGCGTCGGGGACGATCCCGCGCGCCGCGGCCTTCAGGACGCCCTTGCCGCCCTCGGCGAGCTTGAGCTCGGGCGGGCAGGCGGCCGCGAGCTCGACGAGCTCGTGGTCGAGAAACGGCACGCGCGCCTCCAGCCCGTGGGCCATGGTCATGTTGTCGACGCGCTTGACCGGATCCTCGACGAGCATGATCTCTGAGTCGATGCGTAGGCCGCGGTCGACCGCCGTGGCCGCGCCGGGCGCGCCGAACTGCGCGTGCACGAAGGCGCCGGAGGCGTCGTGGGGCCACGGATCGCGCAGCACGTCGGCCATCTCGCCGTGGGGCCGGTCGACGAAATGCTCGCGGTAGACGTCCGAGCCGTCGCCGAGCGCGTCCGCCAGCGGCGGGTACCAGTAGTAGCCGGCGAAGACCTCGTCGGCGCCCTGCCCGGACTGGACGACCTTGACCTCCCTCGCGACCTCCTCCGACAGCAGGTGGAAGGCCACGCAGTCGTGCGAGACCATCGGCTCGCTCATCGCCGTGATCGCGGCGTCCAGCGCCGGCAGCATGCGGGCCTGGTCGACCAGGAACGTGCGGTGCCGCGTCCCGTAGCGGTCCGCGACGAGCTGCGAGTAGGAGAACTCGTTCCCTGCCCGCCCGCCGACGTCGCCGAAGCCGACCGAGAAGGTCGCCAGGCCGCTCTGGCCGGACTGCGCGAGCAGCGCGACGATCAGGCTCGAGTCCAGCCCGCCCGAGAGCAGGACGCCGACTGGGACGTCGCTGACCATGCGCCGCTCGACGGCGACGCGCAGCGAGTCGCGGACTGCTTCAGTCCAGTCCTGCGCCGCCCAGCCGGCGTGCGCCGGGTCGCGCTCGAAGCGCGCGCGCCAATAGCGGCGCTCCGTCCGGCGCCCGTCGGCCTCGATTGTCAGCGTCGTGGCCGGGGGCAGCTTGCGCACGCCCGCGAGCACGGTGCGCGGCGCGGGGACGACGGAGTGGAAGCTGAGGTAGTGGTGCAGTGCGATGGGGTCGAGCGCCGTGTCGACGCCGCCGCCGGCCAGCAGCGCCGGCAGGGTCGACGCGAAGCGCAGCGCGCCGTCGACCTCCGCCAGGTAGAGCGGCTTGATGCCCAGGCGATCGCGCGCCAGCAGCGCCCGTCCGCTCGCGCGCTCGACGATCGCGAAGGCGAACATGCCGAGCAGGTGCTCGACGACGTCCGCGCCCCACTCGGCGTAGCCCTTGAGGATCACCTCGGTGTCCGAGGTGGAGGTGAACGCGTGGCCGGCGCGCTCGAGCTCCGCGCGCAGCTCGCGGTGGTTGTAGACGATCCCGTTGAAGACGATCGCACAGCGCTCGTCGACCATCGGCTGGGCGCCGCGCTCGGAAAGGTCGATGATCTTCAGCCGGCGGTGGGCGAGGCCGGCACCGCGCTCGCACCACACGCCCTCGCCGTCCGGGCCGCGCGGCACGAGCACCGCCTGCATCCGCCGCAGGGCCTCGAGGTCGGGCCCCCCGCCGGGGCGCAGCTCACCGGCGATCCCGCACACGGCTCGCTCAGAACTGCTCGATGAGATCGTGCATGAGGCTGATCATCCCGCGCGGGCCGCGCGCCGCGCGCCGCTGGTGGGCGGCCCCGGGGTCCTCGAGGAGGTCCGCGACGCCGGGGAGGGGCCCCGACGCCTGCAGCACGCGCTCGAGCACCTCGTCGACCCCAACCATCGCGTGGCGGTCGGGGTCGATGAACCGCGCCTGCACGCCATCGCGGAGGGCGAGGAAGCGGTTCTCGTCCAGGGCCTCGGGGCTGTCGACGAGTTGCGGGGCCGCGCAGCCCTCCGCCTCGGACTCCAGACGGACGAGCGCCTGGACGAGCGCCACCAGCGCGGTGGTGCGCGGCAGGCCCGTCTGGGCGTCCATCACGCGCACCTCGAGCGTCCCGTAGCGCGGTTGCAGGCGCACGTCCCACCAGATGAAGGAGGGCTCCGGGACGGCGCCGGAGCGGATCAGGACGTCGGTCGCCGTCACGAGGTCGTCGTAGTCCGCGAAGGCGCGCGGCAGCCCGGCGCGGGGGAACGCCTGAAAGAGCGGGGTGCGTGCCGACGCCAGCCCGCTGTCGCGGCCCTGCCAGAAGGGCGAGTTGGCCGACAGTGCGAGCAGGAGGGGGACGTGCGCGCGCATGCGGTTCATGGCGCGCACCGCGCCCTCGGGGTCGGCGATGCCGATGTGGACGTGCAGCGCGAACGTCGGCTCGCGCCGGGCGAGCTCGCGCATCGAGCCGAGCAGCTCCTGCTGGCGGGCGCCCGCGGAGACGTGCACGTCGCGCCAGGTCGCGAACGGGTGGGTGCCCGCCACCGCGCAGGCCAGGCCGAGCCCCGCCAGGGTCTCCCGCAGCGAGGCGCGCAGGGCGCCGAGCTCGGTGGCGGCGTCCGCGACGCCGGCGTGGGGGGAGGTGGTGAGCTCGACCGCCGAGCCGTGGGTCTCCTGCGCGAGGTGCTCCAGCAGCTCCGGCGGGGCGGCGGCGAGCACATCGTCGACGCGCGAGGCGAGGTTGCAGCTGTCGGTGTCGATGAGCATCACCTCCTCCTCGATGCCGACCGACCACGGCGTCTGCGCCGCCGCCGGATTCCAGCGCGCCCACGCCGGGAGGGTGCCCGCCGGGGCGCTCACCCCCGGGCCGCGGCCACGAGGCCGGTGAACAGCGCGAGATGCAACGACCTCTCGACGAGCGTCTCGGCGTGCCACTGCACGCCGCGGTAGTGCGGGCGATCCGTCGCCTCGATCGCCTCGACGACGCCATCGGGCGCGTGACCCACGGCGCGCAGCCCGTCGCCCAGCACGGCGACGGCCTGGTGATGAAAGGAGTTCACCCTCGTCGCCGTCGCGCCGAGCACGGCGGCCAGCGCCGAGGCGCTCTGCAGGCGCACCTCGTGCGTGCTGCGCCGCGCGGGCGCCTTCTGGCGGTGCTCGATCGAGCCGTCGGTGACGTCGGGAAGGTGTTGGTGAAGCGTCCCGCCGCGCGCGACGTTGAGCGCCTGGGCCCCGCGGCAGACGCCCAGGACGGGCAGGCCTCGCAGGTCGGCGGCCCGCGCGAGCTCGATCTCGAAGGCGTCCAGCCAGGGCCAGACCGGCCCGAGCTCCGGGTGCGGCTCGGCGTGGTAGCCCCCCGGATGCAGATCCGGGCCCCCGGACAGGCAGATGCCGTCGAGGTGGGCGAGCAGCGGCTCGATGGCCTCCGCCCCGAGTGGCGGCAGCACGACGGGGATGCCGCCCGCGAGCTCGACCGCGCGCAGGTAGGACATCCCGAGCGTCATCTCGCGCTGCGGCGGCTCGCCGTACTCCGTCGGCTTCTCGGACAGGCGAACCTCGGAGGTGGTGACGCCGATCAGCGGTCGCGGCGCGCTCATGGCAGGACCCAGGTGTCCTTCGCGCCGCCGGCGCGAGAGGAGTTGACGACCATCTCGTTCTCGGCCAGCGCGACGCGGGTGAGCCCGCCAGGCATCGCGTGGACGTCCTCGGCGCCGTAGAAGACGAACGGGCGCAGGTCCACGTGCCGCGGCGCGAGCCGGCCGTCGACGACCGTCGGGTGGACCGAGAGCGGCGAGAAGTCCTGTACGACGTGCTCCGAGGGGTTGCCCCGCAGGGCGGCTGCGCCGGCGTCGCGCTCGGCGGGGGTCGCCAGCGGGCCGATCATCACCCCCGCGCCGCCGTGGCCCGCTCGCGGCTTGATGACCACCTCGTCCAGCGACGCGAGCGCCCGGTTGAGGGCACCGGGCTCGCTCAGGTCCCAGGTCTTGACCGAGGCCAGCAGCGGCTCCTCCTCGAGATAGAAGCGGATCATGTCCTCGACGTAGGCATGGAGGAGCTTGTCGTCGGCCACGCCCGTCCCGAAGGCGTTGACGAGCCCGAGCCGGCCCCGCGCCCACGGCTCGAGCAGCAGCTGCGCGACGGAGGTCAGCCCGCCGCGCGGGTGGTTGAGGCGGTCCTCGTCCGTGCGCCGGTAGACGACGTCGACGCGGATGGCGCGGCCGTCGATCTTCGCGTGCAGGTAGCCGTCGCGCAGGCGCAGGTCGCCGAGGCGGACGAGCGCGAAGCCGAGGCGCTCGGCGAGCTCCCGGTGATCGTAGAAGGCGCTGTTGCCCGCGCCGTCGGTGAGGACGGCGACGACGGGCTCCTCGATCTCGGGGGGCGCCGCGTGGCGCAGTGCGCCCGCGAGGAAGGCCAACGACGGCTCGAGCGCCAGCGGCCGCAGGTCGTCGGCCGGCGGGAGGTGCCGGCTCACGGCGCGGCGGGCGGCCAGCGCGTAGGCGACGCCCGACGGGGTGCGGACGTTGTCCTCGAGCACCCGGAAGGCGCCGTCGCGGCCGCGCACCACGTCGAGGCCCGCGATCGTGATCCAGCGCCGCTCGTCGTGGACGTGCTGCTGCAGGAGCGGCTCGAAGTACGCGGCCGAGCTGACGGCCGTCGCGGGAACGACGCCCTCGCGGACGATGCACTGGCGGCCGTAGACGTCGGCGACGAAGCGGTCCAGCGCCCTCACCCGCTGGCAGAGGCCGTCGGCGAGCGGCGCCCACTCGGCCGCCGGCAGGACGCGCGGGACCGGATCGACCTGGAACGCCCCGGCCTCCGGCCCGAACGTCACGCCGTCATCCGCGAGCGCCCCGGCGACCTCGCCCGCCAGCGCCTCGAGGTCTGCGGCGTCCAGGCGCGCGGCCAGCTCCCCGGGCAGCGTCTCCTTGAAGCAGGCGCCGTTTGAGCTCAGGGCCGCGACCATCGCATCACGGTAGGCGGCGAGAGCTGGTCCGGCATTGGCCCCACGGAGTACGTCCCGCCTCCCAGCTCGTACATCGTGGCGCAGGCTGGACTTCATGGCGAGCGAACCGGTCAGCGCTTTCGACCGAGGGACATGGTCGTGGGGTCCGGGGCGGGGGAAGCTGTGCGGGCCGTGAACGCCGCCCAACGCCCAGCGAAGCCGCGGGTGGCGATCGTCCTCCCGGGGGGTGGGGCCCGCGGTGCCTACGAAGCCGGGGCCCTCTCCGTGCTGCTCCCGATCCTCGAGCGGCGCGGAGAGGCGCCGGTCATCCTCTGCGGCACCAGCGTCGGCGCGATCAACGCGGCCATGCTCGCCGCGGTCGCGCACGAGCCCGCCGAGGCGCAGGCGCAGGCCCTCGTGCAGCGCTGGGCGACGCTCGAGCGGGGTCAGGTGGTCGAGCGCGTGCTCGGCCCGGCGACGGTTCGGTCGCTGGTACGCGGGGCCGCGGGCCTGCTCGGACTCCCGTTCGGCGGGCCGGCGGGGCTGTTGGATCCGACGCCGCTCACGTCGAGCCTGGACGAGTGGGTGGACTGGGAGCAGGTGCACCGCAACGTGTCCCGAGGGCCGCTCGACGCGGTCTGTGCCGTCGCCACGAGCCTCGAGCGCGGCGGCGCGGTCGCCTTCGTGGAGACTCGCGACGCCGTCCCTGTCGCGCGGGCGGGCGAGGAGGTCGCCTACGAGCGCGTGGCGCTGCACGTCGACCACGTGCGGGCGTCGGCCGCCATCCCGTTCGTGTTCCCGCCCGTGCGGGTGCGCGAGCCGGCGCGGGCCGCGGGCTTCTACATCGACGGGGGTACGCGGCTCAACAGCCCGCTCAAGCCCGCCCTTGCGCTCGGTGCCGACCGCGTCGTGGTCGTCGGCTTCGCGCCCTTCGGCCCCGAGCCGGCCAGGCCGGGCGGGGTCACGACGCGCAAGCCCTCGCTCGCCGACGTCGCCTCCAACGTGCTCGACGGGCTGCTGATCGACCAGGTCGGGGCCGACCTGCACCGGCTCGCCGCCGTGAACGCCAACTTCGTCGAGGGCAACCTCAACACGCCGGCCGGCGCGTCGCGGCGCTACCGCGCGGGCAACGGCAACTCGCCCTACCGGCGCATCTCCTACGCCCTCGTCGCGCCGCAGGATCGCTCCGAGGTGGCTCGCATCGCCGAGCGCGTGACCCGCGAGCGCGTGGGCGGCCTGCGCGCCATCCGCGATCCCGAGCAGGCCCTGCTGGCGCGGCTGCTGGGCATGGGCGGGCGCGGCGCGGAGCTGCTCTCGTTCCTGCTCTTCGACGGCGCCTTCGCGGCCGCGCTGATCGAGGCCGGCTCCCGTGACGCGCAGCTGTGGCTGGACCGCCACCCGAACGTGTGGTGCGCGGACGGCCGCCACGACTTCGACCTGCTGCCCGGCGATCCGGAGGCCGAGCGGGAGGTCACGGCGATGGAGGAGTGGCGCTCCCTGCGCCGCCACTAGCGGCGCCCGCGAAGCGGACGAAGCCCACGTCGCCGAAGCCGCTCAGCGCGCTCGCCTTCAGCCCGGCGGGGGAGAGGGTGTAGAGCCGGTCCCCGATCACCAGTGAGCGGTCGATGGCGACGCCGTCGTGGGTGACGCTCCCGGCCTGGGTGATGCCGTCGTCGCGCACGGTGAAGCCGATCGCGCCGGAGAAGACCTGGCCGGCGCCGTCGTAGATCGATGCGGGCAGCACGGCGAGGTCGCGCTTGGGCCACCACAGGAACGCGTGGTGCTCGTACTCGGCCGTCGAAGAGGCGCCCTGGCCGAGGGCGGCGCGCTGCAGCAGCTTCGGCGCCGCGAGGTCGGAGACGTCGAACAGCGAGACCTGCGTGCCCTGCGTGCGGCCCTGCTCGCTCGCGTCCTGGCCGACGCCGATCAGCCGGCCGTCGCCCGCCGGATGCAGATAGGAGGAGACGCCGAGCAGCTTGAGCTCCCCGCTGACGCGCGGCTTCGCCGGGTCGGAGAGGTCCAGCGCGAACAGCGGGTCGACCTGGCGGAACGTCACGACGAAGGCCGCGTCGTCGACGTAGCGCACGGCGTAGATGCGCTCGCCGGCCCCCAAGCCGCTGACGCGGCCGAGCGGCGCCAGCCCGGTGGCGGACTCCTGCAGGGTGGTGAGGTGGCTCTGGCTGGCGCTGGTGCCCGCCTCGGCAAACCACGGCGGCTCCTCCGTGCTCGCCACGCGCAGGACGCCGGCGCGCTCGGACATCGCGAACTGGCTGAGCAGGTAGCCGGGGACCTGGCCGCTGCCCGCGTAGGTCGTGACGTCGGGGTCGGCGATGTCGAAGCGGTGGATCTGGGTCGTGGTGTCCTGCGGCACCGGGCCGCCCGTCTCGGACTGCACCCGCGGCTGGTAGCGCTGGCTGGCGACGAACAGGCTGTCCTTGGAGGCGTAGACCGTCTCGCCGCCCGACAGCAGGCCGTCGGCGTCGACCGGCTCGAGACCCTTGTCCATGTCGATCGTCAGCACCGTCACCTCTCCGAGGCCGGAGAAGGAGCGCGGGCGCCGCACGGAGCGGCAGCCGACCAGGGGGCGGCTGCGGGCCTTGCCGCTGCCGGCGGTGGCGAACGTGCCACGCGGCAGCCAGGCCCCGGTCGCGGCTCGGCCGGACGCGGGCTGCACGATCGCGCGCGGCAGGGTGGCCAGCACGAGCCGCGCCGAGGCGCCGACGGCGCGGGCGGCGACGAGATCGCCCGCGAAGCTCAGGGTCTTGGTCAGCGCGGGATGGGCGGGATCGCTGACGTCCACGAGGGCGATCACGGTCTTGGGGGCGACGGTCGGCGGGGCGGGGCTCGGCGCCCGCGCGGCCTGGGCCAGCGGGGCGCCGTCGCCGTACTGGGTCCAGGTGACGAGCAGGCGGTCGCCGCGCAGCAGGAGCTGGTGGCCGTAGCCCGTCCCGAGCGCCAACGTCCCGAGCTCCTCGGGGGCGCCGCTGGAGACGTCGACGACGTGCAGCCGTCCGGCCTCGACGGCGTACAGCGTGGTCCCGTTCGTCTTGACGATGTCGGGCTCGTGGACGCCCGCCTCCTGCACGTTGGTGACGGAGAAGTCCTCACCGGGAGTGGCCGCAGGGGGGACCGGAGCCGTCACCTCGCCCGCGGGCCCGCCGGCACCCGGCGCGGCGACGAGCGGCGGCGTCGGGACGGCGGCGGGCGGAGGCCCGTTCGGCGACCAGCGTGGCGCGTGGCGCTTGCCGTAGGTCACGAGCTGCTTGCAGCTGGCGAAGCGCCTGAGCTTGGGCTTGGCCGCGTCGGCCTGCGCGCTGAGGCTCAGCATGACGACGAGGGCGAGCAGGGCCAGGACGCGGCGCATGCCGACGATGGTCCTCTCTGCGACCTGGCGCGTCAAGCGCCGGACCACTGGGCGCCATGTCCCGGTGGTCCGTGACGCGCGAGCGAGGCTCAGACGAGCGAGATCGCCACGTGCTCCAGCAGGTCCAGCGCCTCCCGCAGGCCGTTCTCCATCCCGGAGTTGACGTGCACGTCGCGTCGTGCTCGCGACTCGTGTGCTGCACGAGCAGCGTGAGGGTCGTGCGCCCGTCGGACTCGGTGAACGTCGCGATGTTCACCGCCTCGCCTTCGGGCATGGCCTCGTAGACCTCGGTCGAGACGATGCGCTCGTTGGGGCTGATCTCCCGGTACTCGCCGTGGAAAGCGACCTCGAGCCCGCTGTGCGTGACCATCGCGTAGCGCCACGTGCCACCGACCCGCAGATCGACGTCGGCCACGATGACCTCGCCTCTGTGTGCCGCCCACCAGCGCTTGATCAGCGCTGGCGTGGTCCACGCCTCGTAGACCATGGACTTGGGTGCGTCGAACTCCCGCGTGATCAGGATCTCCGTCTCGGCCGGAAGCGTCACCACTGCCTCACCGCTGCTCGTCACCGGTACCACCTCGTTCCTCCTTGCCTTTGAGTTCTTCCAACAGGACGTCCAGTGCCTCGAAACGCGTGCTCCACGTCTGCTCGTAGGTTCTGACCCAGTCGTGGATGGGCTTGAGCGGGTGCCCGTTGAGCCGGTACATCCGCTGGCGCCCTTCGTCGCGCACCTCCACCAGGCCCACCTCCCGAAGCACCTTCAGGTGCTTGGACACCTGCGGTTGAGCCAGACCGAGCAGCGTGACGAGGGCGTTCACGGGGCGCTCCCCGTCGGCGAGGACGTCCAGGATCTGCCGCCGGCGGGGCTCTGCCACCGCGTTGAAGGCATCCGCTGTCGTTGCTGCTCGCGCCATGCCGCGCATAATATTCCCATATAAGAATATGTCAAGGGTTGGGCATCCTCCGCGCAATCGGGGTACGACGGCGCAATGACCTCCAGCACAAGATGGCCCGATGCCGCCCTGCTCGGCGCCTCCGGCGCGATGCGGACCTTCGTGCCTCCCGCGATGCTCGCCGTGCGGGGCCGGATCAGCGGCCGCGCCCACCACGCGGTGCTCGCCGCCGCGGTGGGGGAGATGGTCCATGACAAGCTGCCGATCGCGCGCGAGCGGGTCGACGTCCCGTCCGTCGGCGCGCGCGTCGCCACGGGCCTGTTCTCCGGCAAGGCCGTGGCCGGGCCGGCGGGGGCGGTGGCCGGCGCCGCGGCCGCCGCGGTCGCCACGTTTGCGACCTACCGCGCTCGCATCCTGGTCGGCCGGGCCACGGGCATCGCGGATCCGTGGATCGGCGCGGCTGAGGACATCGTGTGCGTCACGGCCGCCGCCGTGGCGACCCGCCAGGCCGCCGCCGCTCCAGGCCTCGGCGCGGCGGGCGCGCTCAGAGCGACGTCACCTGGTCGCCGGTGGCGATCAGGATCTCGCTGACCAGCTCGGGCGCGAAGAGCCCATGGGCGACGACGCCCGGCACGGCGTCGAGCCGTGCCGCCAGCGCGGCCAGATCGTCGACCGGCCCGTGGTAGTCGGCGATGACGCCGCCGTCGGGGCTCGGCGGCGCGCCGTCGCGCACGGTCGCGTCCCCGAGCTCGCGCAGGGTCGCCTGCAGCCCGTAGGCGTGCAGCTCGAGCGGGATCGGCGCGCGGATCACGTCGACCGTCTTGTCCGATCCGGCGATCACGACGAAGCGCGCCGACGCCGACGCGACGATCTTCTCGCGCGTGTGCGCCCCGCCGCCGCCCTTGACCAGCCAGCGGCCCGGGTCGACCTGGTCGGTGCCGTCGATGGCGATGTCGAGGCGGTCGAGGTCGTCGAAGGCCTCGACCTGCAGGCCGAGCTCGCGGGCGCGCCGCTCGGTGGCGTCGGAGGTGGCCACGCAGCGCACGCCCTCCAGGCGGCGCGCGGCGAGCGCCGTCAGCAGGTGCGCGACGGTGGAGCCCGTTCCGAGCCCGACGACCTGCCCGGGCTCCACCATCGCGGCGGCGGCCTCGGCCGCGACCCGCTTTTCGTGTTCTGGGTCGGTCATGGTGAGCAGAGCATGGCGTACCGCTCCGCTCGGTGTGAGGCGACGCACAATGGGAGTGGACACTCACCTTCCCGGCGGTCATCATGAGCGGCCGATGGGCGCGACCGCCACCAACGCCGGGCGGCTGCGCGGCCCGGACACGATCACGGCCCGCCGCGCGCTGTTGCGCAGCGTCGACCGCCGCCTCACGGTCTCGCAGTGGACCGCCCACGCGTTCGGCATCTTCGACGTCGTCGCGCTGCTCTTCTATGTCCTGCCCGGGCCGGTCAACCGCTCCGAGTTCACCGATCACCTGCACGCGAACGCCGTCGGGTTGGCGATCTACGTCCCACTGTCGATGATCGTCGGGACCATCGTCGGCAAGCGGATGAGCCCGACGCGCATGGCCTGGATCGTCGAGGACCGCGAGCCGACGCCCGAGGAGCGCGGGCGGGCGCTGCGCGCCCCGATCTACGAGTTCAAGCTCGACGCCGCCCTGTGGCTCGGCGCGGCGGTGCTGTTCGCGGCGATCAACCTCCCGACCTCCGGCGCGCTCGCCCTCCACGTCGCCTGGACGATCTTCCTCGGCGGGCTGACCACCTGCGGCGTCGCCTACCTGCTGCTCGAGCGCCAGCTGCGCCCGATCACCGAGCTGGCGCTCGCCGCCGGCCCTCCCGCGCGGCCCGCGTGGCCAGGCGTCGAGGGCCGCCTGGTCCTCGCCTGGCTGCTGGCGACCGGCATGCCGCTGCTCGGGCTCGTCTCGCTCGGTATCGACGGCCTCATCCACGACGTCTCCTCGGCTGAGATGGCGCGCAGCACGCTCGCGCTCGCGGTCGTGGCGTTCGTGACCGGCGCCGGCGTGACGCTCGTGACCGCCCGCACGGTGGCGCGGCCGCTGACCGCCGTGCGCAAGGCGCTCGGCCGCGTCCAGGCGGGCGATCTGGCCACGGAGGTCCGCGTCGACGACGGCAGCGAGGTCGGGCTGCTGCAGAGCGGCTTCAACTCGATGGTCGGCGGCCTGCGCGAGCGCGAGCGCATGCAGGATCTCTACGCGCGCCAGGTCGGGGAGGACGTCGCCCGCGCCGCCCTGGCCGACGAGCCGCGCCTGGGCGGGGAGGTGCGCGAGGTGGCGGTCCTGTTCGTCGACATCATCGGCTCCACGGCGATGGCCGCGCAGGCGCCACCCGAGCGCGTCGTCGCGCGGCTGAACCGCTTCTTCTCGGTGGTCGTGGACGTGATCGCCGCCCACGGCGGCTGGGTCAACAAGTTCGAGGGTGACGCCGCCCTGTGCGTGTTCGGGGCGCCCGTGGTCGCGGAGGACCCGGCCGGCTGCGCGCTGGCCGCCGGGCGCGAGCTCCGGGAGCGGGTGCGCCTGGAGGTGTCGGGCGTCGAGGCGGGCATCGGCCTGTCGGCCGGGCCGGCGGTGGCGGGGTGGGTCGGTGCGCTGCAGCGCTTCGAGTACACGGTGATCGGCGACCCGGTCAACGTGGCGTCACGGCTGTCGGAGCTGGCCAAGCAGCGGCCGGGTCGGCTGCTGGCCTCCGAGGCGATCGTCGTGCGCGCGGCTGCCGCGGACGAGCGTGACCGCTGGCCGCTCGGCGAGCCCGAGACGCTGCGCGGGCGCAGCACCCCGATGCGCCTGGCGTCGCCGGCCGACGCCCTCATCGCCAACTAATCTCAACGCGGTGAAGCGCCAGATCAACGCCGCCCTCAGGCGGTCCGGGTACCAGCTGACCAGGATCACTCCGCGGGCGGGGGAGCCCGGCCGCCCGGTCCGGGAACGCCGGCGCAACCCGCGGCTGCTCCGCGAGCCGGCGTTCGTGCTCTCCACGGTCCGCTCGGGCTCGACCTTGCTGCGGCTGCTCTTGGACTCCCACACGCAGATCCACTCACCGCATGAGATGCACCTCAAGGACCTCCGGGTCGAGGTCGGCGGCAAGTACGGCGAGAAGGCCCTCGCCGAGGTCAAGCTGGACCGCGACGAGCTCAACTACGTGCTGTGGGACTGGTACCTGCACCGCGAACTGGCGACGACGGGCAAGCCGATCCTCGTCAACAAGACGCCGAGCGACGTCTGGATCACCGACGGCATCCAGGCGTGCTGGCCCGACGCCCGCTTTATCTTCTTGCTGCGCCACCCGCTCGCCGTCGCGCGCTCACGCCAGGCGCTGCGCCCGGACGACGCGGAGGAGGGCAACCTCAAGCGCGTGCTCAAGTACGCCACGGCCGTCGAGCACGCGCGCGAGACGCTGCCCGGGCTCACCGTGCGCTACGAGGATCTCGCAGCCGATCCGGTGGTGCAGACGCAGCGGCTGTGCGCGTTCCTCGGCGTCGCCTGGGAGCCGGAGATGCTCGAGTACGGCAGATTCTCGCACGGGCGCCTGCGGGCCGGGCTGGGCGACTGGAAGGACACGATCAGGACGGGAGAGGTTCAGCCGCCCAAGCCGCTGCCGGCGCTCGACGAGGTCCCGGAGCTGCTGCGGCCGATCACCGCGGCGTGGGGCTACTCAGAACCGGTCCGGCCCGAACTCGAACGATCGAAACGCTGACCTCATCGCCTTGACGAGGGCGCGGCCGCGGGCGCCGAGGCGCCGGCGGCCCTTGACCTGCCGGAAGGTGATGATCGCGCCGTCACGCACGCCGGGCAGCTCGGGGGGGACGGCGAGGATGTCGATCCCCGTGCCGGGCCGCTCGGCGCTCCCGTAGCTGAAGCCCACCTGGTAGCCGGGCGCCGTGTGCACGCGGGCCTTGCCGTCCGCCTGCAGCCTGAAGCTCGACACGCTGCCGGCGAGGCGCGCCGCGTAGCCGGCGGTGAAGGCCGGGAGCAGGCCGGCCACGTCGCCGCGGTAAGCGGGGAGGTGCAGGGCGCGTACCGTCACGGCCAGGCCGAGGCCGCGCCGGTGGCCCTGCAGGCGCAGCAGCTCGCCCGGGCGGGGCGTCGCGCGCTTGACCAGGCCAGGCGTCAGCAGGACGCTGAAGACCGGCGCCTGGCGGTGGACCACCTGCTGCTTGCCGTCGAGCGGGTCGTAGAACACGAGCAGCGCGAGAAGCGTCAGAAGGACCAGGACCGCCGCGATGACCGCCACGCTCGTGCGCTGCCCGATCCCCCGCCGGCGCTCAAGAATCTGCGGAAGCGTCTCACCGAACTCCGCCTGCCCGGTCACGCGGGCACCGCCTCGGCCGGGTCCGGGGCCGACGCCGGCAGCGCGCGCCGCAGCGCCACCGCTGCGGCCAGCAGCGCCCACGTCAGCGGGTCCTCGAGGAAGGCGGCGTAGACGAGCGTGTGCACCACGAGCGCGGCGAAGGCGGCGGCCACGGCTGCGCGCGGCAGCGACACTCGCGCGCCGCGCAGCTGCAGCCGCAGCGCCAGGACGACCAGCAGCAGATAGGCGGCGAGTCCGATGATCCCCTGCTCGGCCGCGACGGTGACCGGGATCGTGTGCGACTCGGCCGGCGAGCGGGGGGAGAGCAGGTGCTTGCGGGCGCGGTAGCGCTCGGCGAAGGACCCCGAGCCGAAGCCCGCGAGCGGCCGGTCGCGCGCCATCTCCAGGCCGCCCTTGATCAGGTCGGCGCGCCCGCTGGTGGCCTTGTTGAGGTCGTCGAAGGAGCGCGACCCCAGGCCGACGGAGCCCGGGGCCGCCAGCGCGGCCGCGGCGGCCGCGACGACCAGCACGCCCGCGGTCAACAGGACCGGCTTCACACGCCAGCGCAGCGCCGCGAGGACGACGAGGCCGACGGCCAGCGCGGCGAAGCTCGACTCCGACAGCGACGGCACGAGCCCGGCCCACAGGACGGCGAGCGCCAGCGCGCAGCCGATGACGACGCGCCGCTGGCTCGCCCACAAGAGCACGCCCGCGACCAGCACCATGGCCAGGGCGAGGAAGCGCCCGTAGATGTTCGGATCGAAGAACAGCGAGTTCACCCGGAAGTACGGCTTGAGCTCGTTGGCGGTCAGCACCTTCTCGTTCGCGAGCAGCAGGTGTCGCGCCGCGTACTCGTACAGCCCGACGCCGGCGCACAGCAGCGCGAGGCCGAGCGTCAGGCCGAACGCCCAGCGCAGCAGCCGCGGCGTCCACGTCGCGTCGAGCAGCAGGCGGAAGAGCAGCGCGAAGGGCACGTAGAAGAAGCAGATGTCCTTGACGGCCGCTTCGACGTCGGTGGAGTAGATCGCCTGGGCCGCGTACAGGACGACGACGCCGGCCAGGACCCGCTCGACGAGCTCGACCCCCGTGCCGCGCCGGACGGGCGGGGCGCTGCGCGGCAAGCCCACCCGTGCGACCACGCCGCAGGCGATCACCCCGTACAGCGGCAGCAGGAGGTTGGCGGTCTCGCCGCCGATCGTCAGCGGGATGCGCACCGGCAGGGCGGCGACGGCGCACAGGACGATCGCGCCCGGCCAGCGCCTGAAGATCCAGGCGCCGGCGGCCAGAGCCGCGAGGCCGGCCACCACGGCGCCGCCGAGCAGCGCCAGCCGGCCGTCGACGGCGTCCTTGACCTGCCCGCCGATGACGAGCCCGAGCGCCAGGGCGGCGAACACGACCGCCGCCACCAGGGCCGGCCGGCGCCGGCGCACATCCTCGATCCACAGCACGGCGGCGGCGGCGAGCGCCGCCGCCAGGGCGGCGGTTCCCTGCACGGCCGGGGCCACCGCGAGCAGCGTCACCGCCGGGACGGTATTGGGCGCGCCCGCCACTAGCGTTCCGAAGCGCCGTGCGACGCCTCCTTCCAGCCGCGGCGACCATCGTAGGCATCGCCGTGGCGCTGCGGGTCGCCTACGACGCCTGGTATCTGAACTACGACGCCCGCTACGGCCTTCTGTGGGCCCGCGACATCGCGCGCGGCCTCACCCCGGACTACGAGGCGCCCTTCGCCCCGACGCCGCACCCGCTGTCGACTGCCTGGAGCGCGCTCGCCCTGCCCTTCGGCCAGGACGGGGACCGGCTGATGGTGTGGTTCGTGCTGCTGAGCTTCGGGGCGCTGGTCTACCTCGCCTACCGGCTCGGCGCCGAGCTCTTCTCGCCGTGGGTCGGGGTCGTCACGGCGCTTGTCGTGCTGACGCGACCGGCGATGGAGCGCGACGCGCTCTACGGCTACCAGGACGTGCCGTTCGCGGTGCTGATAGTGCTCGCGGCGATCCTCGAGGCGCGCCGGCCGCGGCGCGGCGGCGCCGTGCTCGCCCTGCTGGTCGTCGCCGGGCTGATCCGCCCCGAGGCGTGGGTCCTCGGCGGGCTGTACTGGCTGTACCTGTTCGGATCGCGCACGTGGCCCGAGCGGCTCAGGCTCGCGCTGGTCGTGGCGATCGCGCCGGTCGCCTGGGCGCTGATGGACCTGATCGTCACCGGCGACGTCCTGCATTCGCTGCACGGGACCGCGGACCTCGCCGTGGCGGCCAACCGCCGCCGCAGCCTGTCCCAGGTCCCCTACTGGACCGCGAAGTACTACGCCGCCGCGCTGCGCGAGCCGCTCGTGCTCGGCGTGCCGCTCGGGCTCGCGTTCGCCTGGCGCCAGCGGGCGCGCTTCGGCGCCGCCGCCCGGCTGCCGCTGGCCGTCGCGGCGGCGATGACGCTCGTCTTCGCCGTCAACCCCGTGTTCGGGCTGCCCCTGATCGGCCGCTACGTCCGCACGCCGTCGGTCTTCCTGGCGCTGTTTTACGGGCTCGCCGTCGCGGGGTGGGCCCTGCTGGACCGCGAGCCGGCGCGCGAGCGGCGGATCTGGCAGGCGGTCGCCGCGGTCGCGGTCCTCGCCTCGCTCGTCTACGTCCCGGCCCACGTCGGCCTGCTCCGCGGCCTGCAGCAGCGCTTCGCCCGCGACGGCACGCTCTACGTCGACCTGCGCTCCGTGGGGCGCTCGGGGACCGTCCGGGCGGCCGCCCGGCGCTGCGGCCCGATCCTCGCGGCCGACCACCGTCCGATCCCGTACCTGCGCTGGTGGCTGGACGGCGATCCGGGCTCGGTCGGCACGGTCGAGGGCCGGCCCGCAGCGCTGGGCACCGCCCACGTCGTCCTGCTCCCGCGCCGCGTCCGCCGCGTGCGCCGATTCTACGGCGTCAACTACCCGCAGGTCGCCCCGCCGGCCGGCGCGCGGCGCATCTACGAGAACCGCTCCTGGCGGGTGTTCGCCCGGGCGGGGTGTGGTGGGTGAGGGCGCGTCGCGATTTGTGCATTTGCACGCCTCCAGAGGGGGCAACCGCCCAGAACCTCGTTTCGCGTAGCTGTCGAGCGGGCGGGCGGGCAGGCTGGTAAGGGAAGGGTTCGGTTCGCGCGCCCTGGTCGCCGCCGCTCATCGGGCCGCCATCCGCAGATAGGGCATCTAATGGATGCCAAATCTGCGACGGGTCGGCGTCCGCGCGCGCACCGGCGATGTTCACGCGCTCAATGGGGGTCATAGCCCCGATAAAGCGCGTCCTCGCAAGAAACCGCTCCCTTCACCCGCCGCAGTAGACGCCTCGCGTCCCTGCGCCGACGCGTCACTGCGCCCGCGGCGCCGGGACACGCGCCGGCCGCCGCTACACGTCTTCGAGCGTGACCGCGTCCTGTGCCACGTCGAGGTAGTCGGTGTAGTGGTCGACGACCGTCTCGGCGTCGTCCCACATCTTCAGGACGCCCTTTTCGAGCCAGATCGCGCGGTCGCAGAGCTCCTTGATGGTGCCCAGGGCGTGGGAGACCAGGATGACCGTGCGGTCCTCGCCGCAGAGCTCGCGCATCTTGCGCGCCGACTTGCGCCGGAAGCGCGCGTCGCCGACGGAGAGGGCCTCGTCGATGAGCAGGATGTCCGGGTCCATGTTGACCGCGACGGAGAAGGCGAGGCGGCCGTACATGCCCGAGGAGTAGGTGCGCATCGGGAGGTCCATGAACTCCTCGAGCTCGGCGAAGGCCACGATGTCCTCGTACTTGTGCTCCATCTGCGTGCGCGTGAGGCCGGCGGCGAGGCCGCCGAGGATCACGTTCTGGCGCCCCGTGAGCTTGCGGTTGAAGCCGACGCCGAGCGCGAGCAGCGTCGACACACGGCCCTGGACCTCGACGCGGCCCTGGTTGGGCGGCAGGATGCCGGCGATCGTGCGCATGAGCGTCGACTTGCCGGCGCCGTTGGAGCCGACGACGCCGAGCACGGTGCCGTGGGGGACGTCGAAGGAGACGTGCTTGACCGCGTTGACCTCGTGCACGATGCGCTCGCGGCGGCCGAGGCGCTTGACGGTGCCCTTGAGCGTCGGGTGGCTCTCGACCGACGTGCGGTAGGTGACCGAGACGTCCTGCACCTTGATGCTCAGGCGCTCAGAGGCGGACAGCGAACTCACGCTCCCGGGACATGAAGAACAGGCCGCCGGCGATCATCGCGCCGCCGCCCCAGATCAGGGCGACAAGGACCGCGTGCCAGCCCGGCGCGTGGCCGGTGCGCAGGACGGCGTCCCAGGCGGCCAGCACCTGCCCGATCGGGTTGAGGTCGAGCAGGAACTGGTAGCGGCCGGGCATGCTGGAGGCGAAGTACAGGATCGGCGCCGAATAGAGCATCATGCGCAGTGCGTAGGGCAAGAAGCTCGCAAGGTCGCGAAAATAGACCTGCACGGCGGCCACGAGCACGGCGAAGCCGGTCGCGATCATCGTCATGATCACGACGAGCGGGAGGACCCACAGCAGCTGCGGGCCGACCGGCAGCCCGAAGGCCAGGTGGATCGGGATGTACACGACCGCCGTCGGGATGAAGCGCTTGAAGGCGGTGATCACCGACGAGATCGGCAGCAGCATGCGCGGGAAGGCGCTGTTGAGGATCAGCTTGCCGCCGCGGGTCACGGACTTCACGGCGTCGCGGATCGCGCCGGACACGTAGTAGTAGGCGAAGATGCCGGCCACCAGGTGCGGCAGGAAGTCCGGCGGCCGCCTGCCGCCGCGCACGATGTCGATGAGGATGAAGTACACGCCGGCCAACAGCAGCGGGTTGAGCACGAGCCAGAGCTGGCCGAAGACGGTCTCGAAGTGGTCGGCGCGCAGCTTGGTGCGCGAGAGCTCGAGGGCGAACGCCCGCCGCCGCCACACCTCCTTGAGGTACTGGCGGATCGGTGGCAGCCCGACGAGATGGGGCTCGTAGACGTGCGACTGCGACGCCCACTCGTTGGTGGCGTGGTGCTTGGCGGGCGCCTCGGTCGGGGTGCTCATGTTGGAAGGTGAGGCTAGTGCTGGGATGCTGTGCGCTACATGATCGGGGGGCGCCCGGCGCGGGTCATCCGCCACAGCGTGGAGGCCCGCAGCGGGCGCCGTTTCCCGGCGGGGAACCGCAGGCCGTCGCGATATCCGCGCAGCGTCTCCCCGACGGCCTGCCGCGACCGGTGGCGCGGGAGGGAGCGCAGCGCGAAGCTCAGGACATAGAGCGCCCCGATCGGGGCGGGGAGGTGCCGGCGGGCGAGGTAGACGCGGTTGCGGGCACCGTAGTAGAAGGAATACGCGTGCGGCGGGCCTCCGGTCACGGGGTGCAGCGCCGCGATGTCGCCGGCGTAGCGGATGTGAAAGCCCGCGTCCATGACGCGCCAGCCGAGGTCGATGCCCTCGTGCACGAAGCGGAAGCCGGCCGGCCAGCCGCCGACGGCGTCGAAGAGCGAGCGCCGCACGGCGACCGCCCCCTCCCAGACGCAGGTGACCTCGCTCGACCGGGTGCGGTCTCCGACGCGCACGCGCGGCGTCCAGTCGCGCACCGGCGTGCCGCCGTCGCGGGGGTCAACGCGCAGCTGGACCATGCCCAGCGACGGGTCGGACGCGAACAGCGCCGCAACGCGCGCCAGCGCGTCGTCAGACGCCAGCGACGCGTCGTCGTCAAGAAAGAACAGCAGCTCGCCGCTGACGTGGCCGACGCCGGCGTTGCGCCCCGCCGGGATGCCCTCGTCGACCTCGACGTGCACCGCCGCCACGCCCGCCGGCAGGCCGGTCGGGGCCCACCCGTTGCCCACCACCGCGATTCCGAGCCCGACGCCGGTCTGGCGCAGCAGCGAGTCCAGGGCCAGGCGCAGGTCGGCGGGCTTGCGCCCCGTCGTCAGCAGCACGCAGCCGAAGGTCATCGCAGGCGGGCGGACGTGACGATGGCGGCAAGGTGCCCTACCGCGGTGACGGCGGCGATCGGCACGAGCGCTGTGACCAGTACGCGCGTGCCGTGGTGGTCGCCTCCGGCGGCGTCGACGATCGCCGCGGCCAGCGCGAGCAGCGTCGCCTCCATCGCGACGAAGGCGCGAAAGAACGGGAAGAAGCCGACCGCGGTGCGCGCTCGGGCGAGCAGCGAAGGGCGCGGCGCGGCGGCCGCGGCGGTGTCGTCGGCGCTGGCCTGCCCGGACTCGAGCCGCGCGACGGCGACCAGCGCGCTCTCGGTGCGCACGGCCAGCGCGAGCAGGGCGGCGACGAGCCCGAGCACCGGCTCGCCGGCGCGCAGGCCCAGCGCCACCGGGAACAGCGTCTCGGTCAGGTAGTGGCCGAAGCGGTCCAGGTAGATGCCCACGGGGGAGAACTGCCGGCGCCAGCGGGCGAGCTCGCCGTCGGAGCAGTCGAGCAGGATCTGCAGCTGGATCAGGACCACGGCGGCGCCGGCGGTGAGGACGCCGTCGAGGGCCAGGCAGACGGCGGCTAGGACGCCGACGCCGATCATCAGCGACGTCACGGCGTTCGGCGTCAGGCGGGTGGGGATGAGCAGCCGCGTCAGGTACGGCGATCCGCGCCGGATGTACAGCCTCCCCGCCCAGTGCTCGCCGCTGTTGCGGGCGAAGATGGACGCGGGCTGGGTGACCTCGCGCAGCTCAGCGATCGACGGCCTCGGCGAAGGCGCTGACACGCCGCTGCACCTCCCCGTGGTCGAGGTCGAGGTGCTCGAGGATCGTGAAGCGTCCCGGCCGCGTCTCGGGCGCGTAGGCCACGGCCTCCGAGAACTGCTCGGCGGTGAGGCCGAGGTCGGCCGGCGTGCGCGGCAGCGAGTGCCGCGCGAGACAGGCGCTCAGCGTGGCGAACATCGCGTCGTCTGAGCGCAAAAAGGTCGTGAACAGGCTCGCCGCGCCCGCCAGTTCCCCGTGGTGGGCTGTGCCGGGGAACAGGTGGTCGATCGCGTGCAGGATCTCGTGGTCGCCGCCGGAGCAGGGGCGGCTCGACCCGGCGGTGGCCATCGCCAGACCGGAGAGGACGAGCGCCTCGGCGAGCGCGAACAAAAAGGCGTCGTCCTGCACGCCGTCCCGGCGGTGCAGGATCGCCATCGCGGCGGTGTGGGCGAAGGTGACGGCGAGGCCGTCGACGGACTCGCCGCGCTCGCGCCCGGCCAGGCGCCAGTCGGCCACCGCGGCCAGGTTGGAGACGGCGTCGCCGATCCCCGCCCGCCGCATCGCCAGCTCCGAGCGGCGCACGTAGTCGAGGTCGACCATGACGGCGATCGGCATCTGCACGCCGTAGGAGGCCTTGCGGCCGTCGTGCTCGAGCGAGGCGACCGGCGAGGCGAGGCCGTCGTGGGCGAGCGAGGTCGCCACGGCGACCATCGGCAGGCCCGTCAGCGTCGCGGCGTGCTTGGTCGCGTCGAGCGTCCGGCCGCCGCCGATGCCGACGACGGCGTCGTAAAAGCCGCCGCGCAGCCGCGTCGCGAGCTCGCGCGCCGCCTCGACCGTGCCGCCCTCGACGGTCCAGATCGCGGCGTTGACCAGGTTCGGGCGCAGCGCCGCCGCGATCTCCTCCCCGAGCCCGGGCCCGACCGCGACCGCGACGTGGCCGCCGCTGGAGATGCGCCGGTCGGCGAGCAGCGGGGCCAGGGACGCCACCGCGCCGGGGCCGATGTCGACCGCCAGCGGGGTGCCGATCATGCGGCTCAGCAGCGGCACGCGACCTCGCGGGCCCGGACCAGGTCGGCGTGGTCGTCGACCTCGACCCACTCGACGCCGCCGATCGGCGTCGTGCCGATGCGCCCGCCGCGGTCGGCGAGCTCCTTGAAGCCGTCCTCGTAGTAGCGCTGCGGGTCGCGCTCGAACGTCACCCGCAGGGCCTCGGCGAGCGGCTCGGCGGCCTGCGGCTCGATCAGCGTGAGGCCGATGTACTCGCCGGCGGCGGCCGCCGGGTCGAGCGCCTTGTTGATGTCCACGAGCAGGCCGGCGTCTGACACGGAGACCTTCATCTCCTCCTCGCCGAGCACCTTCTCGTCGTCGAGCGCGATGACCAGCTCGGGGCCGCCTGAGCTGTCGATCAGCGCCTCGGTCACGCTGACGGGCGCGATCGTGTCCCCGTTGACCAGGACGACGCCGCGGTGAAAATGCGCCCGCGCGCACCACAGCGAGTAGGCGTTGTTCCACACCTCGGCCTTGTCGTTTACGACGAGCTCGAGGCTGACCCCGTGCTCGGCCTCCAGCGCGGTCCGGCGCTCGAGCAGCGCCGACGCCCTGTACCCGGTCACCACCACGACGTCCGTGAGGCCGGCGCGGGCGAAGTTGGCCAGGCAGACGTCGAGAATCGTGCGGTCGCCGTCCACCGGCACGAGCGTCTTGGGCAGCGTGTCCGTGTACGGCGCCAGCCGGCGCCCGGCACCGGCCGCGAGGACCATGCCGATCATCCGCCCTCCTCCTCGTCGGTGTCGTCGGAGACGTCGACGCGCGCCGCGCGGCCCGCCGTGGTCCAGGTGCGCACCGCGTCGCCGACGAACAGCAGCGCGAAGAACGCGGCCGCGACCCAGTAGCCCGCCGGCAGCGCGCCCGCCACGAGCAGGATTACGCCCAGCACGATCCGCCCGTCCCAGCCCAGCCCGAGAGCCGAGACGAGCGCCGGCGGCTCCGTCCCGTGGTGGCGCAGCCGGTAGACGAGGTCGTACTCGCGAAAGCACACCGCGCACAGCAGCGCGAAGGCGGCGGGCACGGCCAGGCGCCCGTCCAGCGTCGCCAGCCAGGTGATGGTCGCGAACTCCGCCGCGCGCAGGGCGGGCGGGACCAGCCAGCGCAGGCGGTCGACATGGGGGCTGTGCGCCGACGCACCGCCCGTGAGGACGAGCCAGGCGACGACCAGGACGGCGCCGACGTGCGACGTCCGGTCGCCGTTGACGACCAGGTTGACGAGCAGCGGCACCGCGCCGGCGCCGATCAGCGCGATCGGCACGGCCGGGAGACCGATCCGCAGCCGCTTGGCGAGCGGCCCGTCGTCGCGGTAGAGCTCGATGCGGCCGCGCCCGCCGCCCGCCGGCGCCACCGCAGCCTGCGAGCGCAGCGCGCGCAGCAGCCGGCCGCCGAGGATGTAGGCGGTGGCGAACCCGCCCCAGCTCAGCAGCACGATGAACGTCACCCGGGGGGTGAACAGCGCCGCCGACAGCGAGATCACGGCGAAGCGCTCGCCGATCGGGAACTGGATCATCTTCTTGACCCAGACGACGCGGCGGCGGCGCCCCAGCCGGCGCCACCAGCGCACGGCGCGGTGCAGCGGGCTCCGCGGGACCGGGGCGGGCCGCTCCTCGCGCGCGAGCGGCGCCGAGCGCAGCCACACCGGCGTGTTGAGGCCGAAGCCGTCGCCGGGGACGTCGAGCGGGGCGTGGTCGACGCCGCCGATGATCTCCTGCTGTACCGCCGGATAGGAGAAGTCGACCGCGTGACGCGCGGTCTGCAGGGCGAGGCAGGCGCACGCGAGCACCCACACGTCGTCGCCGCTCTGGGTGGCGCCGAGCGCCAGGCCCGCGAATACGGCGTACTCCTTGGTGCGGTCGAAGATCGAGTCCAGCCACGCCCCGAACTTCGAGAATCGCCGCGTGTAGCGGGCGAGCTGGCCGTCGACGCAATCGAAGGTGAACGCGAGCTGCAGCAGCACGGCGCCCGTGACCAGTCCCCAGCGCTCGCCCGTGGCAAAGCACGCTGCGGCCACGAAGCCCATGAGCACCGAGAAGACCGTGACCTGGTTCGGGGTCAGGCCCCGCCGGGCGCACCAGCGCGCGAGGTACTTCGAGTACGGGCTGACGAAGAACGTCGTGAAGAAGCCGTCGGACGCCTTGACCGCCGAGCGCAGCAGCTCGGCCTCCTCGTCGTGAGCGGCGATGCGCTCGCGCGCGGCGGCCACGGCCTCCGGCGACAGCGGCCGCGCCCAGAACAGGGAGCGCAAAAACGAGTTGCCGACCTGGGTGCCGTCGCGCACGAGCGCGACGAGCAACAGCGCCGGGATCTCCTCGGCGGCGGCGACCATCTGCCGGGCCAGCTCCGCGCTGTCGGCCTCGTCGAGGTCCACGTTCGCCGGGTCCTGGCGGTTGAACCGGTCCTCCAAGGACTCCTCGGCGTCGTCGGGCGCGAGGGCGGCGTCGGTCTCCGGGTCGGCCTCGGCCTCCCTGTCATCGGCGTCAAGCCCGGCGCGCTCGGCGTCCTGGCGGCGGATGCGGGCGACGGCGAGCCTCCACGAGCCGGCCTTGGCGACGTCGAGCTCGTAGCGCCAGGACTCGGGCGGCACGGCGCGCAGCGCCGCCAGCTCGCCGGCCAGCTCGGCGAGCCGCGCGCGGTCCACCGGGGCGACCTTGAGGACGCCCAGGAAGGTGTGGTTGGGGTCGGCGGTCGTGTGAAACGGCGAGGCGGCGCTGACCACGCGCCCGCGCCGCGTGCGCGTGCGGTAGCCGAACGGGCGGGCGATCTTGCCGGCCGTGGCGAGGATGCCCGTGGCGAGGCTGGGGTTGGCGAGCAGCCCGGCCAGCGCCTCGCGCTGGGTGACGATGTCGGCGTCGGCGACGACCATGCCGCCGCTGCCGCGGCCCGCGAGCGCGGCGACCACGCGCAGATCGCCGGCGGCGTCCTCGCTGACGTGGACGGTCGCGCCGAGGGCCTGGGCGCTGACGGCGGGATGGGCCCGGCGCACGACGACGTGCAGGTCGCGGACCCCGAGGGCGGCCAGCTGCCCGGCGAGCCGCGCCACGAGCGTCGTCTGTTCCCAGGCAAACGCGGCGGCCGGGCCGCCATCCGGGCCGCCCGGGGCGGTTGCGAACAGGACGCCGGTCAGCGCGCCCGCCGGTACGGTGGCGGGAGCGGGCAGCGGCTCGGTGACGGGGCTCGACACGGCGGCAGAGGCTATAGGCGTGTCAGGAGCGCCTCCCAGCGCTCCGCGACCGGGGCGAGGTCGAAGCGCCGTGCCTTCTCCAGCGCCGCCGCACCGTATCGCCGCCGCCGCTCCGGATCCTCCACGAGCCCGAGCAGCGCGGCGCCGAGCCCCGCGACGTCCCCGTTGTCGACCAGGAGCCCGTCGACCCCGGGGGAGATGATCTCGCTGGGCCCGCGCGGGCAGTCGAAGCTGACGACCGGCACGCCCTTGCTCATCGCCTCCACGAGCACCATCCCGAAGCCCTCGAAGCGCGAGGGGAGCACGAACAACGACGCCTGCGCGAGGGCCTCTCCCAGCCGGTGGGCCTGACCCATCAAGAAGACGTTGTCGTGCAGCCCGTGCTCGACGATCAGCCGGCGCAGGCGCTCGCGCGCGGGGCCCGCCCCGTAGATGCGCAGCTGCCAGTCCGGGTGGGCGGCGGCGACCGGCGCGAACGCCGGGATGAGCCGGTCAAAGCCCTTCTGGGAGTTCAGCCGCCCGGCCGCCGCGACGACCGTGGCGTCCAGCGCCGAGCGGCCGCCTCCCAGGCGCGGGACCGCGTTGGGGATGAGCTCCACGACCGGCGCCGTCCCCGCGTAGTCGCGCCGGTCGCCCTCCGTGAGTACTGCGAGCGCGTCGAGCCCGCCGTAGCCGCGCCGGATGTCGCGCGCCAGTGCGGGCCGGTGGGCTCCGAAGTTGAGGTGCTCCTGCCCGATGACCGTCAGTCCCGGGCCGGCGGCGCGGGCGGCGAGGAGGTTGAAGGCCGGCCGTGTGGTGATCAGCGTCCCGCGCATCGTGCGCAGGCGGCGCAGCAGCGCCAGGTCCGTGCGCAGGCGGCTCCAGGGGAACGCGTAGTCGTCGGGGTGGATCAGCAGGCTCGGCAGCCCGCGTCGGCGCCCGCCCCGCTCGTCGACGACGTCGGTGACGGCGACGCCGTCCGGGAACTGAAAGAAGGGCGTGTCGCGGCGGCGGACGAGGCTGACCAGCTCGACCTCGTGGTGGGCGGCCAGGCCCTCGACGAGGTTGAGCGTCGTGCGGATGGTGCCGCCCATGCCGTAGGCGTGCAGGAGCAGGACGTGGACGCGCTCGGGCCCCGCGGGTGCCGGGCGCGGACGCACGCAGCGCAGCGCGAGCCGGTGCACGGCGACGGCGAGCCGGCCGAGCCGCCGCCGGCGGCGGGACTCCGAGGGCTCGTCGGGGTCGGGCCGCTCGGCCTCGTCCGGCGGGTCCCCGACGCGCACCGAGAGGTTGTTCTCCCGCGTGAAGTACGGCTGGGCGCGGCCGTGGGCGGGCAGGACGACGGCCGTGCGCTTGTCCGGAACGCCGTCGAGGTGGCGGCCCGCGCGGCGACCGCCGACGCGCAGGTCCCAGACGCCGTCGGCGAGGCCGGTCAGGTCCAGGCGGCCGTTGGTGTGCGGATCGAGCACCTCGGCGCCGTCGGACCGCCGCCGCGCCGTCACCGGGCCGTCGGGCTGGGCGCTCAGCAGCAGGTCGGAGCCGTCGAGGGCGATCCGGCGCACTTCGGCGTGCGGCGGGAGCGGGCGCGCCGCGACCGCCAGCCGCCCCGCCGCGCTGCGGTACGGGCGCAGGCGCATGAGCCCGTCACCACGGGGGACGACCACGGGGCCGGGCAGCGCGACGTCGGAGCCCACGACGACGTCGAGCTCGCCGTCGGCCGTCGCCAGCGGGACCTCGAACGCCGCTCCGTCGGCATCGAGCACGCGCAACCAGCGCCCGTCGAGGATCTCGACACGCACGGCGATAGCGTATCTGCGCCCAGACATGTTCTACCTCGACTTCCTCGCCGCGCTGCAGCGCACGCTCGACCCGCCGACCTACCTGGAGATCGGCGTGCGCCACGGCGACAGCCTCGCGCTCGCACCGCGCGCCGCGATCGGCGTCGACCCCAAGCCGCGCGTGAGGACCGAGCTGGGAGAGGGCGCGCGCATCTACCGGCAGACCAGCGACGACTTCTTCGCGCGCGCCAGGCCCCTGCGCCACTTCGATCGCCGCGCCGTGACCCTGTCGTTCATCGACGGCCTGCACCTTGCTGAAAGCGCGCTGCGCGACTTCATCAACGTCGAGCGGCTGTCGCGCTGGTTCAGCGTCGTGGTCTTCGACGACGTCTTCCCCCGCGAGGCCGAGTGGGCGGCCCGCGACCGCGAGACGCGCGCCTGGACCGGCGACGTCTACAAGGTCATGCAGGTGCTCCAGAAGTACCGCCCGGACCTCCCGATGCTCAAGGTCGACACGGAGCCCTCCGGGCTGCTGCTCGTGTTCGGCCTCAACCGCGAGAGCACCGTCCTCGCTGACCACTACGACGAGATCGTCGCGGACATCGTCCAGCCGGACCCGCAGGACGTCCCGGCCGCCGTGCTCGAGCGCCACGGCGCCGTCGACCCCCAGACCGTGCTCGACAACGACGCCGTCTGGCGCGTCCTGCGCCGGGCCCGCGGCGCGTCGCTTCAGCGCGAGGAGGGCGTCAAGAACCTGCGCAAGCTGCTGCGCCGGGACTTCGGCGACCTCAGCGGCCTCCCGCGCCGCGCGCGCCTCGGCTGGCGCGTCTGAGCGCCCGCGCCAGGCCCGGCGCGCGGCCCGAGAGGTGACGGCGCGCCCACGACGGGCCCTGCAGGGCGCCGTCCGCGCCCACGGCGAAGGTCAGCGGCGCGCGGCGCGTCTCGCTGCCGTCGGGCAGGACCCGCTTGACGGTCATGGCCGTGCCGTGAAAGCCGCCGATGCGCACGGGCACCACGAGCTGCCACTCGCCGCTCGCCAGCGGTAGGCCGACGGCGGCCGTCGCCGCCTTCAGGCGCGCGGCGGCGACGACGACGGGGGTGACCAGGCCCGCATCGCCCTCGTCGAGGCGCACCCGGCCCTCGACGGGGAGCAGGTGCTCGGTCTGGTCTGCCACGGAGCGCACGAGCGCCTGCGCATGGCCGCGCGGGACCGACTTGGTCGCGTCGAGGTCCGCGTCGGCGAGCCGCTCGCGCAGCGCCTTCGGCGGCTCCCACAGCAGGCGGTCGCCGTCGCGGCGGTACACGAGCCGCGCCCCCTCGCCGCGCAGGCGGCCCTCGAGGGCGACCTCGACGCCACCGGGGACGTCGCGCAGCTCCGTCACCCGGACGCGCGCTCGCAGGCCCGCCTCGAACTCCGCCAGCGCGTAGATGCCCTCGAGGTCGTCGGCGCGCACGAGGTGCGAGCGCATCCGCAGGCCGAAGGGCAGGAAGCGGTCGACCTCGGGCGCGAAGCGCTCGAGTGTGACCCGGCGCACCGCGTCGTAGATCTCGCGGTTGTAGTCGCGGTCGCGGCGCACAAAGACGGCGCCGTCCATGCGGCCGAGCGCCTTGGCGCGATACCAGTGCGCGAGCAGACGATCGCGTTCGCGCCCAGGCGCGGTGTTGGCCTCGACGATGTCGAGCACCTCGCGCAGGTTGTCGTAGTAGCCGACCGGCTCCATCCGGTTCCAGGAGGCGTTGGTCTCCTTGCCGCGCAGGACCCAGTGGTAGCAGCTGTAGTCGGCCAGGATCGAGATCCGGTCGCCGGCCGCGAAGTACGCCCGCATCACGAAGACGTGGTCCTCCAGGCGGCGGCGGCCCTCGGGGAAGCGGATGCCGTGCTCGGCCAGGAAGGCGCGACGGAAGAGCTTGTGCGGGGAGAGCAGCCGGACCAGTGGCTCCCAGGCCAGCGAGACGCGGCTGCGGTTGGCCTCGAAGAGCTCGCGGGCGACGAACTTGCCGTGGCCGACGACCTTTCCCATGACGACGTCGGCGCCGTCGGCGACGGCGCGGTCGTACAGGCGCTCGAGCGCCTCGGTCCCCAGCCAGTCGTCGTTGTCGACGTAGTAGACGAACTCCCCGCGGGCCAGGTCGGTCCCGACGTTGCGCGGCCGCCCGGGCCAGCCCGAGTTGGGGATGTGCCGCACGCGCAGCACGGCGTGCTCGGCGGCGAGGGCGTCGAGGCGCTCGCCGGTGCCGTCCGTGGAGCCGTCGTCGACGAAGATCGCCTCGTAGGCGTCCGCCGGCAGGGACTGCGCGAGAAGGGAGCGCACGAGGTCGTTTAGGTTGGGCCCCGGGTTGTAGACCGGGACCACGACGCTGACCTTGATCACGGCGTCGCCGGGCCCGGTCTGGAGATGTGCACGGACTCGACGCGGTTCTCGCTGACCGTGTCCACCGCGACGCGGTGCTCCCCGCCGTCGACGACGTCGCCCCGGCGCGGCAGGCGCCCGAGGCGGTCGAACACCCAGCCGCCCACGGAGACGACGCCTTCCGACGGCGGCAGGTGGATGTCGTGGTCGTCGGCGAGGTCATCCAGCGGGACGTCGCCGCGCGCGTACAGCGCGCCGTCGGGCAGGTACCGCACGGCCGCGACGGCCGGGTCGGTCTCGTCGGTGATCTCGCCGACGACCTCCTCGACGATGTCCTCGACGGTGACGATGCCGGCCGTGCGCCCGTACTCGTCTACGACCACGGCCATCGAGGCCCGCACGCGCTGCAGGTCGGCCAGCAGGTCGTCCAGCCGGCGCGTCTCGGGCACCACCGGCGCCGGACGGGCCAGGTCGCGGGGCAGGACGTCCTCCGCGCGCCGGAGCGCGCGGATCAGGTCGTTGACGTGCACCGACCCCACCGGCGAGCCGTCGCGGTCGCGCACGAGCAGGCGCGTGTGGCCGGTCTCCAGACAGCGGTCGAGGGCGACCTCGAGCGGCTCGTCGGTGCGCACCGCGACGACGGCCGGCATCGGCGTCATGACCCGCTGCGCTTCGAGCTCAGACAGCCGGAACACGCCCGAAAGCATCTCCGCCTCGTCTCGCGCGAGCCCGCCGCCGGCCAGCGACGCGGCGATCAGCTGCTTGACGTCCTGCGGGGTCGCCCCGGCCTCGGCGACGCCCTGCTTGACGCCGAGGGGTCCCAGCAGCGCGTTCGACGCGGCGTCGAGGGCGCCGATCGCGGGGCCGAAGACCTTCGCGAAGCCGGCGAGCGGGAGGGCGACGCGGCGCGCGACCTCCTCGGCGTTGGCGATGGCGAACAGCTTCGGGACCTGCTCACCGACCGTGATGTGCGCCGCGGTGGAGAGCGCGTAGGCAAAGAACAGGGCGATCGCGACCGCGAGGCCGTGCGAGGCGACCCCGCCCAGCAGCGGGTCGGCGAGCGCGGCGACGGCCGGCTCGGCGAGGAAGCCGATGCCCAGCGAGGCGAGGGTGATGCCGAACTGGCAGGCCGCGAGGTAGTGCGAGATCTCCTCGAGGTGCTTGGTCGCGACGCGCGCGCCGCGATGCTCGGCGGCGAGGTGCTCGAGCCGGGCCCGGTTGGCGCGGACGTAGGCGAACTCCGCCGCGACGAAGAAGCCGTTGACCAGCACGAGCAGCGCCATGCCGGCCAGCAGAAGGACGGGCATCTGTACCGATCGTAGTCTGCGACCCGTGCCCAGCGTCCTGATTCTCAGCGCCTCGATCGGGGCCGGCCACGACCTCCCGGCCCAGCTGCTCGCCGACGCCCTCGTCGCGCGCGGGCTGCGGGCCGAGGTCGCCGACGGCCTGGCGGCCATGGGGCCCGTCGTCGAGCGGACGATCAGAAGCGGCACGGTCTTTGACTCCGACCTGCGCAACCGGCTCTTCGACGTCCAGCACTTCCTCGGCCTGCGGCTCGCTCCGACGCGGCACCTCGCCGGGCGGCTGATCCAGACGGCGGGCGGCCCGTCGCTGCTGCGCCTGCTGGCCGACCGCGCGCCCGACGCCGTCGTCTCCACCTGGCCGGGGGTGACCGAGCCGCTCGGCCGCCTGCGCCAGGCCGGGCGCCTCCGCGTCCCGGTGGTCGCGGCCATCACGGATCTTGCTGCGATGCACTGGTGGTCGCATCCGGGAGTGGACCTGCACTTAGTCACGCACCCCGAGGCGATCGCCGAGGTGCGCGCCGTCGCCGGCCCGGGCGCGGACGTCGTGGCGGTGCGCGGCTTCAACTCGACCGGCTTCGACGCGCCGCCCGCGCGCGCCGCGGCGCGCGCGGCGCTCGGGCTGCCGGCCGCCGGCGCGGTCGTGCTCGTCTCCGGCGGCGGCTGGGGGGTGGGGGACGTCGAGGGCGCCGTTCAGACGGCGCTCGAGACCGACCCGGCGGCCACGGTGCCCGTGCTGTGCGGCACCAACGATGCGCTGCGGGCCCGCCTGCCGGACGACCCGCGCGTCCGGCCCTTCGGCTTCACCGACCGGATGCCGGAGCTGATGGCGGCCGCCGACGTGCTCGTGCACTCCACGGCCGGGCTGACGGTGCTCGAGGCGCTCGTCTGCGGCTGCCGCGTCATCTCCTACGGCTGGGGCCGGGGCCACATCCGGGTCAACAACGAGGCCTACCGGCGCTCCGGGCTCGCCGCGGTCGCCGGGGACCGCGAGCAGCTGCGCCTCGAGCTGCGCGCGGCGCTGGACGCTCCGGCCGAGCCCGACGCCTCATGGTTCGACCTGCCGGCGGCCGCCGACGTCATGCTCGGGCGCTTCGCCGCGCTCCAGCAGCCCGGCTGACGCGGCCAGGCGCCAGCCGCCGAGGCCCACGAGCAGCAGGCCGACGGCGACGTAGGGCGCGCGCGGCCACCAGTTCTCGCCCGCCGCGACCGGCGCGAGCAGGACCGGCACCGTCGTCTGGCAGATGAGCACGAACGGGCCGACGCGCGTCGCCGGCCAGCGGCGGACGGCGGCCATCTCGACCGAGAGCCCGCCGACGACCCCGGCGGCCGCGATGACAAGCCAGCCCAGGCCGGTCAGGACGGCCGCGATCTCGAAGCTGTCGGCGATCCGCTTGGCCGCGAGGGCGGCGAGGGCGTCGCCGGCGCCGGCGCCGATGACCAGCAGCAACGGGGAGGCCCCGCGCCGCGCCAGCGCGAGCAGGAGGATCGCCCCGAGGGCGCCGAGGGCGATCGCCGCGGTGGGACCCGCGATCGGCTCGGCCTGCACGCCGGCGCCCGCCAGGCCGAGTGAGACGATTCCCCCGGCGAGGACGAGCGCGGCAACGAGGTCCGCAGGGCTCGCGGGCTCGCCCAGCACGCGCCCGCCCAGCGCCACGAGCGCGACGACGCCGAGCGCGAGCGTGGGCTGGACGGCCGTGAGCGGCGCCATCGTGAGCGCGAGCACCTGCAGCACCGCGCCGGCGCCCGCGAGGGCCAGGCCGGCCAGCCAGCGCCGGCGCCGCAGCAGGTAGACGAGCACGCCCGCCGCGCGCAGATCCTTGGAGACGTTGCGCGCCTCGAGCGCCTGCAGCAGGTAGGCGGCCTCGAAGCTGACGGCGGCGGCGGTCGCCACGGCCATGCCCAGTGGGACCATGTCACGCATGCGCCCGTCCCTCGGCCTCTCGGCCGCCACCGCCGCGGTGGCCTGGTCGGCTCCCGCCCTGGCCCCGGTCGTGCCCGCGGTGGCGGCGGCGCTGGGCGTCGCGCGACGCGTGCCGGGGGAGACGGTCACGCTGACCTTCGACGACGGCCCGCATCCGCAGGGCACGCCGGCCGTCCTGGACCGCCTCCAGGCCGCAGGCGTGCGCGCGACGTTCTTTTTGATCGGCGAGCAGGTGCAGCGCGACCGCGGCCTCGCCCGCGAGATCGCCGACCGCGGCCATGTGATCGCCGTGCACGGGTACCGCCACCGCCTGGCGCTGCGCGTCGCGCCGGGCGCGTTGCGCCGGGACCTCGACCGTGCCCACGAGGTCATCGCGGCCGCCACCGGCGCCGAGCCTCGCCTGTACCGCCCGCCGTTCGGCGTCTTCAGCCTCGCGCTCGTGGCCGAGGTGCGCCGGCGCGGCTGGCAGCCGCTGCTGTGGACGCACTGGGGCCGCGACTGGGCGCGCGCGGCGTCGCCCGCCGGCGTCGCCGCCCTGGTGCTCGACGGCCTCACTCCCGGTGACGTGATCCTGCTGCACGACGCCGATGACTACAGCGAACCGGGGTCCTGGCGCGCCACGGTCGGCGCGCTTGACCTCGTGCTGCCCCACTTGACCGCGCGCGGGCTGCTCTGACAGGAAAATACGCTTGAGCCCTATGCGGCGGCCTCCTGCAGCGTGACGGTGTGTCCGAGGCGTTCGAGCTGGGCGAGCAGGCGTTTGGTCTGGCGTTCGGGGTCGCGGCGTTGGTAGTAGTCGCCGCCGAGATCGTGGTAGACCTCGCCGGTGGTGAGCATGTGCCAGCACGCGACGATGATCGAGTGTTTGACGGCGCCGAGCGCTTTTTTGTGGCCGCGGCGCGGCCGGAGGCGGGCGTATTGGGCCGCGAGGTAGGTGTCCTTGGAACGCGTCGCGGCCAGCGCGGCTTCTTCGAGCGCCCAGTCAAGCCACTTGGATCCGTTGCGGGTCCGGCCGGAGCGGCGTTTGCCGGCCGATTGGTGGTTGCCGGGGCACTGCCCAGCCCACGACGCGAGCTCTTTGGCCGAGGGGAAGATGCTCATGTCGACGCCGATCTCGGCGATGATCGTTTCGGCGGTGCGCCGTTGAACGCCGGTGATGGTGCACAGCAGCTCAACGGCCCGCTCGAAAGGGGCGATCTGCTCCCCGATCGCGTCGGTCAGCGACGCGATCTGCTCGTCAAGGAAGTCGATGTGGGACAGGATCGCGCCGATCCACAGGGCGTGCATGCGGTCAAAGCGGCCCTCGAGCGCTTCTCTGAGCGCGGGGATCTTCTGCCGCATCCGGCCGCGGGCCAGATCGGCGAGCACCTCCGGGTCGGTGGTGCCGCCGACGAGCGCGTCGAGCATCGCCCGGCCTGACTTGCCGAGAATGTCGCTCGCGACGCAGTCGAGCTTGATGCCGGTGTCCTCGAGCGCCTTGTGCAGCCGGTTGGCCTCACGCGCACGCTCCTGGATCTGCGTCTTGCGATACCGCGTCAGGTTGCGCAGCGTCCGGATCGGCTTGGGCGGCACGAAGCTCGCCCTCAGCAGGCCCGCTTCGGCGAGCTGGCACAACCACGCCGCATCGGAGATATCGGTCTTGCGGCCCGGGACCTGCTTGACGTGACGCGCGTTGACCAACAGCAACTCAAAGTCGTCCTCAAGGATCGCCCATACCGGCTTCCAGTACACGCCGGTCGCCTCCATCGTGACCTGCGTCACCGCGTGCGCCGCGAGCCAGTCCCGGCACGTCAACAATCCCGCGACCGTCGTCGGGAACTCCGCGACGTGCTGCGCACGCACACCGCCCTCACCAGGCGCGCGCACGCACGCCGTCACCTGTGCCTTGTGAACATCAAGCGCCCCCGGGCGCTCGACCACCGTCTCCATCTGACATGACCTCCGAGAACGCGATCGACACAATCGCCGCCCACGGGCCTCAGAGAACAAGCGAGTCTGACAGGCGTGCTCATGGCAACAATCCGGAGCTCCGGGGAGACCCACACACCAAACTAGCCTCGGGCTCACCGGCACCAAGAGCAGAACGGCGTTCACGGGCGACCCCCCAATCATCGCCCATTTTCATCGCCCCCGAGACCGTTCGCGCAGCGGACAGCCCAACTAGTCGGAGAGGCGATCGCGCCAGGCCGGCCGCGGGCCGGCCGTCGCCAACGCCGCCGCCAGCGCGCTCGAGGCCGCCAGCAGCAGCACGACGGCCGGATGGCTGTGCGCGGAGTCGTCGACCGTGCCGGGGAGCGGCGCGAGCAGGGCGACGAGCAGAACGCCGGACAGGCACCAGAACGTGGTGCGCAGCCGCTTGAGCGCGGAGGGTGCCCAGTCGAGCAGGCTCACGAGCGCCAGCGGCAGGGCGATCGCCATGGCGATGAATGCAAGCGGCGTCTTGTCGAGCACCTGCTCGGGTGAGCCTGCGGCCGACGCGAAGGCGACGATCACCCCGAGCAGCGCCAGGGGCACGGCGACGCCGCGGAGGTGGGCGAGGGTGACGACCGCGCGGCGCTCTCTTGCCGCCTTGACCGGAACCGCGGCCGGGCTCGGAGTCTGGTCGCGCACGGAGGCCACGTAGCGGCGCACGCCCTCCTCGAAGCTCGTCGACGCCGTCCAGCCCAGCTCGCGCTCGGCGCGGGACCCGTCGACCTCGACGCCGCCGAAGTCGCCCGAGCGTCCCGGCGTGTAGACGATCTCCGTGTCGCCGACGGCCGCGCGGACCGTCTCGGCGACGCGCCTGATCGAGACGTCCTCGCTGGAGACGAGGTTGTAGATGCGGTTGGAGGCGCACGGGGCAAGCCCGCGGACGACGCCTTGCGCGAGATCCTCGACGTAGACGAAGCGCCGCGTCTGCAGGCCGTCGCCGGCGATCGTCAGCGGCTCGCCGGCGAGGGCGCGGCCGACCATGGCGGGCACGACGGCGGCCGGACGCGCCCGGGGGCCGTACGGGATGCCGAAGCGCAGGATCGTGTACTCGAGGCCGTAGAGCTCCGCGTAGGACTTGCAGTACAGCTCGCCGGCCAGCTTCGTCGCGGTGTAGAGATGACACGGCGGATGCAGCGCGGCGTCCTCGTCGACCGTCGCGGCGTCCGCGTCGGAGTAGACCCAGATCGTCGAGGCGTACACGACGCGGCTGACCTCGGCCTGGCGCGCGGCCTCGAGCACCGAGGCGGTTCCGCGCGCGTTGATGCGCTCGGAGGCGAGCGGGTTCCTGGTCACCTCGTCGACGTCGGCGGCGGCTGCGAGGTGGGCGACGGCGTGGCAGCCGCGCATGGCGGCGGTCAGCGCGTCGGTGTCGCACAGGTCACCGATCACGGTCTCGACCTTCGCGTCCTCGTGCCACGGCGACCCGCGCAGGTCGTAGATGACCGGCTCGTGGCCGGCTCTGCGCAGGTAGTCGACGACGTGCGAGCCGATGAAGCCGGCCCCACCTGTGACGAGAACGCGGCTCACGAGGCGGCCTCCGAGTGGTAGTAGAGCGGCACGCACCAGTGGTTGTCGGCCACCCAGTCCGTGTTCGGGAGGTCTTCTCCGGTCCCCATCAGCCGGTGGCAGGGCTGGTCGTAGACCTTGCCCGTGGACCGCTCGATGGCTGAGAACACGACGTACTTGTACAGACCCGAGGTCATTCCTGGCGGGAGCCTGAGTCGATGCGGGTGCTGCTCGTCGAGCATCTCGCGCGCCACGCGGTTCTTGGCGGCGACGATCTCCGGCAAGCGCTCGGTCTGCACCAGGGCCAGCGCGGCGGTGAACTCGCTCATGCGGAAGTTCAGGCCCTGCACGTCGTAGTCGGGCTTGCCGTAGTCGCAGAAGGCGCGCGCGTAGGCGATGAGGTCCTCGTCGGTGGAGACCAGGACACCGCCCTCGCCGGTCGAGATCGTCTTCGTGGCGTAGAAGGAGTAGACCCCGGCGTCCCCGAAGGTCCCGGGCCGGGCGCCGTCCCAGTCGGCGCCGTGGGCGTGGGCGCAGTCCTCGAGCAAAAAGATCCCCTGGTCGCGGCAGTAGGCGGCGATGCGCTGCGTGTCGAAGGCGATGTGCCCGCCGATGTGCACGAGCACGGCGGCCGCCGGTGAGACGCGCTCCGCCGCCTGCACGAACGCGTCGTAGTCGACGCACAGGTCGTCGCGGCGGCAGTCGACGAAGGCCGGCTCGCCCCCGGCGTTGAGGATCGCCAGCGGCGTGGCCATGAAGGTGTTGGAGGGGCACAGCACCGGCTTTCCGGCGACCTCGGCGAAGCGCAGCGCGGCCAGCGCGCCGCCGGCCCAGCCGCCGGTGGCGACGCTCGCGGCCCCGTTGTACGCGCTCCAGGCCGCTTCGAAGGCCGCGTTCATCGGGCCGTGCGACCACTGGCCGGAGTCGATGACCTGATCCCACAGCTCGTGCAGGCGTTCACGATCGCGCAGGTCGAACCCGATCGCGAAGCGATCGAAGGCTGAGGTCTGCAGGCTGGGCATCTGGGCAGCAGCCTACCTGCCGCACCCGCGGAAACGCTCTGGATTGAGGTCGATCTAGTCCGTGGCGATCGGGTCGCCC
>JBBQBV010000002.1:0-60835 GCA_038318085.1 Solirubrobacterales bacterium
CGGCTTCGGCGTGGTCTTCGGCTCGATCGCGGGCTGGGAGTTCGGCGGGCAGTACTTCGCCGGGTACATCGTCGAGAAGAGCCTGTCGGTCGACAACCTCTTCGTCTTCGTGATCATCATGAGCACGTTCGCGGTGCCGCGTGAGCACCAGCAGAAGGTGCTCATCATCGGCATCGTCCTCGCGCTCGTCCTGCGCGTGATCTTCATCGTCCTGGGCGCCGCGCTGCTGCAGGCCTTCTCGTTCATGTTCTTGCTGTTCGGGCTGCTGCTGCTCGGCACCGCCGTCCAGCTGTTCCGCCACCGCGACCAGGACCCGTCGCTGGAGGACAACGCGCTCGTCAGCTTCGCGCGCCGGCGGCTGTCCGTCAGCGAGGACTACGACGCCGGCAGGCTCGTCACGCACATCGAGGGGCGGCGCATGTTCACGCCGCTGTTTCTCGTGCTCGTGGCGATCGGCAGCACGGACATCCTGTTCGCGCTGGACTCCATCCCCGCCGTCTTCGGCGTCACCGAGGAGGTGTACATCGTCTTCGCGGCCAACGCGTTCGCGCTGCTCGGGCTGCGCGCACTGTTCTTCCTCGTCACCGGCCTGCTTGACCGGCTCGTCTACCTCTCGACCGGCCTATCGCTGATCCTCGCGTTCATCGGCTTCAAGCTCGCGCTGCACTGGGGCCACCTGCAGAGCGACAAGGTGCCCGAGATCTCCACGACGACCTCGCTGCTCGTGATCGCCGTCGTGCTCACCGTCACGACGATCGCGAGCCTCGTGAAGGTTCGCCGCGACCCGTCCGCGCGAGCACACGCCGGCTCCCTACGCGCCCGCCCGCCCGACCGGGGTACGCGCCCCGCACCGCCACGCTGATCTCCACGGTCCGCACCGCCGTCTGAGCGTCGGCCGTCAAGCGATCAGGTCAAAGCGCGTTCCGCGCGGCGTGACGAGCAGCGGGCAGCCCGCCTTCTTGGCGAGGGCGGCGGTCGTGCCGCCCAGCAGGACAGCGCTGATCGGCTGGTAGTGGCGCCGGCGACGCCACCGGGCCCGCCGTCTCGTCGAGAGCACGCGCCCGCGGGCCTCGCGTCGCGACCGGGACGTCATCATGAAGGCAATGGTGATCCCCCGACTCGAGAGCGCTGTGGCCCCGACATGACCGAACGCGATCGAAATGGCGATCCGCTCGACGCCCTTGGGCAGCGTGACCTACGGGCTGCTGCACGCCACCCGTCGGCCCATCCTCATCGCCCGCCGACGCGCGATCCGCCAACGCGAACGCCTCGGGCCACAAGGTCACCCTCCAACCACTCGCGGAGGCGGCCTGACCCAACCTCAGCGTTCATTTTCTGAGCGGAGTACGCACTTCCTCATGAAGTCGTTCGCTTCGGGGCGTCGGTCGCCGTTGACGGCCCAGGTCGAAGGGGCGCCAGGGATGCTGGACCACCCGCAAGTAGGCCCGGGTCGTGTCGACGTCGGGTACGCCGTCGGGGTCGCTGTCGAGGCTCTCTGTTGAGGACGCGGTCGTCGATGCGATTGCGTGAGCGCAGGAGCAGGCGGGCAACGCTGGCGGCGAGCAAGCTGCCGACAAGGATCGCGACCTTGACGTGGTCGTCGCGTTGGGTTCCCGGCCTCGCGTGATCCGGAAGGTACCCTCGTTGACCGCACCGCCATCGCAGAAGCCGGAGCTGGCCAGGATCACCGAGGCGCGAAGGGCGTGAAAGGTGGCGATGATCTCGGCGGGGTCGATGCCCTGCAGGTACACCGACGCGATGCCACGGTCTTGCGTGGCCGAGCTGGCGTTGGACGTTCCGCGGTACGCCCTCGCTTGCCATTTCGACCGCCAGGTGAAGGGCATCATCATCAGCAGCGACGTGACCGTGACCGCCGACGGTCACCCGACAGAAAGAGGGACCCATGCCCGTTGATCTTGTGTTCATCCGCCACGGTCGAAGCGAGGGCAACGAAGCGCGCGAGCAGTCCAAGCAAGGCGACAACAGCGCGTATACAGAGCGGTTCCGCGCCCGCCTCAACCGCGAATGGCGCCTCACGGACCTGGGCATCGCGCAGGCACAGGCGGCAGGAGAGTGGATCCGCAAGCAGATCTCGCCGACGTTCTCGCGCTACTACACTTCGGAGTACCTGCGAGCGAGGGAAACGGCCGCGCACCTGCGCCTGCCGCAAGCGCGCTGGGTGCAGGACATCCTGCTTCGTGAGCGGTCATGGGGCCGCGCGGATTTCGTGATGCCTGAGAGCGAGCGCTACGAGCGCTTCTCCGCCGAGCTCGCGGCTCGACGAGAAGACCCCTGCTATTGGCGCCCGCCCGAGGGGGAGTCGCTCGCAGAGGTCTGCCTGCGAGTCGAGCGCGTCCTGCGCACGCTTGAGCGCGACTGCCCAGGGGGCAGTTGCGTCCTCACCACGCACGAGGACGTCATGTGGGCCGCCCGGTTTCTCGTCGAACGCCTTACGCAGGAGCAGTGGCGCGAGCTCCTGCTCTCGGACGACCCCTGCGACAAGATCCACAACGGGCAGGTCCTGCACTACACGCGCCGCGATCCCGCGACCGGCGAGTGCTCCGGCGGGCTCGAGTGGGTGCGCTCCTCCTGCCCATGGGCCCCGGCTCGCGCACGGAGCGGATGGTGCCGCATCAAGCCGCCGAGCTTCTCGAACGAGGACCTTCTCAGCGCACTGGCGACGACGGAGCGTCTCATTCCGGGACCGCCGGTCGAGCCTGACCGTGCGCGCGCCCACCGCCCGGCGTAGCGGTGCTGGCGCTGACGGTGGCCATCGCTGTGTCGGTGGCTGCAGGCGTCGGTGCGGAGCGGCGCTGGGGCGAGGGGGCGCAGGTCGCCGCGCGCTGGGCCTTGAATGCGATGCTCTACGTCGCGCTGCCGTTCATCGCGTTCTTCGTCGTCGCGCGCACGGAGCTGACCACCGGCATCGCCGTCGGCCTGGTGCTCGCGTACTTGGGGCTGGCGGTCGTCGGCCTGGTGGCGTGGGGGATAGCGCGCCGCGTGCTGGGCCTCGGCCCGACGGCGACCGCCACGCTGGTCATCGCGACCGTGATGGCCAACACCGGCTACCTGGGCGTCCCGCTGAACGCGGCGCTGCTGGGCCCCGACGCGCTCGGGCCGGCGATCACCTTCGACGCGGTCGTCAGCGGCCCGATGTTCTACGTCGCCGGCTTCGCGATCGCCGCTGCGTTCATGACGCGGGGCGATCCCATCGGCCAGCGGCTGCGCACATTCGCCACGCGCAACCCGCCGCTGCTGGCGGTGGTCGCCGCGCTGCTCGCCCCCGACGTCATGGCCCCCGACGCGCTCGTCGACGTCGCCGAGCTGGCGGTGCTGGGGCTGCTGCCGGTCGCGTTCTTCGTGCTCGGCGTGACGCTCGCCGCCGAGGCCGACGACGGCGCCTTGCGCTTCCCCCCGCCGCTGACGGCGCCGATCGCCACCATCGTCGGCCTGCGTATGGTCGCCGCGCCGGCGCTGCTGCTCGGCCTGTCCGCGGTCACGGTGACCGTCCCCGACGCCTACCTGATGCAGGCCGCGATGCCGGTTGGGATCAACACGCTCGTGGTCGCCCACGCCTACGACCTCGACCTCGGCGTAGCTTCCGGGGCGATCGTGTGGTCGACGGCGATCGCCGTGGCCGCGGGCCTGGCCTCCGTCGCGCTCTGACACGGCCCTTGAGGAACAATGGAGCGAAAAGTCACGCTAAGCGGGGAACACGATGCGCGCTGTCCGAGAACAATCGTTCACGGACGCTTCGGCGCGTCGTTTGGACGAGCTGATCGCTGCTGGATGGGCGGTGTAATGCTTCCCGTGTCCGCGGCAACGTAACGCGCTCTGGTGTTCGCGTTACGCTCGATCAATGTGGATTGTCGACCCGCTCGGCCCGCTCCCTTGGGCACCTGATCGCGCCTCCGGCGAGCTCCAGTCCCGCGGCGTCACGGTCTTCGAGCTCGCCGCCGCCGCGGGCGTGGCCAAGCTCATCGACGGGCTCGAGGTAGGGGAGGGGACCGAGGCGCTCGAGCCCGGCGTGTCCCCTCGCGCGCGTGGGCGCGCGCGAAGGAAGAGACTCTTACCTCGGAACCCCTCTACCTTGCCGGGGGTGCGTCTCTCCGCCCGAGCCGCGTCGCCGGCGACCGGGCGACAGTACGATTCAGGCACAGTGCTGCGGGCACAGGACCTCCTTCGCTCCGTGTTTGCGTCTGAGCGGGCCGGGGAGCCGTGGCCTCGCCGTCAGCGGCACGTGCCGCGCGACGATGACCTGGGCGGGGTGTGGCGGATGTTGATGTGCGCCGGCGTGCTCGCCGGTGCCGGTGCCGTGGTCGAGGCGCTCGTCGACAAGGACGCCGCCCGCCACGAACGCACGATCGCCGGGGCGTTCGGGGCGCTGTGCGTGGCGGCGGGGACCGTCTTGGTCGTGCGGCCGGACCCCGTGCCGTTCGCGGTGCGCCGCTGGCCGCTGAAGACCGCGGCGGTCGGCGCGGTTCCGCTCGGCCTTGTCGCGGTCACCGGGCATCGCCACTCGCCGCTGCATGCCCTGGCCGCGGCTGGCGGCGGGGTATGCGGCGCGGTGTACGGCCGAGACCGCGGCCGGTATGTCGCGCACGGGCAGGGCGTGATCTGGGCGGCGCTGGCAAGTCAGCGTCCGCGCGAGGATCCGCTGCCGCGCACCTGGCGGCACGTCGCCACGCCGACGACGTTCATGACCAACGCGTCGCTGGTGGCGATGCTCGTCTCCCTCGCCTATACCGCCCGGACCCTAGACGTGATCCTGCATCGCCTGGACGAGGGCCGCGGCGAGTATGACCGTGAAGGCCGCGCGCTCGTGCACGCGCTGAGAGGCGCCCGGGCGGCGGTGCTCGCGGCGCTCGAGGACCCGCAGGTCGCCCGTCATCCCGCCGGTGAACGGTTGCGCGCACAGGCGCTCTGCGCGATCGCCCGGATCCACGAGGATATCGCGGCGCTGCGCGGCGTGCACGGCTACCCGGCGCCCCGACAGGGCCGGCTCGCCGAGTTCCGCGAACGTCACCTGGTGCGCGAACCGGCGAGTTTCCCGGTGCCCGTCGCGACGGTCGCGCAGGTCGCCCGCGACGTGCTGAGCGACTACGCGCCGCTGCTGTCCGGGCGCCCGGTGGCGGTCACCGGCGATCAGGAGCTGCAGGTGCAAAGCCCGGCGCGTCTTGCCCTGGTCGGCGCGGTGCTCGCCGCAGGTGTTGGCAACGCGCTGCGTCACAGTCCGAAGTTCACGGCCCTGCAGATCCACATCGCCGAACGCCAGGACGGGCAGCTGATCTTGAAGGTCAGCAACGATCTGCCCGCAGGCTGTCCGCTCGAGCAGGGGCCGCTCCCCTTGGACGGTGACACGGGCGGTCTGCATAGCTTGATGGTGGCCGCCAGCGCGCTCGGCGGCGTCCTGCAGCCCCCGGTCCGGGTCGGCGGCGTCGTCAGGCTGTGCCTGACGATGCCGCGGCTGACGGACTCCAAGGGCATGGCCGGCGTCCTTGACTGGGACGCGATCTACGGCAAGCGCCGCCGGGCGCTCGACGAGCACGCCGCGATGCACGCGGCGATGGCGCTGACGCGGCTGTGCTCAAGGTCGGGGGCGCCGCTTCACCGCTCGTCGCTGAGCGCGACGTGGGCGGTGCTCAGCGCGCTCGCCGGGATCGTGCGGCCGATCGTGTCGACAAGCGACGAGAAGCGCCCTGAGCCTGCCGGGGCGCTGGCCCTGACGCTGGCCCTGGGCGTGTCGCTCGCGTCGGGGTTTGGAGCCGGCGCCCATCGCGGCGCGCTGAGCGCCTGGCACGGCGCGGAGATCTCCCGGGTGGGTCTTGACCAGGGGGTGCTGACCACGTTAGGGCTGACGCTCGCCGGGTCGGCGGGCCTTGGGCTGTCCTACTGGCGCAGCGACATGCATCTGGCGCCGCTGCGGCAGATCGCCACGCTCGCGTATCTGCCGCTGACGATGCGCGCGACGCTGATGCCTCTGCAGGGGCTGCTTGAGACACGTGACCGTGAGGCGGTCGCGGGCCTTGAGGCGGTGGAGGTCGTCGTGCGTGAGACCCGCCGGATGATCGGCTCGCACTCCCCGGCGGCCGCGATCAACGACCTCGGCCGCGACATCTCCCTCGTCGTCCCCGAGATGCTCGCGCTGTGCCAGCGGCTGCAGCGCGCCCAGGGCAGCATCGCCGCGGCGCAGGTCGACGACGTGGCGGGGTTCCGCCGCGGCCTGGAGGAGCTCTTAGGTGACCTTGCGCTCGTCCTCGCCGCCCGTGCGTACCCTGGCGAGGTCAAGGTCGCAGAACCCGACCTAGTCGCGCTCGGCGCCACGTCGGTCGACTGTCCGGCGCTTTTGGGGATGCGGGCGCGGCTGATGGCGATCGCCGCGACGGACCTGACCGCCCGCCAGGCGCTGAGCCATCAGCCGATCAGCTGGAAAGCCGAGCGGCCTGTGCAGCAGTTCTTTCTGCAGATCACCTCGTCTCTCCGCGGGCAGACCCGGTCACTTCACGTGAAGATCAGCCCGGTCAAATGGCCGCCCGGCGCCGCAGATCAGGAGCATCCGCGGATCCGCCGGCACCTGCAGCGCCTTGAGAAGATCGGCGTGAAGGACCCGCAGTGGGAGCACGGGGCGGTGAGCTTCCGCCTGCCCGGCAAGTAGCCGTGGTCTCAGCGACGGTCGGTCGCCTCGGCCAGGCACATCAGCACGTGGCTGAGATCAAAGCGCGCCCCAAAGCTCTGGATGTCGGCCTCTCCGTCGTTGTAGGCCTCCAGGGCCATCTGGCGATAGGCGTCCTGCACCCCGTCGGACAGCAGCGCGTCGTCGATGAGGTCGCGCCTTGCCGGCGCGGTCGGCGGGGTGCCGGTCTGGGCGGTGGTCTCGTCGACGCGGAGCTTGTAGGCGTAGAGGATCTCTTCGGCGAGCTCGAGCTCTGCCTGGGTTAGGCAGGATCGCCGCGGAACGTCCGCGGTGCGGATGATCGATTCCTTGGCGGTTGCGGCGGCCTTGAGCATCTCCGGGGTGAGGGTGGCGCCCAGGCCGTCGTTGGCCAGGTGCGCGAGGGAGCGCACCTGCGCCTTTGACGTGTTCCTCATGAACTCGTCGACGGTCATGACCTTGTTCTTCTTGATGGCGATCCTGCTGAGCTTCTCGCGCTGTTCGGGGGCCAGGGCGTCGTAGGCCGCTTCGACGCGCTCGAGGATCTTCGGGTACGGGTCGCCGCGGAAGATCCCGAAGACGTAGATCGCGTCCAGCGGCGAGATCGAGGCCCGGCGCATCTTCGCTACACGCAGGACGATGTCTTGGGTGACGGCGTCCTCGTCGCGGGTCCCTTCGGCCGGAAAGCACCGCATCGTGGTCTGCGCGCGTGAGGGCACACCTTCGGCGGCGAGGTTCTGCACGTAGTCGAGTAGGTCGACAAGCAGGTCGGTGCCGCCCGTCACCTCCGTGAAGTCGCCGGGGTGCTCGACGGCGGCGTGCACCCACGGGCGGATCTGCTCGAGCATCGAGTCCGACAGGAACTTGGAGTTCGCTACGCGGATCACGCGGCCGGCGAGCTGCGGGCTTTGGGCGACGCGGCGCAGCAGCCGGGCGCCGGGCGTGTCGGCGTACGGGGCTGTGTCTGAGACGAGGTCTGAGAGCAGCATGCTCACGCCGTCGTGCGTCTCTATCGCGTGCAGCGCCTTCGCCCAGTCGGTGGTGCCGACCACCTGCGGTGCCGGCCCGGCGTGTCCCGCTTGGCAGCGGGCGTCTTGGCCGCGGAGCAGCATGGCAAGGCGGCCGGTGAGGCCTTCGGGCAGGTCGTCGTACACGACGATCAGCGACAGCTGAGCGGCGTCAGGCGTCGCGGCTTGAAGGGCCGTCATGCGCGGGAGCGTACCCCGCGTCCGGGCGCCAGGCAGGCGGAGGTAAAATCTCTCCCAGGTGCCAGCCCCAGATATCTGGAAGCCGCTTGTCCAGGGCTTCTCAAGGCTTCCCACTGCTCGGCCGACCTACCGCATGTGAGCTTCATCTGCCCTACCGGCAGCGCATCCATCCTTGACATGCACCATAGTTTTTGGGGCATGGTGACGGTGCCTCCATCAGCAACATCATGAGTGGGCCTGCGGGAAGACCCGCCTCTGCCTCTGCTGCGGGCCTTGAGCTGCTGATAGAGGGTGCGGTGCATCGCGCAGCGCCGCGCAAGACGCTGCGCTGTGAGCTTGACAGCCCGAGCCTTGCCTTTCAGCCGCTCGCCCTGGCGGACGAGAGCTTCCGCGCGCGGGTCGGCGAGATCGCCGCCGAGGTCACCCGGACGGTCTGCTCGCAGCGCGGCGGCTGCCCGGCCGGTGAGGTGCGGATGACGCTCAGCGGTCTGCCGGCGACCGGGGCGGTGCGCTGCACTTGGGAGACCGGCCGGCCGCTGAGCGCGGAGCGCCGCCGGTCCCTCGAGCAGTTTCTCGGCGCGCGCGATGTGCGCCTGCGGGTCGGTGAGGCGAGCGTGACGATCGCCCTGCACCTGCCCGTCTGAGCGGCCCTTCCAGATATCTGGGGCCAGACGGCCCGGCCCAGACACCAGCAACGCAGACCCTGGGCCTGGCCCCCGGGGGTGCACTATCTGGGGGCAAGTATCTGCCCCGGATGGCCTGAGGTTTATTGGCTGTCGGGGGGTGTTATCCCCTTGGGGGCTTGCCATCCTGCGCCCGAAGGGCACCCCCGAGGGGCCCGGGAAAGGTCGTAATCGGATGGGCCGCAAATACAAGACGCAGAACGTCGTGAACGACTCCTGCGAGCGCCGCGCGCTCAGCCAGTCGCGCATGGCGGCCGTCGCGCCGAAGATGGACAGTAAGGCAGAAACCCTGGCTCGCCTCGAGGGCCGTCTGCTGTCGGCCCAGGTTCTGCCGCAGGTGACGTTCACGGTCGCCGAATGGCGGCGGGATCCCCATGTGGTCATCGCGAAGGTGCAGACGACGTTCCCCGACCCCATCCTCGTCGTGCGTAGTTCCGCGCAGGCCGAAGACACCTTCGAGCACTCCAACGCCGGCGCGTTCGAGTCGAGGCTCGGCGTGACGAACGCCCCGTTGGCCTTGCGCGTCGCTGTGGAGGCTGTGATCGCCTCCTACGGGACCGGTGGCAGCGATGACTGACCAGGTGCTCGTCCAGCCGCATCTGAGCGACGTCGACAGCTGTGGCGTCGTCTTCAGCAGCACTCTCGCGGGCGAGTCCTACTACGTCGTCAACAGCGACTCGTCCGGCAAGACCGACGTGGTCACGGGCGGCGCGAGCGGCAGCGAGGTCATGTTCGTCCGCCACGGCACGCCGCTGGATCACCTTCCCCCGCGCGTCGCGGGCGCAATCGCGCTAGTGATCGAACTGCGGTCCGTGCTGGAGCACGAGTTGCTCGACGTCGAGTACGCCGTTAACACGTCCGGCGAGTTTTTCTTGCTGCAGGTCCGGCCGCTGGTCGCCGCCTCCAAGCACCGGCTCGCAGCCGCGGCCGAGACGGCCTTCCAGGCCGCCCGGGCCAAGGTCGCCGAGTTCAACAAGCAGGCCATCGGGATCGTCGTCCTCAGCGACATGAGCGACTGGAATCCCGCCGAGCTCATCGGCGGCCGACCGCGCGCGCTCGCCGTAAGCGTGTTCGACTACGTGATCACGCAGAAGACGTGGAGGGCGGCCCGCGCGCGTCTGGGTTATCACCAGCCCGTCGGGCTTGGGCTGCTGCAAACGATCGCCGCGCACCCCTACATCGACGTGCGAGCCAGCGCGGCGTCGCTGCTCCCCGCAACGCTTAACCCGGAGCTGCGGCAGGCGCTCGTAGAGGAGGCGCTCAGCTACCTCGCCGAGCATCCCCAACTCCACGACAAGATCGAGTTCGGCGTAGTCCCGACGGCTTTCACGCCGGCCTACGACGAGATCTTCGCGCGCTTCGCCGAGACGTTCACCCCCGACGAGCTGGAGCACATCCGGACCTCCATCCGCCAGCTGACCGAGAAGCTAATCCTGGGCGACCCGGAGTCGGTCGGCGACCTCATGGCCGAAATCAACCGCGTCGACCACGCCCGCCTGGCGCTGCTCGAGGGCGCGCACGAGGATCCCCTCGGCGCCGTCGAGGGCCTGGTCCGCGACGCCCGCGAGCGCGGCTTTGAGCTCTTCAGCGCAATCGCCCGCCTGGCTTTCGTCGGCACGGCATTCCTGCGCGCGCTCGTCCGGGTCCAGACGATCAAGGCCGACCGCGCCGACGCGTTCCTGCGCTCCCTGCGCACCGTCGCCGGCGAGCTGGCCGACGCGATGGATGCCTACGCCAACGGCACGCTGAGCCTGCCGGCGCTGCTCGCGCAGTTCGGCCACCTGCGGCCGTCGACCTTCGACGTCACTTCGCCGCGCTACGACGAGAACCCCGAGCTGTACCTCGGCAGCGCCCGGGCCCGCCGTGAGACCCCGCCGCAGACCGAGCCGTTCGTCTGGACCGCCGACGAACTCGAGCAGATCTCCACCGCCATCCGCGCGGCCGGTCTGGATATCGACGCGAACGGGCTGCTGCGCTTCATCGCCGACGCCATAGTCGGCCGTGAAGAGGCCAAGTTTATCGCCAGCCGCACGATCAGCGACGCGCTGAAACTCATCACCACCTGGGGCCAAGCTCACGGGCTGACCCGCAACGACCTGTCCTACCTGACCCTCAGCCAGATCCTCTCGCTGGATGGCAACGCCGACGCGGGCACACGGGCGCGCAGACTCGTCGAAGCCAGCGCCGCACAATACGCCGCCGACAGCACCGTCCTAGTACCCGACATCATCACCAGCGCAGACGACCTCGACGTCGTCACTTACATCAGCAGCCAGCCGAACTTCTGCGGCACTAACCGCGTCGTCAAGCAACCGATCCTCGTCCGGCCCGGCGCTACCAACGCCGACATAACCGACCGGATCGTGCTCATCGAGAGCGCCGACCCTGGATTCGACTGGGTCCTCACCCGCGGTATCGCCGGCCTCATCACCCGCTACGGCGGCGCCGCCTCGCACATGGCCATCCGCTGCGCCGAGTTTGAGATCCCCGCCGCAATCGGCGTCGGCGTCCGCTTCGACGCCCTCACGCGCGCCACCCGCATCGACCTCGACCCCATCAACCAGCGCATCGGATCCCTCACATGAGCACCACCCTAAAGGTCGCTCTCGCCGTGCGCACTGGGGAGAGCGAGTACGGCACGCCGGTCGACATCTTCGACGCCGATCTCGTGCGGTTCATCTCCGACGCCGGGTTCGTGGTCGCGGTCCTCCCCAACGAGGTCAGCGCCGTCGGTCCGATTCTCGAGGACGCCGACCTGGTCGTGCTGACGGGGGGGTCGGAGCCTGTCCGCCCGGCCGGCCACGCGCCCACGGGCCGCCGCCAAATCGCCGAGGCCGTGACGCTCAATGCGGCGATCGCGGGAAGCATCCCGCTGCTCGGGATCTGCCGCGGCATGCAGGTGCTCAACTGCCATTTCGGCGGAACGCTGAAGGCGCTGCCGCCGGGTCACCGTCACGCGGGCACGGAGCACATGGTGGCGTTGTGGCCTTCCCGGCTGGCGACAGCGTTGGCGACGAACCCGCCGTTGACGGTCAACAGCTACCACGACAACGCGGTCGCCTCCGTCGGCACCGACATGCGCGTCGCGGCGATGTCCGAAGACGGCGAGATCGAGGCGATCGAGCACATGTCGCTCGACGTTTACGGAGTCATGTGGCACCCCGAGCGCCTGCTTAGTGCTCCGTCCAGCGGTGGGCTTGGTGGCGAGATGCTGCGACGCGTCAGTCGCCGAAGGGAACTTGCATGAGGGCCATCATTCTGGCTGCCGGGCGCGGGAGCCGGCTAGGTGCGCACACTGCCAATCAGCCAAAGTGCCTCGTGAAGCTCGCCGGCCGCACGCTTCTGGACCGCCAGATCGCCGCGCTGCGCTCGGTCGTTGACGACATTGTCGTGGTGCGTGGGTACGCCGCCGAGCAGATTGCCGTGCGAGGGGTGCGCAATGTCGACAACCACGACTACGCGACCCGCAACACCGTCGACTCGCTCATGAAGGCGCGCGCATTGTTCGAGGGCGACTGCCTGGTCTGCTACTCCGACCTCGTCTACGAGCCGCGCCTGCTCTGCGAGCTGATGGCGTCGACGCACGCGGTCGCCGTCGCGATCGATGTCGACTTCCGCGCGTACTGGATCGCGCGCTGCGGGTCGATCGCTGAGGACAGCGAGTCTCTGCGCCTCGACGGAGACCGCATCACACGCCTGGGCGACCCCGCACCGCGGGCGGAGGACGTCGACGGCCGCTTCGTCGGCCTTCTGCGTTTCGATGCCGGCGGCACGCAGGCTCTGACGGAGGTCTACGACGCCCACGCCACCCATGCCGACGGGCGCCCCTGGTACTCGGCCAAGTCGTTCCACCAGGCCGCGATGACCGACCTGCTCCAGGCGGCGATCGACGCCGGCGTCCCCGTGTCCGCGGTCCCCGTCAGCCGCGGCTGGATCGAGGTGGACTCCGAGACGGACCACAGCACCTACGAGCAGTGGATCGCCGACGGCTCGATGTCGCGCTTCTGCGCTGTGTTCAACAACGAGAGAGAGATGACCGCATGATCGAGTTGCTCCACCGCAACGTCCCGTCGCTGGTGGTCGAGGGCGTCGAGTGCGCCGGCAAGACAACGCTGATCCGCGAGTTCCGCGCGCGGGTCTCGAACCTCGATGTGATCGCGCTATCCCACCAGGGCGGCCACCAGTTCGACCGCTTCATGAGCGCCTACGTCGCCGCGAACGGCGTCGTCTTCAACCGCTCGCACGTGAGCGAGGACGTCTACGCGAAGTTGTGGAACCGTGGCCGTCCGTTCTCCGACGCCGAGCGCGAAGTGCTCGACTCGTTCGTCGCGAGGCGATTCGTGACGGTGCTCTGCACCGCTGATATGGCGACGCTCCGTACGCGGTTTGCTGACCGCAACTTCGAGCAGAAGGCCGGCGTGGCCGAGCTCGAGGAGATCGCCGGGCTCTTCGACGCCCGGCTCGACGGCTTCCCCTACATCCGCTACGTCTCGACCAGCCCTGCCGCGCTTGACGCTGCTCTCAACACCATCGAGGACGCACTCGCGCGCCTCGGCGCCGCCCGCCACGTCCCCGCTTGACCCACCAAGACCAACACCAAGAAAGGTCACAACAATGAAGATCCCATCGCGCGAATACTGCGACGCGCTCATCGAGAAGTACGCCGTGCCCGCGCCAATCCGTCGACACTGCGCGGTCGTCGAGCGCGTCGGCGAGCAGCTCGCTCGCGACCTGCGCGAGGCCGGCGTCCTGGTCGACGTCGGGCTTGTTGTCGTCGGCTGTCGGCTGCACGATGCCTTCAAGGCGGCCTCGCTGCCGAAGCTCATCGCCCGGCCGGAGTGGGGTTATGAGCCCAGCGACCGCGAGCTGAAGGTCTGGACCACCTTGCGCGAGCGGTTCACCGGCGTGCACGAGACCATCGTCGCGGCGCAGATCCTCGCCGAGGACTTCCCCGAGTTCTCGGCGTTCGTCGCGAACATCGGCTCGACCGGTAACCCGACCTACCTAACCGAGCGGCTCGAGCTGAAGATCCTCCACTACGCCGACTGGCGCGTGCAGTACGAAGAGGTCATCGACTTCGACGACCGCCTCGACTACCTGCGCGAGGCATACCGGCACCAGTGGATCGACAAGGGCGAAACCTGGTGGCAGAACACCCTCGCCGAGGAGAAGAAGCTCGAGGCCGAGATCTTCGAGCCGCTCGGCTACGCGCCCGGCGACCTCACCGACCGCATGAGGCAGGCGTCGGGGGCAGCGTAGGCGGGCCACCGCGTATGGGCAGGACGGAGTTCCCCGGCCGCGGGGCAACTCCAAGCTCCCTTACGCGTCGCACTCGAGGGGGCGCGACAGAAGGGTTCGCAATCGCGCGGCCGGGTCTTTTGGGATCCGCGGGTCTTGGGCGGTGACCGGCTAGCTCGACTGCGCTCACGGGGAGGGGCGGCGGCGCTGGTTGCCTCCCCTCCCTCCGCGCGCCGCTATGCGTGGCGCGGCGCATCTCTGCCCCACAGGGAGGCGGTCGCCGGCCACGCCGAGGACTGGTGTCGTCGGTCGAGAACATCGACGAACTCGTGCTGGAGCTCGGCGACGATGACGAGGTCGGTCCCGCCGCGAACGAGGGTCGTCGCAAACGTATGCCGAAGGACGTGGGGGGTCGCATCCTCGAGGCCGCTGGTCGCCGCCGTCACCGACCTGCTCAGCTACGCCGGGCCGCGGGATCGTCGCTAGCGCACGATCCGCCCGCCGATAAACCGCATGCGCGGGATCCAGACGGTTCGATGGGCTCAGTGATTGGGTCCTTGTGCGGCCCGCGATAAAGGCACTTATCGGGGGCGAACCGTCCGGGCCGTCACGGACCTCTGGGATGCACGCGGAGCTCCGGAGAATTGAGACGGGAGATTATGAGACGACCCCCGCGCGGTGCTCGCGGGTCAATCGGCCGGGCGGAGGGGTCCGGTTGGGGTGAAGGTGTGGTCGATGGCGTGGCGGTTGCGGGTGTGGGTGGTGTGGATGTAGCGCTGGGTGGTGCGGATGTCGCGGTGGCGGGCTAGGGCGCGGATGACGTCGATGTCGGTGCCTTGTTCGGCTAGGCGGGTGCAGAAGGTGTGGCGTAGGACGTGGGGTGCGTGGAGGGCGGGGGGTAGGCCGGCGGCGCCGGCGTGTTTGGCGACGATGTCGGCGATCGCGTCGGGGCTCAGTGGCCCTGGTGTGGCGGTGTTTCGGGCGAGGGCGAGGAAGATCGTGGTGGTGGGGGCGGCTGGTCGGCGGTCGGCCCAGGCCTGCAGGTCGCTGAAGGCGGTGGCGGTGAGGGGGATGGTGCCGGTGCGTCCGCCTTTGGAGTCGCGTACGACGAGCGCGTGCGGGGTTGCGGTGGCCCGGGTGGGGGAGACCGCGCGGCGGTGGCGGTCGGGCTGGCGCTCTTCGACGATGTCGTCGAAGGTGAGGCGGACGATCTCTGAGCGTCGCAGGCCGGCGTCGCCAGCCAGGCGGATGATCGCGCGGTCGCGGCGCCCGGCGGTGGTCCGCAGGTCCGGAGCGCTGAGCAGCCGCTCGTACTGACCGGCCTCCAGGGCGATGACCTGGCCGGGTTCGGCGCCGGTGGTCCGGATGCGTTGGATGCGCGGGTCGAGCTCGAGCGCGTCGGCCAGGCGGCGGATCGCCGACAGGCGCGCGGAGATCGTCGAGCTGCGCGCGCCGCGGGTGTGCAGCTCGTCGCGGAAGGCGAGCACGAGGTCGCGGTCGATGTCCCCGGGCCCGGGCGTGTGGCCGCCGACGCGGACGGTGGCGAAGGCGATCAGGGCGCGGTAGGCGGAGGTGTAGGCGCGCCGGGTGTTCGGGGAGGCGTGCTCGGCGGCCACGGCCAGCGCATCGGCGAGCACGCCGCCGGCGTCGAGGAGCTCCCCGCGTGCGGGCACGGCGACCCGCGCGCCCGCGGTGGCAGCGGGCGCGCTCACCACTCGGGGTGGCCGAGCAGCTGGGCGCGGCGGGCGCGCACGCGCAGCACCCGGTCGGCGAGCTCTGGCGCGAGGTGGTCGCCGACTGCCTGGGCGAGCAGGCCAAGCTCAACATCGGCGAGCCGCTCGAGCTCGAGCGTGGGGGAGGGGGGTCCGGGGCCCGCGTCGGTGAGCGCGGGCGCGAGGCCGAGGTGGGCGGTGCGGGCGGGTGGGTGCATGGCGCTGGCTCCAGCTCGAGCGACGAGGACCCGATGAAGCATGCTGGTCGCCTCGGACGGAACGCTCCCGATAATTGCCTTTATCAGGGGCAGGGGCACCCCGGCGCCCAGGTCCAGTCAGGACACCGGCCGGCGCCCAAGACGGATTATCACGGGGTCCAAGCGACCGTTCGCCCGATCGGCCCCGTCCCGTCCCGTCGCTGATGCGGCTGCTCGGCGCGGGGAACTGGTGGGCGCCCACGGCGCTTCGCCCCGGGGAGAGCCCGAGCCGGTGATCGCATCCGCAGCGACCCACTGCGACCGGCGGGTCAGCCGCGCAGCGCCGCGCGCAGGACGCCTAGCGCGCGGCGCGGTCGACCCTGGGCGTCGACCAGCCCGGCGTCGAAGCGGGCCTCGGCGGGGGCGCCAGTCCAGTTGTAGAGGTAGAGCCGCCGAATGCGGTGCTCGCGCCGGGCGAGGCGCAGCGTCCAGTCGATGGCCCGGGCCTGCCGGCGCTGGCTGGCGGGAAACCCGCGCCCGAAGCGAAAGACGCCGCCGGTTTCGGTGAGCCACACGTCGCCCGGGACGGCGGCCAGGAAGGCCCGAGTGCCCGAAGCGCGGAAGCGGTTGGTGTCGCTGTAGTTGTGCAGGCCCCAGAGCCGGACGGGGCGGCGCAGATCGGCGCGGTAGCGGCGCAGGTACCCAAGCATGCCGGGCTGGTCGAGGAGGTCGCCCGCGACCACCGTGCAGCCTGGGCAGCGCGCGATGAGCGCGTCGTAAAAGGCGGCCGCGCGGGCCGGCGCCCCGGCGGTGGGCTGGCTGCGGTGGTTGATCTCGTTCCAGGGCGCGAAGGTCTCAACCTGCGGGTGGGCGCGGCGGAAGGCGTCTACGGCACGGCCGTACTCGGCGACGGAGGGCAGGCGCTCGGGGCGCTCACGAGAGTGCCCGAAGGTGATGAACGGCTCGACCCCCGCACGGGCCGCCGCAGCCAGCCACGCGGCGACGAGCTCGCGCTCGTAGCCGACGGCCATCGCGTCGTAGGAGACGACGAGCCGCGCGTAGCGCAGCCCGAGCCCGCGGAAGGCGGGAGCGTCGAGGGCGGCGGCGTTCTGGTCGCCCATCCCGACGACGAGCCCCAGGGCGGTCCCCGCCCGCGCGCTCGCGGACTTCCCCGCCGCCTCGCGCGTCGTGGCGGTCCCCTGCGGCCCCCCGACAGGCGGCGGCGCCTGCGTCGCGGAGGGCGGCGCCGTGGCGCCCGGGCCCGTCGCGGTGGCTGTTCCGCGCTCCGGGTCGTCGTCGCTCCCGAAGAGCGCCGCCGCAGCGACACCGCCCCCGAGCACGACGAGGGCGAGCAGAGCGAGGAGAACGCGGCGCGACATCGCCCTCGGAGGCTACGGCGGCGCGGAGGGAGGCACCGCCGGTCTGCGGGGGGGTCCGACGACCACGGGCGGCGGTGTCCGACCGCGTCCGCGGCGCGACGTGCTACCGGTTTTCCGCCTGCCGCCCGGTGGTCGCGGACGGCGCCGGTCGGGAACGTGGAGTTGTGGCATGAGGCTGCGCGCCGGCGCTCAGGGCACCACGGCGCACCGCCTACCCGACGAGCATCTCGGGGCAGAGCCTGACGCCCTCAGCTCATCTTCAACCGGGCACGTCCGGGAATGCCCTTTCGCGGACATGCGACCTCGCGCTGCGACAAGGCCGCGCCTGGCCCGCGTCGTGACGACGATGCGGATTCTCGGGACGTGTCACGGAGGCTAACGAAGATCTGGCGCTCACTGCTGCTGGTCGGAGAGGAGTGCACGAGCGTCGTGCTCGGCCTGCGAGGGGCGCCGGCGGGCGGCGTGGATCTCCTTGGCCTTCGCGCCGCTCGGGGTGCGGCACGGCTCACCGGGCGCTGCGCGACAGGCAGGGCACGCGCGGTCGAGCCAGAACCGGGCGACATGAATCTTCAAGGCGGCGGGCTTGCGTTTGGCCCGGGAGGACGTGTCGCGGCACATCACCTTGGGCGCCGCGCCGCACTTCGGGCACCGTCGTGCGAGCGCCGCCTCGGCGCTGGGCAGCTCGACGCGCCGGGCGGCGCGCGCCCGCCGGGTGCCGGCCGCCGAGCGAGCCGGCCTCGCCACGCGAGCGGGGGCAGACCCCGAGCCAGCGACGTGCTCGTCGACAGACTCATCTGCGTCGACCGCGAACGTGACCAGCGGGCGCTCGGTCTTTGGGGCGGGCGGCGGCGTGGCGGTCTCGGGGGTGGGGGAGAGCGACGTGCTGGGCGGTGCGAGTGCGCGGTAGAGGGTTGCGCGACTGACGCCGACAGCGGCGGCGATCGCCGCGGTGGTGTGCTCTCGGGAGTCGTACATCTCCCGGGCGATCGCGAGCTTCTCCGGGGTCATCACCGTCCGCCGTCCGCCCTTGCGGCCGCGGGCGCGCGCGGCGGCCAGGCCGGCGTGGGTGCGCTCGCTGATCAGGTCGCGCTCGCACTGCGCCAAGGCGGCGAAGACGTCGAAGACCAGCCGTCCGTCGGTGGTGGTGTCGATGCTCTCCCGCAGCGAGCGGAACCCCACGCCGCGGTCGGCCAGCGCGGTGACGGTGTCGATCAGGTGGCGTAGGGAGCGCCCGAGGCGGTCCAGGCGCCAGACGACCAGCGTGTCGCCCTCGCGCAGATCGTCGAGCAGCCCGGCGAGCTGCGGCCGGTCATCGAGCGCGCCGCTGGCGGTGTCCTCGAAGATCCGCAGGCACCCCGCGGCGTTGAGCGCGTCGCGCTGCAGCGCGAGGTCCTGCGCTCCCGTCGAGACCCTCGCGTAGCCGAGCAGCGCCGCCATGACGACACCGTCTCACAAACCATCGGCCGGTGTCGAGTTGCGACAAAGATTGCGGGCACTGGTTCTGCGACGATTCAACTGTCTTCGGTTATGCCTGCTCGGCTCGACTGCTGCTCGCTTCTAGGGGCGATCTGGTGTCGGCGCCCGAATCCGGCCCGTGTGCCGTCTCAGTAACGGTCTTTTCTGAAACAAAGGGGTGCGCGGCAGTTTTGGCGTGAGCGCGGCATTGTCCTCACTTCCGATCATCAAAAGTCCCCAGGTCGGTAGCGCGTAGAAGCGGGTGCGCGAACCTCTGGGCGTTGGGACACTCGCCCAGGCTCAGCGCAGGTACAGGCCGCCGTTGACATCAAGACTTGCCCCCGTCATGTAGGTGTTCTCCGGGTCGAGCAGGAATCGGACCGCCACCGCAACCTCCAGCGGCGTGCCAGCGCGACCCAGCAGGGACTGCCCGAGGTGACGCGCACGTCGGTCGGGGTCCATGCGGGCGGACATCGGTGTGTCGATCACGCCGGGCGTTACGGCGTTGACCAGGATGTCTTGCTCCGCCAGTTCCATCGCGAGCGAGCGAACCAGCCCGTTGACCGCAGCCTTGCTCGCAGAGTACCCCGGATCGCGACTGCCGACGTGCGCGGCGCCGGACGCGATGGCCACCACCCGGCCGCCCGGACCGATCTGGCAGCGCAGGCGCCCGACGATGCGGAACAACGCCTCCACGTTGACCGCCTGGACCACGCGCCAGAGCTCAGGCGTGTACTCGTCGAGTCGCGTGATCGGGTACTGGCCGGCCGCGTGCACTACGCCCCACAGCCCCCCGCTGCAATCGCTCACTGCCGTCGCGAGCAGATTGAGTGTCTCCTCGCTCGTAACGTCTCCGGCGAGGAACGTATCGGGGGCGGCACCGGTCGGCGGCCGCTGATCTACGCCGACGACGCGCGCGCCCTGCTCGCGGAGATCCGCGACGATGGCGGTGCCGATCCCTCCGCTGGAGCCGGTGACAACGACGAAGCGATCACGCAGGCGTATGGCCACGCCGTCTTAGCGCTGCCTCGATGTCGCTCACCATGTCGGTAGCGGCGCCGCGCACCGTGTTGTGGAGCGCTTGCTCGTCGGCTGCGTCGGACGCCTGACCGTAGGTGATGCTCCGCGACGCGCTGATCACGCCGCCCAGGCCGTCTCGGCCGAAGCCGGCCACCGCATCGTCCGCTGACGCGCCCTGCGCCCCGTACCCTGGAACCAGGATCAGCGCATTGGGCATGCGCCGGCGAAGCTCTTCGGCCTCGGCGGGGAACGTTGCACCGACGACCGCGCCGATCGGGCTGTAGCCGGACTCTCCAACCAGGCCGGCACCGAGTTCGGCAATCATTGAAGCCACGGACTCAAACACGGTGAGACCGTCGGTGCCGACGCGGTCTTGCACGTCCGCCGAGCCGGGGTTCGACGTCTTTACGAGTACGAACATCCCGCGGCCGTTGGCGCCGCACCGGTCGACGAAGGGCAGCAGGCTGTCGCGCCCAAGGAACGGCGAGACAGTGACGCAGTCGACGCCGAACCCGCTTTCGGGAGGACCGGAGCCCTCCCGCCCGAGGAAGGCGCTGGCGTATGCCTCGGCGGTCGCGCCGATGTCGTTGCGCTTGACGTCGGCGATGACGAGCAGCCCCGCGGTCCGTGCCACGTCGATTGTCTCCGCGAACGCGCGCAAACCGGGGAGCCCGTACTGCTCGTAGAACGCGATCTGGAGCTTGACCGCAGGAACCAGCGGCGCGACGGCCGCGATCACGCTGCGATGGAACGCTGTGATCGCCGCGCCGATCTGCTCGAGGCTCTCGCTCTCGCGTGCGGCGTCGGCAATAAAGTGCGGCATCGCCTCGATGCGTGGATCGAGGCCGACCACGCACGGAGTGCCCTTCTGCTCGATGGCCCCGAGAAGTCGATCGGCGAAGTTCCTCACTCGAGTTCTGTTCCAATCAGGTGACCGAAGTCCTTGGACTTGCCGTCGAGGTAGGCCCGCGCACGTTCGTCGGTGACGGGCATGATCGAGGGAACGCGTAGCGCGACCTCAATACCGCCTCGACGCAAGGCGTCGATTTTATCCGGGTTGTTGGTGATTAACGCCCCTCGATCGATACCGAGGAGGTGCAGCACTGCGACGGCATCGGAATAGTCTCGCTGCTCGCGGCGTTCGCCCAGGGCGGAGAATGCCTCGGCGCTCGTCATGCCGCGATCCATGAGCTCATAGGACGCAAGCAGTGTGCTGATTCCGGCTCCGCGACCATCCTGGCCGGGAGAATAGACGATTGTTCCGCATCCGGATTCTGAAATCAGCTTGACCGCATGGCGCAGCTGCCAGGCGCAGTCGCACCGTGCCGAGCCGAACACCTCGGCCGGCAGGCAGCTCGAATGGAGTCGCAGGAGACCTTGCTGGCCGGCCGGATTGCCGAAAACCAGAGCCACGATCTCGGTCCGGTTCGGCCCGACATGGAACACCCAGACGCGACAAGCGCGGCCAAACGCGTCGAGCGGCACATCCCGGATGGTGATCTCTGCGTGCGGCCGCATCGCAACGCGTTAGCTCGCGTCGGGAATCGCTCGCGCCGCGGCATCCAGCGCGTCGATGGCTGCGGTGAGCGCGAGGACCCGCAGTGGCATCGACAGGATCGCCCGGCGCGTCGCGGCCCGCATGAGTTCCACCGCAGTGGTGAGGTGCAGCTCCCACGGGGCTGGCGCGTGGCCGGCGCCCGCGAGCCCGGAGAAGATGTCACCGGCGCTTGCCGTCAGCCATTCGAGGGCGATAGCCGCCGCAGCCGGCATCGCCGCCAGCTCCGCCACAGGCTCCCCCGCCAGCGTTCTGCAGATGATTTCCCGCCATCCGTTGGGAGCGGTGAGGCCGTCCCAGTCGTGCGCCCCGCCCTGCCCAGCGAGCCCCATCAGCAACACGTCGACGCGCAGCCGCGCCCAGTCCGTGGCGGGATGTGCGGCCGCCATGTCTGCGGGATCGAGCAGCGCGACCAGCAGCGGATCGCTAACCAGCACGTTGCGACCATGCAGGTCACCGTGCGTGCGGACGGTGCAGGTTCCCATGGGTATGTGCTGCGCTTCGCACGTCCCAACCTTGCCGTAGCGGAAGAAGTCCCCTGGCGCACCGACGTGGTCTGCGTACGCCGGGAGCTTGTGGTCGACCAACGGACGGATCTCGTCGATCGCGGCGAGGACGCCGGCGCGGCGCCCCAGGGGCACTGTGTTTTCGAGAAGGATATCGGTGCTTCGCATCGCAGGCAGCGGCTTGACTGATCGCTCGTACTGCGCATTCAGTCCCCCCGCGCCGAAGATGTGCGTCAGCACCAAGTGGATGTGGCCTTCTGTCAGTGCATCACCGCTCCTGTCGAGCCACTCCGTTAGCGTCTGCCCGTGACGGAACGCGATACCAAGCGCAAACCAACCGTTGCTCTCGGGGACCTTTGTGGAGGAGGAGAGGAGCTTCGGGAATAGCCGCTCTGCCGGGCCGCGCACGTCGTTCCAGGCTTCCGCCTCCCTCCGCGCCTTGGAGCCATCGCGGGAGACCTTGAGCAGGAACTCCTCGTCCTCGCCGTCGTCCACCTCGCAGTAGCAATTGAAGACCACCGCGCCGGACAGCCCAGGCCGGACAAGCTTGATTTTGATCGCGCTCGGCGTGGCCCCGCAGATCCCGATGACCAACCGCTTGAGGTTGTCGGCGCCGACGCTGTGGACGGCGGCCTCAAGCATGAGGTCTTTATTGTCCCACGAGACTTCCACCGTGGCCGCGACCGGCGGCGTGACGCCTGCCTCCCGAAAGGCGTCAGAGAGCTTGCGCCGGAGATGCTTGTGCTCGACGTCGCTGCGGAGATGCTCCTTGGAGAGCGTCGCGTGTGCGCCGTGGTCCTCCGACGATGCGAGCACGTCGGAGTGCGATGAGACGGCGATCACGGCAACGCCTTTGTCCCGGAGGCCCTCGATGATGCTCCAACCTCGTTCGGTCCCGCCCCGCGCGGGATGCCCCTCGAAGATGTCCACGACGACGAGGTGATAATGGCCTAGGTCGTTCTCGAGTCGGGCCTCGCCCGCCTCGAAGTCGAGCGGTTCAAGTTCGAGTTCGGCCTGGGGGTACTCGCGGGCGAAGGCGAGCTTCAGCCGGATGCCAACGCCGCGCCCAAGATCCTGTGGGTCGTCGTCGATGTACAGGCAATTCGTGGTTGCCATTAGACGGCTCTCCTCAGCATAAGCGTAACCTGGTAGGTGATCCCGGTGGGATCACCCCCCACGGCGCGATGGTCCAGCAGCCCGTCAAAGGCCGCCACCTCCTCAGTAAAGCGCTTGAGGAGAAGGCCGGGGTTCTCACTGATTTTCGATGCTGTGTTCACGACTCGGAGCACCACGTCTTCGCCGACATCGACAGAGAACTCGACCCGCGAGCCGAAGTGCTGCGCATCGCTCGCACCTAGATGCGCATCGTGGTGCTCCTCGACGTTGCGCACCAGCTCTGTGACGAGCTCGCGTAACTCGGACCCCGGGAAGAACACGGGGATGCTTTCGTCGGAGACGCCAACGAGGTTGATCGCGTCGATCTTAGGACCCCAGGACTGGCGTTTAACGTGCCGGATAGCTTCTCCGAGATCCGCCGGCACGCTGCGCAGCAACTGCGTCAGCCGGGACGGCCAGACGTTGAACTCGGCGTCGTCGACCCCTGGTCGCAGCAGCACATCCGACAGCCATTGGACCTCGTGCCGAAACCATGCCCAGTTCCGGTCCTCCGACAGCTTCTCGTGCTCGTCTCGGACTCGACGCACGACCTGTTCGATGGGCCACTCCGCGACTCCTGCCGCCTGATCGAGGTAGCCGACCAGCAAGGTCCACTCTGGGCCAAATGTCTCGCGCGCGACGTCGCTGTCGAGTGTTTGGCGCAGGTGACGGAGCGGAGGCACGATCTCGTCGCGAAGGAAACGCGCAACCTTGTCCCAGTCCTGAAGCACGCTGTCGGTCCACTCGTTCACGGCCGCGTCGTCTACGCCGCGCAGAGCGTCGCGGATCTGCACGTCCTGCTCGAGGCGCCGGATCGACGCGCCGATGCCATGACGGTCATACTCGGCGCCAAATAGGCGGGACAGATGCGCCCAAGTCGACGGGAGCGGCTGTTCGGCGAGCCGGGCGACCCCGAGACGCGTCTTGGCGCGATCGAGTAGCACCCTGATCTCCTGCCCGCCTTCGGACGAGGGGACTTCGCCGTCGCTGATGCGGTCCCGCATGGCGCTCAGCGCGTTGACCAGCGGCTCCCAGGCGCCCTCCGCTTGGAGATACGGACGTTCGCTATAGGTCAGGAAGCCGTGGAAGAGCTGCTGCATGGCGGCCGCGTCGTCGACGCAACGCAGAAAGATCTCGGGCGCTTGCTTTGCGAACTCAGACTTCGAGCTCGTCCGCAGCACGCTGATCGCGTTGACCAGATCGTTCGCCGCGGTGGTTTCGTCGCATGACATCCTCGCGGCAAGACTGGCGATAACCGCACGGACGTCGTCGAAGACAAGCGGTGGCCGCCGCAGCCACTGCGTCTCGGCGGCCAGGAAGCGCACCAGGTCGCGCGCGTCGTCGCCGGCGGGCGGGACTTCCTGCAGCCAGCTGAAGAGCTCGTACCGGGCGCGCGTCGACTGTAACGAGCGCTCGAGCCGGTCGCGGATGCGCAGCATACGCACGGTTTGTTCGCCGTCGAGTTCGATGCGGTCGAGATCCTGCAGGCGTTGGGTGACAATGTCCTCGCGCGTGGTGAGCTGGAGGCGTTCCTCGCGCTGGCGCTTGGCGAACTGCCGCAACCCGCCGGTCGGCATCTTGTGCTTGGCGAGGTGGTGGCGTTGCGCGCACATCGGGCAGTCCGACGCCCCGAACGCGCGCACCGGCAGCGCGCTTATGAACTCGACCCTGACCGGGGTCTGGCGGAGGGTGGCTTGCTCGACCGCGAACAGGTCCGGGGCCACCTGGGGACGGCGTACCTCGACCTTGCGGACGGCGCGGAGCTGCCACTCGGGCTCCGGCGCGAGCTGGCTCAGCGCGACACAGGCCATAACGCGAGTGGCGCCGGCCTCGGACGCGAGGCGCACGAGCTCCATGATCGTCGTCCCTTCGAGGGCGCCCCAGTCGACGATCACTATCTCGGTGCCCACGGGAAGGTCGGGCAGTGCGACTGGGAACTTCCACCCACCCCAGATCGGCTGACGGGCGATCCCTCGGAGCCGCAGCTCAGGCCGGGCGATCTCGAGCCGTCGCGCCAGCGCCTCTGCGGGACGCGGCACCTTGGGCTCAGGCGTCGGGTACCAGACCTCGACCGAGCCCGGCCGCCTCGAGGCGTTCTCGTCAACCCAGGCGAGGACCGTCTCTTCGAACTTATCGGAAAGCTGTGGAGCATCGAGCAGCTTCTTGGCGTTGACGTATAACGTGAAATGACGCCCGGCGTTTCCGCCGATGTGGCCAAAGTGAATGGCCTTTTGCGTGGCGGCGATCTCGAGCAACTCAGCCGGCGGCAGCGGGTAAGGTGCTGGACCAGGCCCCCACTTCTCCTCGTTGTTGAGCGCATCGACGAAGATCGGGTCCTCGTTGTCGCGCAGGCCCGCCGCGGTCGGAGCGGCCACCAGCGAGATCACGGGGATTTGAATCCCCCAAACGTTAACTGGCTCGTGTGGCGCCACGCGCGTGTCCACGAGGCAGGCCACCGCCAGGGGCGTGGCGCCGTCGCGCAGTAGCTGCAAGAGGCATCGCCGCACGGACTCGCCGCTTGCCACCAAGTCGGCGTAGACGACTACGCGATCAACGTCCTCTGCGATCCCGCCGCCCTCGGAGCCATCCGCGCCGACCTCGATCGGTACCGTCTCGTGCCGCGCGGCCCGCAGCGCAGTCTGTACGCGACGGAGCCGATCGCGATCGACGCTTGCGTCAGCGAGCACGAGGGTCGGTGGTTTCACGAGGCCCGCGCCGAGGTGGACGCGGTGGGCGAGTGCGAAGGTGGCGAGGCTGAGATCGACCGGTAATGCGAGTAGGCGGTCGACCGAGACCCATGCCCGCACCTGGGCGAGCGAGGGCGTGATGCGTAGCGGCTTGCTCTCCGAGCCGGCGAGTTGTTTTTCGACGCGTGCGGCCATGCGTGCGGCGAAGCCATCGACGAGCGCCCGAAGATGCAGCCGAAGCTGGATGCCGTCCTCGTCGAACCGCGCTAGCCCGGAGTCCCGTCGCAGGGCCATTCTGACCTCGCTGCGAGTAGCGGCGTCCGGGCAGATTTGCATCAGCTCGTCGTGCGTAATCCGCGCGCCGGGCGCCGCCAGGAGGGCGCTGAGGACCGCTGCCGCCGCCGGCGTCGTGCCTGCCCAGACGACGTCGTCTACCCCATGACCGACGACTAGGACTGGGTCGCTGACCTCGTAGGCTCTTCCCTCGGTTTCCTCGAGGTGCTCGCGACGGTCGCCGACATCTTGGTTGATTGCATTGCACGCCTCGGCCGCAACCCCGAAGTCTGCCACCCCCACGAGCACCGTAGTTTCAGGGTCGCGGGCGCGCGCGAGCTCGGTGATGAGCGCCGGAAGATCGTGCACGGTCAGATCCGGCGTCGGCAGGAGCACTCGGCAGTCATCGGAGGTGCCCGCGGGCAATGCCGCCAACGGACGGTCGTCGACGAGTACTTGGCCGTAGCTGAGCGCCACAGAGTGGAACGTGAACGTGAGATCTCCGGGCGGTTCGCCGCCGTGCCGCTCGGCCAGCGCGTCCGGTAGCGCGCCCAGATGCGCGCGGAGCACAGTGCCGGGGACGAAACCGAGGCGGGCTTCACGCTCCACGAGCTGAACGTCGTGAGCAAGGCCTCCATGGTCCCATCCGATGAGCTGATTCTCGGAGCGGATCGTGATCATGCCGGCGTGGCGCTTTACGACGCGGTCCACGCGGTAGAGACCGCGGGTGCCGCGACGCTCCGCGGCCACGCTCGTGGACCGTCGGTCAAACGCCCAGGCGATAACGCTAGCTGCCCGGCCCTCGGGGAGGCGCGGAAGGTTCGTCGCAATGTCATACGCGTCTCCGAGCACGTTCGGGATGCCGCGTCCCGAGTCGCCAACCACGACCTCGACGCCGGGCCGCGCGGCCTGGGACATCCAGCCCGCGAATGCGTGCTCGCTGGGCGTGTAGTCGTTGGCCCGTAGAGACAGCGACGCCGGATGCGCGAAGGCCGCGACCAGCGCTCGGCGCGCGCCCGAGTACTCGATCGCATTGGCAACCAACTCGCCGAGGATGACCTGAGAGAGCGCGGCCGCGTCGAACCGGCTGCCGATGCCGCGCGGCTGGTTGCCGAGCACCTCGACTAGACGCTCGGCAACGGCTTTGGTGTTTTTGGCCGCGGGATCCGCGGAAACCCACATGAGCGGGACGACGTACGGCTCGCGCTCGGCGAGCGGTGGCAGCATTTCCTCGTCGGCGTCGATGTCGATGCCGCGAGACACGAAGGCGCGATCCGTGCTTGAGTCGTAGTCCGAGACCAGTGAGAGCGAGCCGGCCGTCGACGCTTCGAGGTGCGGCGCACGGATGGCCTCGAGGAACCTGAGCCTTTCGAGGAACGTCCGCGCCGCGCGTCGGCGGGCGGGGCGTTTCTGCAGAACGCGACGGTGCCGGGCATCCGACGTGTGCTCCGGCCGGGAGAAGAACTCCTCGGTGGCTCGCGGGCGACCGAGCGGCATGGCCACCGCAACGGCGATACCGTCCTGCCGCGCACGCTCGATTAGCAGCGCTGTGCGAAGGACCGCGCTCAGCTCAACCCATTGGATCCGCGAGAGGTCGACGAACAGCCCTCGTGCGCGTACCGCATCGGACCAGCCTCTGCGCGTGAAGACGACGTCGTTCCTCCGCCGCAGCCACGACTCCATTTCGGCGGGCACCATGTACTTCTTCGTGTGCCAGATGCGCACCGGATCGTTGTCCGGAGTCGACGGATTAGATGGCACACGGCTTTGCATCAGACGATCACGAGCTTCTCGAGCCAGCGTAGAATCCGCCCGTCCGGACAGATACACGCGTACGCCTGACCCGTTGATGCGCCGTGCGAGGTGCACCGTAGCCAAAACGCAACGCGCCGGTCAAATAAGTAAGGCCGCGAACTCCGCCAACGCTGAGAGATGGACGACTATGAACCTACGGGTCTACATAACGAGTGTTATCGAGCACTCAAGATGGGGCCCCGCGCGGGCCCAGATCCACGCCTTCTCCGGCGGTGACGCGATGAGCCGAGGACGCGACGCCGGTGATCGTGGCCGTTGCCGGTCAGCCGCCCAAAGCGCCCGGTGCGAGCCGGCCCGCAGGAGCGCAGCAGTGCCGCTCGCGCTGCGGCCATCCGTGCCGGGGGCGCCGACGTAGCTTGAGCGCGAGGGTCACCTCGCGCGCTTCTGTAGTCGGCGCAGCGTGATCACGTAGCGCAGGGAAGAGCTCGGCTTCGTGGTCATCGCGAGGCCTTTGACGATGATCTTGCGCACGTGCGTGTCGAAAAGCTTCTCGCGCGACACGCGGGTGGCCTTCGCGTCGAGGTTACCCCAGAACGTCTGACCTTCGAGTAGCGGGCATCGCGGGAGCGGGTCCTTGAGGAACGTACGCTCGTGGTCGCCCTGCAGGTAGTAGTTCAGCGCGGTCGGTCCTGTGACGCTGCCGATTCCGAACGACACCGCCTTCATCGCGTTTCCGCACTGCACCGGGTTCTCACCGGCGACACACGGTCCAGCAGGGACCGAGGTTCGTGTGCGGGTGAGCGTTACTGAGCCCGGCAGGGCCTTGATCATCCCGGCGACGGGGGCGTCGGAGAGGGTCGCTGAGAGCTCGAGGATGCCGCGGCCGTGCCCGGCAAACGTGGCGGTGTCGACTACGGTGGTGGTGCGGGTATACGTGGTGCCGCTGTCGGGGTCCTGACCGTAGTCGCACTGGTTGTCCGTCTCGGTCGCGGTGCTCGTATAGCTGCCGCTCAGCGAAACGTCAAAGCGCGCGATGCGGACCGTCGCGGCCTGTCCCTGGGCCGGAGCGAGGAGGCCAAGTCCGACACTGAACATCAGCAGCGAGAGGACCTGCGGCCTGGACCCCATGATGTTTCCTACCACACTCATGGCGTTTTTACCGGAGGATTTGGTCGATCTCGAGGTTGATCTGCGTGCCCAGCGTGTAGTTGAGGTACGGCCTGGCGAGGGGCTGCGGCAGCGTCACCGGACGGCCGAGCGGGGCGTGGACGCCCTGGCGCAGCCCGGAGCCGAACAGGACTCTCTCTGGGCGATCGACGGGCTGCCCGCACCGCGGCCCGTCCGGCAAGGAGCTGCGGAAGCTCTCGGTGACTTTCGAGACGTCGCCGACACCGATGTTCGCGAGGTACACCTGGCCGGCGAGGGCCGGCGCCGGGTTGAGCTCGGGCTGCACGAGCGCGACCATCTGGTTATACTCGTCGGAGCTTCGGTCTTGGCCTTGCCACTGCGCCGAGCACAGCGCGTAGCTGCCGCCGACGCTGCCCGAGGTGAGGTTCACCGTGCCGCTGGTCACGAAGAACCCGTTGCGGTCGAAGTCGAACGTGCCGCTCATCCCGGTCGCGGTGGCGCTGACCGATGAGCTCCGCAGCGTGCCCGACCAGTCGAAGGCCTGGGCCGAGAACGCCGCGTTCTTGGCCGTGACGTCGGTCGATCCCGTCACCGTCACCGTCAGGCGCTGGGTAGCGCAGGCCAGGATGTCGGTGGTGCGGGCGGTGTCCGGGGCGCCGAAGAGCGACAGCGAGCGATCGGAGGCGAGCATGTCGCGGACCGCGCGGACGTCGGCGTTGACGAGGCAGCGGTTCTTGGCCTTGTCGAAGCGGTTTTGCAGGATCGCGGTGATGAAGTCGCCGATCACGGCGGAGTGCGCGTCGTCGAACCCGAGGAGCTGCAGCGAGCGCTCCCACCCGAGCGCCCGGCTGATCGCCTCGTCGGCGAGCGCGTCGTCCTTGAGAGCTGCGGCCAACAGCGGCAGGATCGTGGCCTGGTACTCCTGCTCGATGATCGCGCCGGCCTGGGCCAGCACACCGGTGTCGCCCGGCTGTCCGGTGAGCTGTCGCACGCGCTCCTGGCGGAAGAGCTGCTGGACCCTAGCCGCGTCGCGGTCGAACGTCGTGCGCGTCGACTGCAAGAGCGCATCGCGCTGCGTCGCGCTGGCCTCCCCCACCACGTAGCCGCTGAAGTGGGTGACCGGCAGAAGCTCGTCGGCTGCCGGTGCCCCGGTTCCCTTCGGGTCACCGGAGCTCTCAAGCAGCGTGGGAACGAGGGCGGTGCCGTCGCCGGAGAACGTCGCCGGTGCCTCGTCAGCGATCTGCTGGGCGGTGAGCGTCGCGGGCGGATGGATGCGCAGCGTCCCCGAATCGAGCAGCCGCAAGCCGCTCGGCTCGAGTTGGACGCCCGCGCGGAAGCCGACCGGGCTGCCCGCGAGCTGGGTGATCGGGGTCATCGTGATCGTCTCCTGGCCGACCAGCGAGGTCCTGGGGAGATCGAGCGTGTACTCGGTCCCGTCAGAGCCTGTCGCGCTGAGCCTGAAGGCCCCGTTGGGGGAGGCCGTGCCCTCGACCGTGCGGGCCGTGTCGAGCGTCGGCGTCACGTCGACCGCGGCGGTCGCCGTGAGCAGCGTGGCGCTCGCCGAGGGGCCATCGGTCGTGCGTGTGCCGTCGGCCGCGATGGCCTGCACGCGCCACGACGGCGTCGAGCCGCCGGGCAGCCCGTCGACGGTCGCGTCGAGGGTCTTGCTCGTCGCCACGACGCCACCGGCCGCATCCTCGATGACGTAGCGATCGACCGCACCGTCAGCTGGGGTCCAGCTCAGGGTCGCACCGCTCGCGGTGACGTCGACGGCACGAAGGGCCGAACCGGACGGCCACGAGACGCTGCCGGCCGCAGGCGGCGAAGATGTCGGCGGCGCGCTCGACGAAGGCGGCGTCGTGTCCGCCGGCGGCGTCGCAGGGACCGACGGAGCGGGAGTCGGCGCCCCGGAGGTTGCGGCAGGCGCAGCGGCCGCGGGAGGACCGGATCCGGGGAGCACCGTGGGCGACGTCTTCTTCGCGACCGCCGTCTTCTTCGCCTTCTTGCACACCGTCACGGTCTTGCGGCCACGGCGCCTCTTGGTGCAGCTCTTCTTCGCGACGGCCGTCTTCTTCGCCTTCTTGCACACCGTCACGGTCTTGCGGCCACGGCGCCTCTTGGTGCAGCGTCTCGCCTTGTGGCTCGACGACCCCGGCTTGCGGACCACCGCGGATGCCCCCCCGGGTGATACCGCGCCACACGCGGCACACGCGACCATGAGCACGACGATTCTGCGTAGCACGCGCGCAATCGTCTCGCACACCGGTTGAGGTGTCAACGATGCCCTGAAGTCCTGAGTCTCGCGGCTCGGGGAGCCCGGACGAGACGGCGGGGCCGCCGCGTGGCGAAGCCGCGTTGCCGTGTCAAGAATGCCCGTTTGTGAGACGGCGTCTGCCGCTCTAGGACGGTGGTGGGGTGCGGTGACCGTCGGCGAGCTGGCTCGGTGGTTGGGATTGACCACCGGGGGCCATCAGCGGCGTGATCATCCGGCTCGCCGAGACCGGCCTCGTGCAGCGCGAAGCCGACCCTGCCGACGCGCGTCGAGTGCGTGTCGTCTCCCCGCGCCGATCAGCGCGACGCCGTCGAGGCGCTCATGCGACCGCTCGGCGAGCGCCTGCAGAGCGCCTGCGCGCAGGGCGTGGTGAACGGGCCCGCACCGTAGGCCCTCCCCCGGGCATCCGCCACGCCAGCTCGACAGCGGCACGCCGCCGTCCACGCCCCCCCGGGGGCGCGCTTGAACTGGCGCGTGCGTTGAAGCGCGACGCCAGGCGTTGCGACGAGAACGCTTCTCGACCCTAACACTCCATAAGATAGATTATCGAGCATTCAAGATGGGCTCCGCGCAGGTCAGCAGCGTTGGGTCCATGTGACACGGCGTGACAAGTGTGTCACGCTGTAGGTATGCGGACGACGGAGGAGATCATCGGTGAGCTTGTCGAGCGGGGTGTTTCGCGGCAGGAGCTCGCGGACCGCTTGGGTGTTGCGCGCGAGACCGTCTCGCGCTGGTCGACGGGGCGCAACGCGGCCACGCTGGACAGCTTGCAGCGTGCGGCGGCCGTGGCGGGTTGGCAGCTTGAGGTGAGCTTGCAGCCGGCCGAGCCCAAGCTGATCGCGCTCGTGCACGACCAGCTGGACGTGGGTCCGACCGAGCGGCTCCGGTTGCTGCTCGGCGAGGGGTGGCCGGGTGTCTGTGACGCGCTGCGGGCCGCGGCCGGTCTTGGCGATCTGGCGACGCTGATCGGCCCGGTGGCTGGCGCGATCGGCGGGGTGCCTCAACGCCCGCCGGCCCGGGTCGACCTGCTCATCGCTGCGGAGGATCGTGAGCGCGTCAGCGACGCGCTCTTCGAGCTCGGCGCGAGCCCCGACGGGATCGAGCAGTCCGCCGCCGGTCCACGCTGCGCGCGTCGCGAGCGCTGGCAGGCCGGCGCCGGCGCGTTGACGGTCTGTGACGAGCTCGTCGGCGTCGAGGACGTCGGTGGTGTCCGGGCCAGGGCTCGAGCGCTGCCGGCGATGCTCAACGCCGAGGATGTCGGTGTGCTGTGTGCGGCGCCGATCGAGGATCTGGCGATGATCGCCGCGGTCTCGCCTTGGAGTGAGGAGGCGATCTATCTGCCCGGGCTGCGCGCCGTGCTGGCCAGCGGCCGCTACCGCACGCGCGCGCAGGCCGAGCGCAACATGCAGCTGGCGTGAACCATGACATCGTCGAGGCCAGCCACCGCGAGCTGCTCGCTGTGCTGGTCGAGCACCGCGTCGACTTCGTCTTGGTCGGTGGCGTGGGGCTGCAGCTGAAGGGTTACTCGGGGTCCACCCGCGACGTCGATGTGACGATCGCCGTCGGTGCGGCCAACGAGACGCGGCTGCGCGCGGCGCTCGAGCAGCTGCGCGCGGTGCCGTACCTGGCCGGCGACAGTGGCATGGCCTACCGCACCGATCTGGGTCAGCTGGAGATCATGCGCCGGACCGACGGCGTCGGTGACTACACGCAGTGGGCGCTGCACGCCGTCGCAGTCGATCTCGGCAATGGGCAGCAGGTGCTTGTCGGGAGCGCCTCGGACTTGCTGGCGGCCAAGGAGGCCGCCGGCCGCGAGAAGGACCTCAGGGTGCTGCCGCGCATCCGGGCCGAGCTGCTGGCCCTCGGCGCCCTGGCGCCGGCCGACGTGCGCGGCCCGGTCGCCGAGCTGGCCGTCGAAGCACCCGCCGATCCGCGCGCCGCAGAGCTCCTCGGCTCACGCCCGAACGAGCGCGTTGCCCGTGGCCTCTGGGACCACGGCGCCGAGATCATCGGCACCTACCGTGCGCGCTGGCAGATCCCCGCCGACTGCGGTGACCCGCTCGGCGACGAACCTGGCGCGCCCGACCAACAGACCGACCGCGGCGCCATCGAACGCCAGCTTCAGAGAACCACTCGTCTGCTCGCAAGGGCTCAGGCGGTCGATGCCGAGGCGGCCGCTGCCAAGCGCACAAGCCAGGCGTGCTTCCCGACCCGACCGGGCGACCCAGGATCGACCACCGCGCCCGCGCGCCGCAACGCGGGACGCGAGCCTCCGAGTTCGAGCCTCGAGCGGTAGCGGCCCGCCCGGGCCACCGTTGAGCAGCCGCCGCGGTGCTCGGTAGCCTCGCCGAGCACCGTGCGCGTCGCCGTCCCCGTGGCATGCTCTGGGCGATGCGACTGACCGCCCCGATCCGCCTGCCCGCCGCCCTCGGCCGCACCCTGCACCGACTGAGCCGACACGACCAGGGGGCGCCCACGCGACCGGCGCCGGTCACCGCCGACGTCCCCGCCCCCGCCGCTTCCTCCCCTGCGCCTACGGGCAAGTACGACGCGGTGCTGACGGCCGTGGTGAGCGCTCGTCCGGGCGTCACCGTCGCCCAAGCGGCCGAGCAGCTCGGCGTGCCGGCCACCGTGCTGTACCCCGTCATCCGGCGCCTGGAGACGCGCGCGGCGCTGGTCAAGCTCGGCCGCGAGCTCCACCCACCACGCTGACCGCAAGGGCGCGACACTCGTCACGGACGATCACGGCCGGTGCGCGCAGGCCGCCGCCGGACTCGAACCACCACCCTCTGAGCTGCAGCGATTCGGCGCAGCCGGGCTGTGACGTGCTACTGGCTGTTGGTGCCCGGCTCGGTGCGTGGTGCTGGCGGGCGTCGTGTTCGCGCGGGCTTGCTGGTGGGGCCGTTGAAGTTGAGCTTCTTGAGCTCCTCTTGGGTCCAGCCGGCGCGCAGCGCGGCGGCGTAGGCCTCGTCGTCGGCGCGTTGCCCGCTGGCGAGCGCCTCTTGCAGGTCGGTGGTGCGCTGGCGCGCGACAGCCAGCTCGCGGACGGCGGCGATGCGGCTGTCGGGCGGCGCGTTCGGTCTCGGTGTGTCGTGGCGGGCAGCTCCGGCGGCAGCGTCGCGCGGCACGCCTCTGGGCCACAGCCTGCGGAGCAAGCTATACGGTTAGGTGCCCTAACCGTCGTTTCCCGGATCGGCTGCGCCGGCCGGTCGCGTACACTGCGTGTCATCCCCGCGGGGCGGGGTCGCTGCGCTGGGCCTCTCTGAGAGCAACCGATGACCGACAGTCCGACACCCAAGAAGCAGCTGGCGCGACGCCGCCGGACGAACGTTGCGGGGGGCCGCCAGCACTCGCACCGTGTGAAGGTCACGGAGTTCGAGGAGGCCCGGCTGGCGCAGCTGGCGGAGGCCCATCGCGTGAGCGTGCCGCGGCTGCTGATCGAGGCGGCTCTGGCCGAGTCCGGTGAGACATCGACGCAGCGGCGGGAGGCGATGGCGGAGTTATTCGCGATCCGCAGGGCGCTGGCGGGAACGGCCAACAACGTCAACCAGATCGCCCGGGTGGCCAACGCGGAGGGCCGCGTGAGCGCGGAGCTGGCGGCCACGCTCGGTGAGTTGGACGCACGGCTGCGGGCGATCGATGCGGCGATCGATGGGCTCGCGGAATGATGCCGAACATCACCCGGGGCGGCCGGATCCACGGGTTGCTCGCGTACTTGGCTGGGCCGGGGCGCGAGAACGTCCATGATCCCGCTCGCCTGGTGGCCGGGGACGACGGGGTGATGCTGTGGCACGGCGACGGCGACCTGGACCGCGAGGCCGCCCACCACGTGGCGAGCATGGTCGACCATCCCCACCAAGCGTTCGCGACGAGGGTGACTTCCGCGGTCAAGCGCAGGGACAGCGACGGGCTGTTGGTGATGGAGCGTGCGGCCGTGCGGCAGGTCAAGGACGCTGACGTGTGGCACTGCTCGTTGAGTCTGCGCGAGAGCGAAGGCGTCTTGAGCGATGAGAAGTGGGCTGAGGTCAGTGAGCAGTTCGTGGCCAAGATGGGGTTCCTCGGCGGGGCCGAGGAGGCGGCGTGTCGGTGGATCGCGGTTCGGCATGGGTTGTCGAAGGCGGGCAACGATCACGTGCACGTCGTCGTCTCGCTTGTGCGCGAAGACGGCACCAAGGCGAACACCTGGCACGACCGCTCCCGGGCCCAGCAGGCCGCCGGTGAGCTTGAGCTCGAGCATGGCCTCCAGGTGCTTGAGTCCCGGGGAGCGGGACGCGGTGACCGCGGGTTGATTCCTGCTGAGCTCGGGGTGGCCGAGCGCCGCGAGGCGGCCGCCGCCCGCACAGAGGGGCGTCCGGCCCGACCGCGGCCGCAGACCGATCGAGAGCAGCTCGTGCGCGTGGTGCGAGCGTGCGCGGCGGCGACGGGTGATGAGGCGGAGTTCGTGCGGCGCGTCGTGCGCGCCGGGGTGCGGATCCGGCCAAGGTTCGCGAAGGACACCACTGATGTGGTGGCCGGCTACTCCGTCGCGCTGCGCACCTCGAAGGGTGTGGCGCCGGACTGGTACGGCGGTGGACGCCTCGCAAGAGATCTGACGCTGCCGCGGCTGCGCGCCGAGTGGCCGGACACGCCGCAGGCGGCGAGCGCCGCGGTCGCGGAGTGGACCGCCGCGGCAAAGCAGCGGCACCCCGTCTCCCCCGGCCGCGAGACCCGGGAGGTCGCGCCTGAGCTGTGGGAGCAATGCGAGACCGAAGTGCGCGCGCTGCGCGAGCGGCTACGGTCGGTGGCGAGCGATGATCGGGCGACGTGGGCGCATGTCGCGCACGAGACCGCCGGCGCTTTCGCGGCCTGGTCGCTGCGCACCGAGCCCACTCCTGGGCCGCTGGCCGCGACCGCCGAGTCACTGGCGCGCTCGGCGCAGCTGCGCGCCCGCGACGCACGCCCGATAAGGGCCCCATTCCCGTCCGCCCGCGGGGCCGCACTCGTCCTCGCGTCGATCGGGCGCGGCGGCCACGGGCCGGTCGCGGAGTCGGCGCTGCTGGTGCAGCTGGCCAACGTGGCCCGCGCGCTTTACGACGCCCACCAGGCCGCCGGAGACGCCCAGCGCGCCGCGCAGATCGCCGCCACCGTCAATGAGCAGCTGCGCCAGGTGCAGGCGCGCGTCGGCGCCGCGGTGGCCGGGCCGATTGCGGCCAGCGACGAGCAGGCCGCCGAGGCACTCAGACTGGCGCGCCGGGGCCTGGGCGCCCCGGACGTCGGCGGGCCGGCGTCGCCGACAACGCCGAGGGTCCGTCCGCCGCGCGAGCAACCGGAAAGAGAGAACCCTGAGCGATGAGAGGATCACCCCATGGCCGATCAGACTGACGGCGTCGAGGAGGCACTGCAGGCAACGCTGCGCGTTGCCTTGACCGTGGCGGGGCGTGTGGCCGAGCGGATCGCGCGCGAGCGCGAGCAGCAGCTGCGCGACGCGCAGGCCAGCAGCGAGCAGGAAGCCCGCGAGCTGCAAGGCCGCCTGGACGCCGAGCGTCGCGCGGCCCGTGCCGCCCTGGCGCCGGTCGAGGGCGCGGACTGGTGGGACCGTGCGCAGCCGCAGCAGATCGCGGAGGCCTGGGAGACCGCCAACTCGTGGAAGGACCTCGACCCCGACGCCCAGCGCGCAGTCGACCGCATCGAGCACGAGGTCCGCGACCGGTACGCCATCGACGTGCGCGACCTCGGCGCCGACCCCGCGGCGGTCCGCGCGGCGCTTGAGCAGCGCGCGCAGTCCCGCGGGCAGGCGGCCGGCGAGCAGGCAGAGGCAGCGAGCATCCTGGCCGCCGGCAGCGGCGTCGAGGAGCCCGAGCAGCAGCAGGCCGAGCAGGCGAGCGAGCCGCTGTACGACAGCGCCGAGCGCCGGGCCGAGCTGGCGAGCGCGCTGGAGCAGGTGGCCGACGTGGAGGCCGTCGACGCGCGCGTGCTCGCCGACGTCAACCAGGGCAGGCCGGCCGCCGAAGCCGTCACCGCAGCCCCGGGGCGGGGCGGCAAGGCCCGGCCCGGTCGCGGAGGCGGGCGCGGGCAGGCGCGGCGCTCCGAGCGCGGACGCTAGGACGGCCCGGTCAAGGTGGCGCGATACACGCAGGAGACCAAGGAGCAGGTGCGCGAGGCGGTCGACTTCGTCGATCTCGTCGCCTCGCGAACCGAGCTGCGTCCCGCGGGCCCCGGTCGCTTGGAGGGCCTGTGCGTCTTTCACGAGGAGCGCACCCCGTCGCTGAGCGTCGACCCCGACAGGAAGCTCTACCACTGCTTCGGCTGTGAGGCCGGCGGGGACGTCTTTGAGTTCGTGCAGCACACCGAGGGCCTCGACTTCCGGGGCGCGATCGAGTTTCTCGCCGACCGCTACGGCGTCCCGCTCGAACAGGGCGCCGAGGAGGACCCGGCGACCGCCGCCGCCCGCCGGGGCAGCGAGCGCGAGCACGAGCTGCTCGACCGCACCGCCGCCTTCTACGAGCGCTACCTGTGGCACTCGGAGGCCGCGGCGCCGGCCCGCGAGTACCTGGCCTCCCGCAGCCTCGGGGAGCAGGCGCTGCGCGCCTTCCGGGTCGGCCTCGCGCCTGACGGCTTCGACGTCGTCCTGAAGGCCTCCCGGGCCGCCGGGTACTCCGCGCGGGAGTGCGAGGCCGTGGGGCTCGCGCAACCCGCCCGCAGTGGCCGCCGCATCGACCGGTTCCGCGGCCGGATCATGTTCCCGATCGCCGACCGGCGCGGCCGCGTGGTCGGCTTCGGGGCACGCGCCCTCGACGCCGGGCAGCAGCCGAAGTACCTCAACACCCGTGAGACGCGGCTGTTCTCCAAGGGCCGCAACCTGTACGGCGCGCACCTGGCCCGCGCGGGCGCCCGGAAGACCGGCAGCGTGGTCCTGTGCGAGGGCTACACCGACGTCATCGCCCTTCACCAGGCCGGCCTGGCGAACACGGTGGGCTCGCTCGGCACCGCGGTGACTGAGCAGCAGGTCGCCGAGCTCGCGCGCTTGGCGCCGACGGTGCAGCTGGCCCTCGACGCCGATCAGGCCGGTCGCCAAGCCGTCCTGCGCGCCGGCGAGCTGGCGGCCGCCCGCGGCTTGCAGGCCCGCGTGATCGCGATGCCCGCCGGACGCGACCCGGCCGAGATCGCGGCCGGGCCCGCGGGCGCGGAAGCGATTGCCGCGCTCGTCGCGGCGAGCGTGCCGATGGTCAGCTTCGAGGTCGCGCACGAGCTCGCGCGCGAACCGCTCGCGGACGCCGAGGCCAAAGACCGGGCGATCGCCGCGCTGCGCCCCGTGTTCGCCAAGCTCCCGTCCAGCGCGCTGCGCGAAGAGCTGCTGCAAACGGTGGCCACGGCAACCCAGCTGCCGCTGGCCAAGGTCGCCGAGTGGCTGCACCACGACGCAGCGCCGGAGAGCACCCTCGCGCCACCACATGCGCCGCCGCCGCTGATCGATACCGAGCTCGAGCAGGCGCGCGCGGTCGCTCGCGCTGCGCAGGGCCGGCCTGCGGTGGAGGCCACGCGCCCCCCTCCCCCGGCCCCTGGCGGCCCGGCGGCCCGCGCCGTCACCGGCCCCGGGCCCGGACCGGCGCCGGACCTCGGGCGGTGGGGCCGGTGAGCGCCTTCGGTGGTCGCCGGGGCGGGTGCGGGCGGGGCCCGGGGCGGGCACGCGTGCTGCGCCGTAGGGTGGCCGGGAGCGCATGGCGAGAGGACGCAGACGCGACATCGACGACGAGCAGCTCAGCCTCGAGGCGCTGTGGGCCGAGCCGGAGCAAGCACGAGATGAACAAGTACGGCAGGCTGGCCAAGAACCACTGGGCGAGGACCGATCCGAGCCGCTACGCCCTGATCTCAGACCCGAGCCGGTTCTTCATGGAGCTGGGCCAGCAGGCCGAGAGCGAGATCCAGGAGCTGAGCCTGCGCCTGGCCGGCCCGGACCCGCCCCGGGAGGAGTACCTGGCCAAGGTGGGCCGGCTGAACATGGCCCGCCTGCAGGCCGAGGAGCAGGTGCTGGCCGAGCTGATCCTGATCGAAGCCCCCGAGGACCCGGAAGAGGCGCCGGACCCGGAGGAGGGCCCGGATCTGATCAGCGACGTGCAGAAAGCGATCCACGAGGCGGGCCGGGAGAGCGACCCGCCCGGCTGAGGTTCAGCCCTGGCAGTCCGGAAGACCTCGCGCCGTCGGGCGCCAAGGCGCGCGTGACGGCCAACCTCGCGGTCCTGGAGACCCTCAGTGAGCTGGATGGCGCGCAACGGGCGCCGACCGGCGCTGAGCTGCAGCAGCTCGCCCGCTGGTCGGGCTGGGGCGCGGTCCCGGCGATCTTCGACGAGACCCGCCCGGAGTGGGCCAGCGAGCGCGAGCAGCTGCGCGAGCGCCTGAGCCCGCCGGCCTACGCCGCCGCGCGCCGCACGACCATCAACGCGCACTACACCGACCCCGCCTACGCGCAGGCGATGTGGGACACGCTCACACGGCTCGGCTTCGACGGCGGCCGCGTCCTCGAACCGGGCGCGGGCGCCGGCACGTTCATCGGCCTGGCCCCCACGGGCGCCGACCTGGTCGGCGTCGAGCTGGACCCGAGCACCGCGGCGGTCGCCCGCGCGCTGTATCCGCACGCGGAGATCCGCACCGAGTCCTTCGCCGAGACCCGCGCCGCGGACGGCTGGTTCGACGCGGTGATCGGCAACGTGCCCTTCGCCGACGTGCGCCTGCACGACCCGCGTCACAACCGCGGCGGGCACAGCCTCCACAACCACTTCCTCTTGAAGTCGCTCGCGCTCACGCGCCCGGGCGGTCTCGTGGTCGCGCTGACCAGCCACTGGACCCTCGACGCGCAGAACCCCGCCGCGCGCCGCGAGATCAACCAGGTCGCCGACCTCGTCGGCGCGGTCCGGCTGCCGACCGGTGCGCACCGCCGCGCCGCCGGAACCGACGTGATCACCGACCTCCTGGTCCTGCGCCGCCGCGAGCCGGGCGAGGCCCCGCGGTCGCGGGGCTGGGAGACCACCAGGAGCGTCGAGCTCGACGGCGGCAGCGTCCGGGTCAACGAGCACTTCCTCGAGCAGCCCGACCGCGTGCTCGGCGAGCAGAGCATCGTCAGCGGCCAGTACGGCACCGGCGTCCTGCGCGTCACCGGGCCGCTCGAGCAGACGGCCCCGCGCCTTCGGGGCGCGCTCAACCAGCTTGTCGCCGAGGCTCGGGCCGCGGGCCTGAGCGCCACGCCGCGGGCACCGGACCGCGGCGCCGCGGCCGCGGTCGCGACCGCTTCCCCCGAGCTGTGGGACGGGCACATCGCCGCGCATCCCAACGGCAGCTTCAGCACCGTGCTCGCCGGCGTCCACGAGCCCTTGGAGGTGCCGCGCTCCCAGCACCGCGAGCTGCGCGCGCTGCTCGAGCTGCGCGACGGCGCGCGCGAGCTGCTCACCGCCGAGGCGGCCAGCGTCGAGGAGACCACGGAGATCGACACGCTGCGTGAGCAGCTCGCCACCGGCTATGCGGGCTACGCCGATCGCTACGGACCGATCAACCGCTTCACGCTGCGACCGACCGGCCGTGAGGATCCGCAGACCGGGCAGCCGCGCATGTCGCGGCTGACGCCTCGCGTGATGGCCACGCTGCGCTCCGACCCGTTCTCCGCGCTCGTCGGCGCCATCGAGGTCTTCGACGAGACCGCCCAGACCGCCACTCCGGCCACACTGCTGACCGAGCGCGTCGTGGTGCCCCGCACCCCGGTGCTCGGCGTGGAGAACCCCGACGATGCCCTCGCGGTGTGCCTGGAGACCCGCGGCCGCGTCGACCTCGGCACGATCGCTGGGCTGCTCGGCGTCGACGAGCTTGACGCGCGCGCCCAGCTCGGCGAGCGCGTCTACCGCGACCCCGCCGTCGGCGAGCTTGTGACCGCGGCGGAGTACCTCTCCGGCAACGTCCGCGAGAAGCTCCAGCTCGCCGAGGCCGCGGCCGCGCAGGACCCGATGATCGCGGGCAACGTGGAGGCGCTGCGCGCCGTCGTGCCGCCCGACCTGGGCATGGACGACGTCGAGGCGCGGCTCGGCGCGGCGTGGATCGACACGGACGCCCACCGCGCGTTTCTGGCCGAGGTCCTCGACGACGACACGATCCGCGTCGAACACCCGGGCGGCGCGATCTGGGAGGTCAAGGGCAACACGCACAGCGTCGCCGCGACCAGTCAGTGGGGCACCGCGCGGATCGCCGCACCGGCGATCGCCAAAGCGACGCTCGAGCAGCGGCCCGTACAGGTCACCGACGACGCCGGCGACGGCAAGCGGGTCCTGAACCCCGTCGAGACCGCCGCCGCGCAGGAGAAGGCCGAGGCGTTGCAGGAGCGCTTCGCGGAGTGGGTGTGGGAGGAGCCCGAGCGCGCTACCCGGCTGATCGCGGAGTACAACCGGCGGTTCAATTGCCTCGTGCTCCGCGACTACAGCACCGAGGGGGAACGGCTCACGCTCCCGGGCCTCACCAGGACCTTCCAGCCGCGGGCGCATCAGCGCGCCGCGGTCGCGCGGATGCTCGCCGAGCCGGCCGTCGGGCTTTTCCACGCCGTCGGCGCTGGCAAGACCGCCGAGATGGTCATCGGCACGATGGAGCTCAAACGGCTCGGCATGGCCACCAAGCCCGCCGTCGTGGTCCCCAACCACATGCTCGAGCAGTTTTCCCGCGAGTGGCTGCAGCTCTACCCGCAGGCCCGCCTGCTGGCCGCCTCCTCCTCAGACCTTGCCGGCGAGAAGCGCCGCGCCTTCGTCGCCCGCGTGGCCACCAACGACTGGGACGCCGTAGTCCTCACCCGCACCGCCTTTGAGCGGCTGCCGCTCAGCGAGGAGGCGCAGGCCGACTACGTCACCCGGGAGATCGACGCCCTGCGGGCGATGCTCGACGGCTCCCGCAGCGGGCAGGGCCTGACCGTCAAGCGCCTGGAGCGGATGGTCATGGCCGGCGAGGAGCGCCTCGCCGCCCGCTTGGACGGGCCGCGCGACCCGGGCATCGTCTTTGAGCAGACCGGGATCGACTACCTCGTCGTCGACGAGGTCCACGACTACAAGAACCTGCGGACCGCGTCGAACATCCGCGACGCCGCGATCGACGGCTCCAAACGCAGCAGCGACCTGCACATGAAGACCGAGTACCTACGCTCCCGGCACGGCGACCGGGTGATCACCGCGGCGACCGCGACGCCGATCGCCAACAGCGTCACCGAGGCGCACGTCATGCAACGCCTGCTGCGCCCGGACTTGCTGCGCGACGCCGGCGTCGAGGACTTCGACTCGTGGGCGGCGACGTTCGGGCAGACGGTGACCGAGATCGAGATGGCCCCCACCGGCGGCGGCTCCTACCGCATGCAGACCCGGTTCGCTCGCTTTCAGAACGTCCCGGAGATGCTGCGCATGTGGCACGTCTTCGCCGACGTCAAGACCCCCGAGGACCTCAAGCTCCCCACCCCCGAGCTCGCCGAACGCGAGGACGGAGAACGCCTACCGCACACGATCGTCATCGACGCCTCGCCCGAGGTCAGCGCCTACGTCTCGGACCTGGGCGCCCGCGCCGAGCAGGTGCGCTCCCGGTCGGTCGCGCCGGAGGAGGACAACATGCTCAAGATCAGCACCGACGGCCGCAAGGCCGCGCTGGACATGCGCATGGTCGGTGACCGGGCCTCCTCGAGCACCAGCAAGCTCGACCTGGCCGCCGAGCAGATCGCCGGCATCTGGCGCCAGAGCCGCCAGCTCGCCTACCGCGACCCCGCAACCGGGGAGGCCTCCCCCACCCCCGGCGCCCTGCAGCTGGTCTTCTGCGACCTCGGCACTCCCTCCGCGACGTGGAACGCCTACGACGCCCTCCGCGACCAGCTCGTCGACCGCGGTCTGCCGTCCGGGAGCGTCCGCTTCATCCACGAGGCCCGCAACGACATGGAGAAGGCCCGGCTGTTCGCCGCCGCGCGCGCCGGCCAGATCAGCGTCCTCCTGGGCTCCACGCAGAAAATGGGCGTCGGGACCAACATCCAGGCCCGCGCGATCGCCCTGCATCACCTCGACTGCCCATGGCGCCCGGCCGACGTCGAACAGCGCGACGGGCGGATCATGCGCCAGGGCAACCAGAACCCCGAGGTCGCGATCTACCGCTACGTCGTGGAGGGCAGCTTCGACGCCTACAGCTGGCAGACCGTCGAGCGCAAGGCCCGCTTCATCGCGCAGATCATGCGCGGCCGCCTGGACATGCGCGCGATGGACGACATCGGCGACAGCGCCCTCAGCTTCGCCGAGGTCAAGGCCCTCGCCTCCGGGGACCCGCTCGTCCTTCGAAAGGCCCAGGCCGACTCCGAGCTGACGCGGCTGCAGCGCCTCCAGCGCGCCTACCAGCGCAACCAGCAAGCGCTCACCACCTCCGCCGCCGGCGCCCGCGCCACCCACGCCAGAACCGGCCGCCAGCTGCCCGCGATCACTGCCGCCATCGGCCAGCGGCGCGAGACGCGCGCAGAGGCCTTCGCGATGCTCGTCGCCGGCCAGCACACCCGCTCGCGCACCGACGCCGGGCAGCTGCTCGCGCACGAGATCGCGCGCCTAGCCCGGGGCGGCATTCCCTACGGGCACCACACCCGGGCGCTCGGCGACGTCGGCGAGCTCGGGGGCCTGCGGATCGGCGCCGAGCTGCGCCACACCGGGGGCCGCGCGCCCACCGTGGAGGTCACGATCGCCGAGGTGCCCAGCGCGCCCGCCACCGCCGGCCTGGACACGATTCATGACAGCGGCGCCTCGCTCGTGCGCCAGCTCGAGAACCGGATCGCCGACCTCCCCCTCCTCGCCGACCGCGTCGAGCGCGAGGGCGCGGCCGCGGCCTCGGAGGCGCAGAAAGCCGACGAGGCGCTCAAGGCGCCGTTCAAGCACGCGGGCGCCCTGACGGCCGCGCAGGAGCGCGTGGCGCAGATCACCGCGGCGATGCAGCAGCGCCAGCACCAGGCCGCGGCCCCGAGCGCGTCCTCTGAGGGCGCCGACCCAGAGCCGTCTGCGGCGGCGCCCCCCGCGATCGACGAGGACCTCGCGGCGCTGCAGCGCCTCACCCGCGCGAGCTTCCCCCAGGCCCCCGGCGCCGCCGCCGGCGCTACCGCCGGCCCGCGGCCACCCAGGGCCCCGCCAAGTCCTATGCCCTCCAGGCCGAAGGGCCCCGAGCGCTGAGTGAGCTGCGAGCAAGTTGAGAGTGCTGCTCCCAGGCGAAAGCGGGCCTTGCGCCAACGCCAGCCATAATGTGAGCGTGCGAATGAGCCTGCCCGAGCGGACTGTCGACGCATGGGTGGCGGGCGCACTCGTGACTCGCTTCCCCCGCGCCGAGCTTTGGGCCCCAACTCAGAATGACGACCCGAGGAACTGGGACCTCGCCAGTCAGGTGACGGGTTCCAAGACGGTGATCCTGGAAAACAAGGCGACGACTCCGAACAAGGGCGGGTCTCACAGGATTAACATCGATCTCACGCAGCTCGGCCGCTACCAGAGGAAGCTGGCGCCTGAACTCTACAACCGGCTCTACTACGTGCTCCCGTCTCCACCTTGGCGAGGCGGTACTACCGGCAGGCGTTGGCGCCGGGGGCTCCTCGGTCCGGTCCCACTGCAGGCTGCCACGCGCGTCCGGTCACCGCTCGGGGCCTTCGAAGACTGGGCGTTTGTCATGCCTGCTCAGTGTCTTCGCCTCTGGTTGCGAGCAGAGGGGCGAAACTCTGTGAACACAGGCCAGCTGCCGACATTCGTGATGCCGGTAACCGCCAGCGAACTGAAGTGTCCCGCCTGCAAAGGTGTGCCATGGTCGCTTCGAGAATTCTTTGAAGGACTGGCAACTTGTGGAATCGGGAGCCCCCTCGAAGGAGGCGCTACTCGAAGAATCCTGCCGAGCGCCCACCCGCCGGGCACACCTACGGACTGGGACCTTGGCAGCAATGAGCACGAGCTAGCGGACCCTGACTCCGAGCGACCCCCCGATGACGAAGGCCCCCGTCACGAGGGTGAGGAGGCGCCCGGGTCGCGTGTGAGCCCGATCGTCGCGACTATTCCGGCGGAGGATCTGCAGCTCGGTCAAGGCGAGGCGTCAGACGCGTAGCTGTGGTGTCCGAGGCCGCGTCTCGCCTTCGAGGAGGAAGCGGTAGCCGCTTTCAGGCGCGAGGGGAAGGGCATCACTTCGCCGCCAGGAGGTCTCAGTCAGGCAGCCTTTCGACCTGGTCATCATCGCTGACTACGTAGACGTCGATCCGCAGAAGGTCCCGGACTCGTCTTGGAACCCGGCGGGCGGCCGCTTCCGCGCCGGTCGGGATCACGACCGCGAACCTCGTGTTGGCGTCGGCGACCTCCTCGGCGGGCATTCGCCTCAGCAATTGCCCGTAGAGCGTGTCCAGTCCCGCCCCGGGGCGGCTCTTCGTTCGGCCTTTGGCCTCCGCGTAGATGGTTTCGTTACCTCGGCGGGCCACCAGGTCCACGAATTCTTGCTCGGTGGTCACTTCCCATCCTCGAGCCTCAAGCCAGCGTCCGAAGGTCGGTACGACGACATCGCGCTCGTGCCACTCCACTTCAGGTCCCCAGGACGACATGCGCGGAAATCTACGCCCCGAGCCCCCCGCGGATCGCCTGGCTTCCTGCTTTGAGGCAGAAGCAGCAGCGCGGCGCGCACCGAGCGGCGCTGTCGCGACGGACGACGCGCGAAAGTGCTCGCCGTCGCTGCGGTCGGGCTCGCATCCGTGGGCAAGCCGGGCGTCGCCCACACCAGGCCATCCCCGTCGAGATACCCCGACCACCAGGCCACCTCTGAAGGAGACCCGGTGCTGCAGCCCGACCCTGGGCGGAGGTCAGAGCCCGTCCGCGGGCGGCAGCGGCCAGTCGAGCCCCAGACCGAAGGGCTCACGGCCGAGGACCCGCGCGCCGCGGATGTGCTCAAGGACCGGTGGGGCGAGAACGAGCGCGAGCTCGGGGCCGGCGTTGTGCAGCCAGTCGCGTAGCAGGGCGGCGGCGCCGAGCTCGGCCTCACCCTCGCGCGCTATCCGGATCTCCCCGAAGATCGGCGAGGCGACTAGGCGGGCACCGCTCACGGCGGGGCCCACGCGCCCGGCCGGGTAGGGCGCCAGCAGCACGCCCGCGGCGCCCTCGGGCAGCTGCGGCGACCAGCCGCCGGTCCCGTAGTTGGGCGAGGAGCGCCGCATCAGTCGCTCGCACTCCTGCTTCCACTTCACGTATCCGCTCCCGCTCGGACACAGCTGCAGCACGAGCTGCAGCTCCAGTACGGGCCGGCCCGCTGCGCGCCGTGCCGCGAAGATCCGCACGGCCCGCTCGATGCTGCTGGTGAGCTTTGGCATCGTCATCCCGGACAGGCTGCCTTCATTGGCATGGATGCCCCCGCCATCGAGCGGCGTCTCGGCCGTGATGGCGCTCGAGCGCCGGAAGATCCTCATCAGAGCGCCGGGTCGAACAGGCCCGGCGGGGGCGGCGTGCATGTCAGCGGCGTCAGTCTCGCGGAGTGTCCCTTGCCTTCCTCCGGTGAGCAGCCTTTGAACGGTCCGTCGGCGTCGAGCAGAACGGCCATGTGGTGGTCGGCGTGGTCGCGGAACCACACCGACATGCCCAGCGCGGGGTCCATGCGCAGGTGCTCCCACGCGCGCCAGAGCGCCTCCAGGCGCGCGATCGCCTCGGCGTGGCGCCACCACTCCGGGCACCACGTCATCGAGCTGCCGGCGAGATTGCGGCGCCACATCGGCGCGAGCTGCTGCTCGACGAACGCCTCGAGCGTCGGGAACCACAGCTCGGGCAGCTCCTCCGCCGGCGCGCCCCCGTCGTCGACGTCGACCGCCTCGTCGTCGAGGTCGGGATCCTCGTCCCACTCGCCCAGGCCGCTCACGACGCGGCCCCGGACGCTTCGCGGGAGGCGGGTGCTCCTTCCGGGGCGGCGGCGCCGGCGAGCGCGTCGAGCGTCTGCTCTGCTGCGGGGTCGTGCGCGCGGATCGACGCGCGGACGGCCTCCGCGTGCGGGCCCGACATCCACGGGATCGTGCTGACGAGCACTGCCGGGGCGCCGGACGCAAAGACGACGGCGCGTCCGCGCGGCATCGCGCCCAAGTCGGAGACGTCGAGCACGCGTTCGCGGCGCGTGGCGCGGCTGGTGGAACGCCCGCCCTTGCCGTGGGAGACCGAGATCGTGTCCAGGTCGAAGTCGCCGATCAGCTGGGAGAGCTCTGAGAGGAACTCGACCTCGCTGACGCCGCCCCCGTAGACCTTGACGTTGGCCGCCGACCACAGCTTGCGCATCCCGTCGCGGCCCCACACCTCCACGCCTTGGGACCACGACTGCAGGATCGTCATCATGCAGATCCCGCGGGAGCCGTAGTGGCTGTAGAGGTTCGGCAGCTCGCGCCACCGGCACACGTTCGCGGCCTCGTCGAGGACCACGACCATCGGCGTGGCCAGCCGCCCACCCGGCTGGCGCTTGGCGTACTCCTCCGCGGCCTCGGTGACCGCCACCGTCAGCGCGGTCACCAGCGGACCCGCCGAGCCCCGACCCTCCTTGGAGAGCGAGTAGAGCGCGCCTTTGGAGCGGACGAACTCGTCCGGGGAGAACTCCCGGACCCCCGCCGGTGCCGCCGGCGTCAGCCACGGGTTCGCCCCCGGACCGCGAGGCGCCGGCGCCGGCGCGGGTTCGGCGGGCGGGGTGACCCAGCGCATAGCCTGCCGGTTGGTCATGAACGACGCGATCTGCTGAGCGGTCCCGTACACGCCCCCGCGCTGCTTCTCCGGGGCGTTGACGACGGCCTGCAGGGCAGAGGCCAGCAGCGGGTAGTCGCGTCCGCGGAGGATGTGCACCGCCTCGTCCTCGGTCGGCTCCGCGAGCCACAGGTAGACCTGCGTCAGCGGCCGCCCGTCGAGCGCGGCGGCCAGCAGCAGGTTGGCCAGCAGATCCTGCGCGGCGGGCTCGAAGTAGGCGTCGGTCCGCGCGTTGGGGTCGCGCCCGGCGGAGGCGAAGACGTCGGCGAGGATCGAGGCCTTGACCTCGTCGGTGACGTAGGAGAGCGGGTTCCACCACCAGCTGCCTGGCTCGTCGACGAGGCTCTGCGGGTCGAAGACCCACACCTCGCCGCGGGCGGCGCGTAGGTCGCGGGTGGCGTCGACGAGGTCGCGCTTGTTCGAGGTGGCCAGGACGGCCCCGGGGGCGTCGAGGATCGCCGGGATCGCTCGCGAGGTCGACTTCCCGGTTCGGGGGCCCCAGACGTCGACGGAGACGTCCTCCCAGGAGCTGTAGAGCAGCTCGCCGCCGGCGACGGTCCGCGCGATCGGCAGGCCGACCTGCTCGATCCCGAGCCGGGCGGCGGAGGCCTCGGCGCCGCGGCGACGCAGCGCGGTCAAGTCGCGGCCGCGGCCCATCCACCGCGAGGCGCGATCCACGCGCGAACGGCTACGGCGGGAGCGCGCGAAGAGCACGCCGACGAGCGTGGCGAGGATCGTCAGCGCGACGGCCAGGACGATCAGCGCGAGCGTCGCCGAGGCCGGCCAAGCGACGCTGCCGTCGACCAGGCCGATGACCAGTTCGAAGGGGTTGGCCGGGAGTGGCTGGTCGACGTTGTCGATGCGGGCGCCCAAGTGCGCGGCGCCCGTGACCGCGCCGCCGACGAGCACGAACAGGCCGATCGCGATCCACAGCAGCACGAGCTCGGCCTCATGCGCGGGGCCGCCACCGGAGCGGCGAGAGGTTGCGCTCATGCCGCTGCGCCACTGGCCGCGCCGTCGTCGGGCACCACGGCAGCTTGGATGCGGCTCTTCGGGTGCCAGAGCTTGTTGGTGTCGTTCAGGGCGAGCTCGGTCGGCGTGAGCGCGACGTGCACGGGGATCCCGGGGCGCCCGCCGACCTTGATGAGGAAGTTTCCGCGGCCGGGGGGCGCGGTCTCCACGCCCGCTTGGGAGTCCCAGGCGGGGGGGTCCTGCCAGCCGATGACCATGTCCTGCTCGGCCTTGCTGAACGGGACGACCTGCGTGAGCATCGGCATCTCCGCGGCCGGCAGGCCGCCGCAGACGACCATCCCCGAGCGCTCGACGAAGCCGCGGGCCTTCATGCGGTCCTCCTCGCTGGGGAGCGCGAGGAGGTCGCTCATGGTGTGCGAGATCATCGCCACCCCCACCCCACGCTGCCGGTTCAGGCGCGTGAGCGCGTCGACGCGGTCGACCATCCCCTGCCCCGCGCGCAGGGCCGCCCAGAGCTCGTCGAGGATCACGAAGTAGTGACGGCGCGGCTCCACCCCGGCGTCGGCCAGGGCGTTGGCGACGTTGACTGCACCGAAGCCGTAGGACCAGCACGCCATCAGCGCCGCGCCCTTCAACGCGGCGTCCCCGTCGTCGACGCTTGAGATGTCGAAGACCACGGGGCGGTCTCGCTCCATCGCCACCGATGTGGGCTGGGAGAACATCTCCCCCACGCGGCCGCGGCCGAGCAGCCCGTTCAAGGAGACCCTGAGGTCCTCGGTGATGTCGTCGTAGCGGTCGCGGTCGCCGCGGTCCATCGCGACCTGGCGCACCTCGTCCGGGGCGTCCTGGAGGACCTGGATGAGGTCGCGCAGGATCGGAACGCCGTCGTGGCGCTCGTCGAGGATCCGCACGGCGCGGTCGAGGATCGCCTCCTCGCGATCCTTCGGGGCGCTGGTGCGCAGGATCGTGATCAGCGCCGAGACCATCGTGTGCCGACGCCCGCGGGCGTCGGCGATCACCTCCTCGCGCGCAGCGCCGGTCAGCCGGTCGGCCGCCGCGGTCGCCTCACCCGGGTCGAGGATGTTCAGATAGCCGCGCCCGCGGCCCAGGCGGATGACCTGACCGTCGAGCGCCTCGACCATGTCGACGTAGTCGGGCTTGAGGTCGCCGAGAATCAACGGCATCGTCCCGTAGCCGGCCAAGCCGAGCGCCATCCGCTTGACCAAGCTGGACTTGCCGAGGCCGGGCTTGCCGAGCACGAAGCAGCTCGGGTTGCTGATCAGGTTCGCGCGCTGAAACCAACTGATCGGGTCCGCGCACAGCGTCGCTCCCGACAGCAGGTTGCGCCCCAGCGGGACGCCGACCATCGGCGATCCCGTCCCAGAGGCGAACGGCCACAGCCCGCACGCCTGCACGGTCGTCGCGCGCCACTCGTCCGGGGCCTGCACGAACGCAGAGGAGCCTCCGCCGCGCCCCCGCCATCCCCGCGGCCCAGGCCGCCGCGGTGCCGCCGGCTTGCTCTTCTTCTCGCGGGCCACTACAACGCCGCTCGGATCTCCGCCGGCACCTTCAGATGCTTCGGCAGCACCAGGCCCAGCGGGAGCGCCGCGGCGAACGCGCTGTCCTGGCTGCCGTACACGGGGCGCAGCTGGATGCGCGCCGTCGCCCCGAGGTTGTCGATCGCCGCCTCCACGTCCGGGAGCTGCTCCCCGGACAGCGCGGTAGCGGTGACGAGCATCCCGAAGTTCACCAGGCCCGCGCCGCGCGCCTCCTCGGTCGCGGTGAGGTGCGCGGCGCGCTGCTCGCGCATCGCGCGGGCCGTCGGGCGCGGCGACGAGCTCGCGCGGAAGTCGGCGTTGCGCTTGTCGTTCTCCACGGTGCGCGCCGCGGCCGCGGAGTCCATCGTCTGGTAGAGCAGCGCCACGCGCTTGCGCGCGATGTCCGGGTGCGGCGCCAGCAGCTTCTCTAACACGCTGCTCTGCACCTCGCCGCGGGGCGCGGCGGTCATCGACCAGGTGACCGACACCGCGTTGTCGTGGCGGTAGCTGCCCCAGCTGGCCTGCGCGGCCGCGGGCCCAACGTCGCTCCAGGAGAGCTCGGGGACCGTGTCGGCGTTGTAGGCGTCGTCGATCAGGCGGGCCGCGCGCGGCTCATAGGCGATCCGCACGACCTCGCAGAGCTGCTGCGCGCTCATCGGGCGCGCCGCACCCGCCCCGGTGGCCGTCAGACGGCTGCTCAGCCCGGGCAGCCGGGCGGCCAGGTCGCGGCTCATCTCCTCCGCGTCGCGCCGCTTGCCGCTTCCGCGCGTCGTTGCGGTGAAGGTCAAGGCGACCCACGCCTTGACCGTCGCCGACCCCACGGGGTAGGTGCGCACGACCTCGCGCAGCATCTCCTGCGCGACCGCCGGAGCCTGCGGGTCGATGTGGCCGAGAACCTCGCGCGAGAGGCGCGTGCCGGTGTCCGGGGCGGTCTCCACCACGACCTGCGCGGCGACCACGCCCGGCTCGTCGCCCAGCGACGCCAGCCACTGGCCCCAGTGCGCCACCCAGCCGTCGATCTGCTCCTGATCGACCAGCGACGCGCCATCGGGCTCGGTGCCGAAGACCACCGTGTAGTGCGCCGTCGTCGGGACATGAATCAAGGCGAAGGCGCGTCCGTAGCTGTCGCGCCCTTCGGTCAGCGTCGATCGAGCTGCGAGGCCGGGCAGCTGGAAGGTTCCCCACGGCACCTGCCCGAGCGGCCCCGACCGGTAGAGGTGCGCCCCCGTGGACTTCGTGCGCCGCCACATCGCGCGCGCCGCCATGCGCTGCAGCACCGTGCGCCCGAACCGGTCGCGGAGCATCAGCGTCCCCAACCCGGTCACCCAGGTGACCGCCATGATCGCCGCCGGGATCAAGCCGAAGAGCGCGACGGTGAAGATCACCGCGATCAGGCCGACCATCAAGAGCAGCGTGCCGATCGTCCCGAGCTGCCCCAGCCCCGCGGACTGCGGCTTGCGCCAGTTGCCGTACGTCCGTACCCGCGCTTCAGCGACTTCCACTTGGACCGCCCTCATCTTCGACATCGTTGGCCGCGTTCTCGGCCGCGCCTCGAGCGGCCTGCGCCGCCTGCCCGCCCGCGGCCGCCGCGGCACCCGCCGGCCCGCCACCCGCCACGACGCCCCCGGCCGAGCCCGCACCGGAGGGCCCTGCACCGGCGTCACTCGAACCCGAGCCCTGCCCGCCTGAAGCTCCGCCGGGGGTGCTGCCGCCAGCAGCCGCGCCCGACGGCGACGAGCCGCCGCTGGACGAGCCGTTCGCGCCACCGCCATCGGCTGCCGATGCTGCGCCCCTCGAGGCCGCGCCCGCTGCCGCCGTTGCGCCAGCCGCCACTGCGCCTACGCCCGTCGCCGCGCCGGCGGCAGCAGCGCCGGCTCCAGCGCCTGAACCGTTGGCAGCGACCGCGGGCGCGGGTGCTCCGCCGTTGCCATTGGTTGGGGGCGAGGAGCCGTTGGAGCCTTGCGGGCCGCGCGCACCGCCGACACCGGCGGCGCCCGTCGCCGCCGGGCCGCCGCGGTTGCTCGAGGGTGCCGAGCCGTTCGCGCTAGCCCCGCCGCGCGGGACCCGCATCGCGCCGGTCGGCATCGCCATCGCCGCCGCCCCCGCCATCGAGGCGCCACCGCCGCCGCTGGTCATCGCGCCGACGGCCGGGGTGACGAAGCGCATCAGGGCCGGGAGCGCCAGCAGCGCCAGCACCATCAACACCAGACCCGCGACCGCGCTCATCAGCTTGTTGGAGTCGCCACCGAACACGTCGGACCCGGCCAGCCGAAAGGCCGTCGCATAAATGATGGCCGCGGCCGGCTTGTAGAGGATGAACGCGATCAGCCACGCGACGCACTTCTTGAACCACGCACGCCCCATCTCCGTGTTCGTCGCCGAGGCCGACAACGGCAGGATCCCCGCGAGGATCACGAGCATCCCGCCGCGCACCACCATCAGCGCGATCTGCGTCAACGACGCCAACACCGCCAACAGCCCCAGCACGATCACCAGCAGGGCGCCGATCCCGCTCAAGCCCGACAAGCCCAGCAGCACCGTGATGTTCGTGCCGAAATCCGTGCCCTGGATCGAGCGGCCGATGATCCACTCCGAGAACCGATCAGCCGCCGTCACGGCCAACGTGATCGCCGTCAAGCCAGCACCGGAGACGATCGTCAACGTGAAGAAGCTCTTGACCAACTCACGGCCCGGCTCCGCGCGCTGCTCAATTGCCATCCGGGCGCCACCGATGATCACCGCCAGCACCGCCGCCGCCACCAGATACCACGACAGCGACCCTTGGATGAAGGCCACCGAATCAGAGGGTGTCGACCCACCGTCAGACGTCGTGAGATTCGGCGTATCGACCTTCACCCACAACGTCCCCAACGACGCGACCACCTTGCCCACGGCCTCCGTCACCGCGTCCGCCAGGGCCTGCACCGCCCCGCCAGCCACGCTGCCGGCGATGTCGCCAGGAATGCTGGTCACGGCGTCGAGGCAGTCCTTGGGACTCGTGCACGGCAGCTTGATGGCCAGCGGCGTCATTTACTCGCCCTTCCAGGCGATGAAGGTGTCGAGGCTTGCGAGCTGCGCCACCGAACCGGCACCCTGGTCGAGCGGGATTTTGTAGCGCCAATCTCCGTCGTTCCAGATCAGAGGCGTGTCTGCGCTGACGAGTCTGCCGTCTTCCATTCGGAAGGCCAGCCTCACGGATGCGCGGTCAGGTTCATACGCGCTGAACGCGAAGCCGGCTACCTGTAGGCCGACGAGCTTGTCGTCGGTCGCTGCCGCGATCGCCCGGTCGCGTTCTGGCGATTTGACGGCGAGCTCTTGGTAGGTCTCCGCTTCGGTTTGGGCCGTCAGGGTCGCCCAGAAGTTGACCGCCGCGTACAGTGCGCCGGCTGGCGAATGCTGAAAGCAGGTGCGAATGCCGCCGACACCCCGCCCAGGACCTTGAGCCGCTGGGGCGGTCGGTGCGATCATCTTGCCGACGAGTTCCCACCGAGTGCCCGTGGGGGCTTTCGTCGGCACTTCCTGGTCGCCAGGCGGCAGCCCGCAGACGCTGTCGGACGCCGTCTTGGCGTCGGTTGTCGTCGTCGGTGCGGTCTGCCTTGGGGCCGTACTCGCCGCCTTCGGACCCTGGTCTGAGCTAGAGAACGCGAGCACCAGGCCGAGCACGATGATGAGCGCGACTATCACGCCGGCGCCCAGGAACGCCGGTTGTGTCAGGGGGTTTTTGGGAGCGTCGTCTTCGCTGGTGCTCGGCATCGTGGTCTTCTCAGACGAGGGCGCCGACGAGTGCTGAGGCGGAGCCGATGATGATGCAGCCGCCGAAGACGTACCCGAGGCGGCTGACGTGTTCGCCGCCTTCGCCGCGGCGGGAGGAGATGGCCATCATCGCGCCGGCGGCGATGACGCCCATAACGCAGAGCGCGAAGGCCACCCACGCGGCCCATCCGAGGATCTTGGTGATCCCTTCGGAGCCGGGCGGCTTGGTTCCGCTGCCCGGGTTGGGGACTTGCGCCAGGACGTCGACGGCGTGAAGGACGGTGGAGAGCAATGGGGCCTTTCGGTCAGAACAGATCGGTCAGAGAGTCGGGCACGTGAGGCGGCAGGTTTCGAAGATCGGTGAGCATCCGCGCGATCGTGCGCGGCGCCTGCTCGGCGCAGACGGGCTCGCCGGTGCGCCAGGCCTCGACCCACGGCACGCGCCAGACGGCGGGGGCGCCTCCTGCGACGAGCTGAGCGAAGTCCCTGAGCGCCTTGGGCAGACGCCCTGGGGCGTCAGCGATGAGGACCAGCCCGTCGAGCTGGACGGGCACGATGCCCGCGGCCCACTCGGTCACCGCCAGTTGCGCGGCGCGCAGGCCGTGTGCGTTGGTTCGGGCGAGGAGCACCACGCGTGCCGGGGCGGCGCTGGGAGGGCTCAGGGGCCAAGCGTGCCCGGCCGCGCGGGAGCCTTCGAGCAGATGCTCGAGCGTGGTCTCCCCCGCCCCGCCGTGCGCACCGACCCACCAGACGCCCGCGCCCAGGTCGCGCTCCTCGAGCGCGCGGACCGGGAAGCGCTCAGGGCCGCGGGGTGTGACGGTTCTGGGTTGCGGCGCGAGCGGCAACGGTCGGGGCGTGGTGTGCGTGAGGCGTTCATCTTGGGCGGCGGGTGCCTCGTCTTCGTCTGCCTGGACCCACGGGTTCGTGCTCAGATGACCTCCCTGATCGTCTGCGGACCGGGAGGATGCCTTCTACGTCGGACGTGTGCACCCCTACCGGAAGGACCCTATGGTCCGTATCTTCCAGATAGTACATATCTTCCGCTACTGTCTGTGGGGGTGCTGGAGGCTGGCCTGGCGATGAGCCATCTCGATGAGCTGTTCGCGGGTTACCCCGAGCACCTGTCTGTTCAAGAGCTGACCGAACTGCTCGGGGTGAAGAAGTCGACGATCTACAGCTGGCTGCAGCAGGGCACGATCCCCGCCTACCGCGTCGGCGGCTCCTGGGTGGTCTTGCGCGAGGAGGTCAAGGACCTGATGCGCTCAGGGCGCAACCTCGCCTTCGAGCACGACTCCTCAACTCCCGACGGCGGCGAATGACCGGGGCCGGGGGGTGAGACGGGCGCTGGCCATCGGACTGGCGGGCGTGCTCTTCCTCGCCGTAGTCGTCTTGGTGACCACGCTGGTGCGCCGCGACGGCGGTGACGGCGAGCGGGTGCGGGCCCCGCAGAACGGTCGCTCGCCCAGCAGCGAACGCGCCCCCGAGGCCGAGAGCACCGAGGATCAGGATCTGCCGAGCGTCGAGCGCTCCGCGCGCGCCTTCCTCTCCGGGTACCTGCCGCTCATCTACGGACGCGACGGCGCGACACCCGCAAAGCTCCGTGACGCCTCCCAGAGCCTGGTCGCTGAGCTTGAGCGCGACCGCGGTCGCGTGCCGCCCGGTCAGGCGGCGCTCACACCCAGGATCATGCGCGTGGCGGTCGTCCGCGAGACAACCGGCAGAGCGCTGGCCTCGGTGCAGATCGACGATCGCTCCGCGACGCCCTACGTGCTGAACCTGCGCCTCGAGGACACCCTCGACGGGTGGCTCGTGACGCGCATCGGCCCCTGACCACGCGTGCGTCGTCCCTCCTGGCTGATCGCCTTGGCCGTCGCGGGCGTCGCGTCGCTCGTCATCGCGCTCCCCGTTTCGATCCTGCTGCTGCTCGCAGGCGATGGGAACTGCGGCACGGGAGCCGTCGCTCCGCAGCCGTCCGCCTCGGCGCAACAGGGCATCCCGGCCGACTACCTCAAGGCGTACATGAGCGCCGGCGAGCAGTTCGGGCTGCCCTGGACGCTTTTGGCCGCGATCGGGTCGATCGAGACCGACCACGGCCGCCTGAAAGCACCAGGAGTGCTGAGCGGCACCAACTCCGCCGGGGCCGCTGGACCGATGCAGTTCCTAGCGGCAACCTTCGCCGCGTACGCTGTGGACGGCAACAACGACGGCCAGACGAGCATCTACGACCCCCAGGACGCGATCCCTTCCGCGGCGAAGTACCTGAGAGCCTCCGGAGCCCCGGGGGACCTGCACAAGGCGATCTTCGCCTACAACCACGCCGAGTGGTACGTGCAGAAGGTCCTGGCCAACATGCGCGCCTATGACGCCGCCGGACCCGGCAGCCTGCAGGCACCGAGCAGCAGCGCGGCCGGCTGCGAGGACCTCGGGGGCCTGGCCGGCACCGGGGATGGCACGTTCAAGATCGCCCCGGGCGCCAACAAGCCCGGGCAGAACCTCACTCCTGAGCTCATCGCGTTCGTGCGACGGATGGCCAGCTTCTACGACGGCACCCTGGTCATCACGACCGGCACCAACCACGATCAGTACAGCCTCTCAGGCAACGTCTCCGATCACTTCAGCGGCAACGCGGCCGACTTCGGGATGGTCCTCAACGGCGGCAGCGACGACGGCCCCGTCGGCGACCGGATCGCCGCCGCCGCCTTCCTGGCCGCCGGCCTGCCCCGTGATGCGGCGGTCAGCCGGGCGCGCGCCGGCGGCGCGCAGACCGTGCTCACCGACGGGCTTCGCGTCCAGGTCATTTGGAAGAGTGACGTCGGCGGCAATCACCACAACCACGTCCACGTCGGAATCGCCCGACGCTAAAGAGCCGCGTGGACCCCGACGCCATCCCCGCACACGCCACATGACCAGACGAGCCCCAAGAACTCAAGCAGCCGGGGACGAGGCCGGGGTCGAGATCCCGCGCTGGCCGCTGATCACCGCCGTCCTGGGCGAGGACGGCACCGGTCAGCTCGTCGTCAACGGCCGCACCGAGCAACTCAAGACCCCGAGCGTCGAGGGCTGCCGTGAGCACGTCAAGGAGACCGTGCACCAGATAGCGCTCGAGCTCGGTCGCCCGGTCCGCTTGAACACCAGCGACCCTGACGGCGAATGGGAGCTCGCGATCACGCCTCAGGGCCAACCCCTCGAGCTGGCCCCCCGCCCACACGAGCCTGGCTCCGCGCCGCGCGCCAACGCTGCTCACCCCGCAGTCTCCAGTGCCCCCCGGCGGGGCCTGCGCCTCAAGCGGCCGGCCGCGGTGCTCGTGGCGGTGCTCGTGGTGCTCGTCGTGGCTGGTGGTCTGCTCGTGGCGTCGAACTCCCGCGGCCCGGCAAGCCAGGCCGCGGGTCCGGCTGCCAAGACGACCACGACGCCCGCTCGCCCGAGCGTCGGGCCGCCGGTACGGTCGGCCGCGGAGCTGGCCACAGCAGCGGCCAACGCCCGCGAAGCTCGAGCGGCACAACAGCGGACGATCGATCGCCGCGTGGCCCGCCGCCGCGCCGCCGAACGTGACGCGGGCCTGCGCCGTGCCGCACGCAAGCGCGCCGTCGGTCGCCGTGTGGCCCGCCGTCGTGCCGCCGCGCGCCGCGCCGCGGCCCCCGCTCCTCCCCCACGCCCGAGCTCCGCCGCCCCGAGCGCCCCTGCCCCTGCCCCGGCCGCCCCGAGCGTCCCCGCTCCCGTCCCCGCGCCGGCGCCGCGTCCAAGCGCGCCGGCGCCGCGCCCCAGCCGGCCGTCCCCGCCCCCGCCTGAGTGCGACATCGCCTTCTGCTGATGCCCGTTCACCCACCCCACAGGAAGCCCGACCGCATGCCCCTCTCCTCGCCCGTACCCGCCGCGCGACGCGTCGCCCGCCTCGCTCTGGGCGCTGCCGTGCTCGTGCTCGCTTCCACCGCGACGGTCACCGCGGCCCACGCCGAGACCTACGACGTCTACTCCTGCCACCTGCCCGACGGTCGCGCCGCCGCGATCGACAACTGGGCCTCCCAGAGCAGCGGCTCGTTCGTCCAGGCATTCTCCGACTGCACCGCCACCGGCGGCTCCCTGTTCGCCAGCCTGACCAACACCGTCAACCACGCTGGCGGAGACCAAGCCGGATGGCGCTTCCCGGCCCCGCCCGACACGCGCATCGTCGAGATCGAAGCGACCCGACGCGTCAACGCGGGAGCCTCCCAGAGCTTCGGGACGCCGCAGTACCTCCTCTACGCCGACACCAACGTGCTCGAGCAGTGCAGCCAGTTCGGCGGCTGCTCCCAGCTGGACGGCACCGTCCGCTTCGACGTCAACTCCGCCGAAGCGGTCTCCTTCCAGGCCCTGTGCTCCGGCCAGAACGGGTGCCCCGCCCGCTCAGAACCGATGATCGACGCCGCCTTCTCCCGGACTCGCATCCGCCTGCGTGACGACATCGCCCCCCAGGTCTCAGACGTCGGCGGCACCCTCGCCACGGCCCAGACGATCAGCGGCACGAGCTCGATGACCTTCAACGCCTCCGACCGCGGAGGCGGCGTCTACCGCACGAGGGTCTTCGTCGACGACAAGCTCGCCAACGACCAGGTCGTCGATGCCAACAACGGCCGCTGCGCCGAGCCGTTCCAGTACGCGGTCCCGTGCAAGCCGGCCACCGCCGCGAGCGCCTCGCTGGACACCACGCCGCTGGAGGACGGCCGCACGGTGATCGTGCGCGTCGAGGTCCTCGACGCCGCCGGCAACCGCGCCGTCGCACTCAACCGCCAGGCCGTCGTCGACAACGTGCCCGCCTGCCTGCGCCAGGCCGCCCGCGACAGCGGCCTGTTCCTCGGCGACATGCCCTGCAACCCGCAGCTGCGCAAGAGCTCAGCCGATCCCAACGGGCAGCCCGCGGCCCAGGACGCCCGGCTGATGGCGTTCTTCTCCCGCCAGGTGCCCACGCGCTGCAAGAGCGCCCGCGAGCGCCGCGCCAAGAAGCGCTGCGTGCGCTCGGCCTCCACCACGATCACCCGTGCCAATGCCGGTGAGAAGGTCATGCTCCGCGGCCGCCTGACGACCGCCACCGCGCAGCCGATCGGCGGTGCGACCGTCTGGGTCGCCAAGACCGTCGAAGGAGCCGCGCCGCGGATGATCGGACCGGTCGCCACGCGCCCCGACGGGCGCTTCAACACGCGCCTTGCAGACCGTCAGCCGTCCGGCACGCTCAAGCTCTACTACTTCCCCTCCAGCGGCGGCAACGAGCACGTCGCCTCAGGCGACGTGCGCCTGCGCGTCCGCGCCGGCGTCTTCCTCTCCGCCAAACGCAGCAACAGCCGGCGCGTGGCCTTCCGCGGGCACGTCCTGACCGGGACCGCCAACAACGGGGTCGCCGTCGCCCTGCAGGTCCGTGAGCGGGGTCGCTGGCGCACCTTCCGCCAACTCAGGGCCCGCGGGACCACCACGCGCGCCACGTTCACCTCCGCCTACCGCTTCATCGGCCGACCGCCCTCTAAGCGCTACCGCTTCCGCGCAGTCGCCCTGCGCCAGGCCGGCCTGCCCTACGACAGCGGCAACTCGGGATCCAAGCTCGTGCGCATGCGCCGCTGAGCCGCAGACGACCCAGAGAGCGCCTGTCCCCTGCCCCGGAGCCTCCCGTCGCCGCACGCGGCCCTCGGGAGGCGCGCCAGGACGCCTGCAGGGACGCGACGGGCCGGGCCCCGGTCGTCGGGGCCTCGGGAGCAAGCTGGGGGCCGTAACCGCACAGCTGCAGCACCTCAGCGGGGCCTTGCCCGCGTGCGTTCGTGAGGACGGACCGCCAAGTAGTGCCGACTGCTCACGGCCGGTCAACCGATTCCCGATCGCGCCGGGCGGCGCGCACCACGGGATCCAGTGGAATCGGCGGCGAGCTCTGCTGCCTTTGACAGCCCCCTCCCCCGCCGGCCCCACGCGGACCAAGTCCACACGGACGAACACGACCAACACCCACCAGGAGGCACCACAGTCATGAGCGGTTTCGACATCAACCAGGTCTCGATCTCGGGGAACCTCACCGACAACCCGGACCTGCGCACGTTCCCCAACGGCAACCACGTCACCAACCTGCGGATCGCCAACAACACGCGCCGCAAGGCCAACGACGGCGAATGGGAGGACGTCCCGGGCTTCTACGACGTCCGCGTCTGGGGCGGCTTCGGCAAGTGGATCGGCGAGAACCTCGCCAAAGGCGACAAGGTCGTCGTCTCCGGCCGCCTGAACTGGCGCGAATGGGAGAAGGACGGAACCAAGCGCTCCCGCGTCAGCATCGAAGCCGACAGCATCGTGCCCGTCCCCAAGGGCGCCAAGGACACCAGCACCGCACCCGCCCCCACCCCCGCCGGAGACGAAGACGTCCCCTTCTAACCAGGGCCCGGCCGCCCCGCACCCGCGGGGCGGCCCTTCCGTTCTCCGCTCCAGCGCAGGGCGTTCAGCGCGGGCGGTAGGCGTCGCGGCGGTGCTCGATGCGCACCACGATCACCTCGCGGGGCTCCTCGTTGATCCGGTACAGGATCCGATATGTGCCGCGCCGCGCCGACCAGATCCCGGCGAGCTCCCCGCGTAGCGGCTTGCCGACACGCCGCGGCTGCTGCACCAAGGCGGTGGTCATGAACTCGATCACGGCCGTGGCGACCGCCTCAGGTAGCTGCTCGGTCAGAGACCGCCGCGCCGGCCCGGTCAGGACGAGCTCGTACTCGCGATCATCGGGCAAGGCGGCGAACGGCCTCCACCCCACGCACCACGTCGCCGCGTTCGTACGCCGCATCGGCCTCGCGGATCTCCGCCAGCGCCGCAGGGTCGCTCAGCACCGAGAGCGTCTCCTCCAAGCCGGCCAAGTCGTGCGGGCTGATCAGCACGGCCGCCTCGCGGCCGTTGCGCGTGATGGTCACGCGTTCGTGCTGATGCTCGACACGGTCGACGACCTCGGACAGATGATCGCGGACGGCCC
>JBBQBV010000003.1:0-59230 GCA_038318085.1 Solirubrobacterales bacterium
CGTTGACGGTGCGGAACACGCCGACGACGACGCGCACGCGCGCCGTGGCGCGGAAGACGCAGTCCTCCCACGCGGGGCGGGCGCGCTCGACATCACCCGCGGCCTTGGCCCGGGCGACTTCGCGCAACAGAAAATCGATGCCGACATCTCGGTTCTCACTCAACGTGCAGGTCTAGTCGCGCGGATCGGCCAACATCTGACACCACGCATCGTGGCATGTTCATCCGAAGCCGAACCGGCGCTCGGCGGGCGGTGCGACGCCGCGGCTCAGCGCGAATCCCGCGGGTCTGGAACTCGACTGCGACGTCGACGTGCGGAGCACCCATCTAGTGGCGGCGCGACGGGCGGCGGATGCGGCCGCGCGGGCCGTCCTGGACCTCGGCGTAGACGCTGAGCTGGATCAGCTCGCCGTCGACGGCGAGGCCGGTGCCGCCGGAGCGCGTCGTCGTGAAGTACACGCGCTCTCCGAGGCCGACGGCCGGGGTGAACGTGACGGCCGAGCGGGTGACCGCCCCGAGCCACTCGTTCGCCTCGTCGGTCGACGGGGGAGCTGTGGGCGCCGCCTCGAGGGCGTCGAACGCATAGCCCTGCACGAGCGGAGCGAAGAGGGCCGCGAAGACGTCCGGCCGGCTCACCTGGTCGAGGACCGCGAACCGCCCGCCGATCGCGACGAGGGCGCCCGTCTGGCCCTCCCGACGCGTGACCGTCGAGACGAGCGCGTCGAGGGCATCCCGGGCGAGGTCGTAGGCGTTGGACATGGCGTCCGGGCCGACGATGCTCCAGACCTCCTGCTGGTCGGCGTGTGCGGCGGCGCCGCCCGCCAGGTGCTCGCGCATGACGCGCGCCTTCGCCGAACGCAGGCCGGGCGAGGCGGTCTGCTGGGACGGAGCGAACGGCTCGGCGTGCCTGGTGCCGTCCCAGCGGCCGGCCTCGACACAGGAGACCGTGACCCCGAGCCTGGCGCCCGCGGCGACGAGCACGGCGGCGTCGACCGTCCGGTTCTGCTGCGCCCCCTTCAGCTCCTCTCCCTCGAAGAGCAGGGCGGGCACGTCGAGCGGGTTGATCACGCAGAGCTCGTTGATATCGGCGTTTTCGAGCTCGTGCGCGGTCACGCCGCGGCTCGCGCCCTCGGCGTAGGAGACGTACTCGAGCCGCGGCTCGGGTCCGAAGATGGGGAAGACGGCGAGCTGGCCGGAGACGTCGGGATCACCGACGGTGAGCTGCGGGAGGAGCTCCGTGAGGGTTTTCATGGGCCCGGAGTCGCGCGGGGTGACGGGGGTCTGACAGCTCCGGCTTGTGGCACAGTCCGTGCGAGTTGAAGCCGCTCTACCTGCGCAACGTGTCGGACGAGGTCAGTCAGCGGCTCGCGTTCCTCGCGGCCCGCGAGGGACTCTCCGTTTCTGCCTTGGTGTTGAGGGAGTTGACCGAGGTTGCTCGCCGCGCCGACAACCCTTCGCTGCTGGGGGGACTTCCGGACCTCGACGTATCAGCGGGCGATGTCGTCGGTGGTCTCGGCGCCGAGCGGTCCACCCGGATCCGGCGGTGAGCCGCTACCAGAGGATCGGGAGGTTGTAGGCCCCGAACACTCGGTCGCCGCTGACGAGCGTCAGGTGCTCGGTACGGGCCTGGGAGATCAGCAGCCGGTCGAACGGATCGCCATGGTGCGGCGGGAGGTCTGCGACGCCGAGGACGTGCTCGAGCTCGATGTTCAGCGGCCGGAAGCCGTTGCGTGCCAACTGGGCGTAGACGAGCGTGCGCGGGGACTCTGCGAGCTCAAGTCGACCGAGCGCCTGCTTGATCGTCATCTCCCACGGTGTAACGGCGCTCAGAAACACGCTCGTCTCCGGGTCAGCGATGGCGTCGCGCGCCGGATTCGACAGGCGCGGGTCGCGCGTTACCCACCAGATGAAGGTGTGCGTGTCGAGCAGGAGCGCGCGGGTCACTCGAGGCCGAAGGATCGCCGCAGGTCTTCGGGCAACGGGTCGTCGAAGTCGTCGTGCATCACGATCATGCCCTCGGCGCCCCCTGGCTCTCGCGGGTGCGACGCCGGCAGCGGTCCCAGACGGGCAACCGGCTTACCGGCGCGTGCGATGACGATCTCCTCGCCGGCTTCGGCCCGCTCGACCAGCTTTGAGAACTGCGTCTTGGCGTCATGGATGTTCACGTGCTCGCTCGCCACGTGGCAAGCCTAGTCCAGCCGTGGACTAAGCGCACGGGGATGCGCGATTCATCGCTCATGCCGTAGGCCTCGCCGACGAGCGCGAGGATGTCGCCGGCCGTCGCACCATCCGCAGCTGAGGCATCAGAGACATGCTGTATCTGCGGATGGCACCAGCAACTCGGCGCGCCGCTACCCCACCGCCCACAACCCCTCAGCGATCCGCCGCTCCGCGTCCCGCCGCCCCAACTCGAGCAGCGCGCGCGTGAACTCCGGGGCGAAGAAGAGGTAGCTCAGCAGCTCGCCGTGCGCGGCGTCGGCGCCGCCGGCCACGGCGCGGCCGAGCGCGGCGAGGTCGCGGTGGCGCAAGGTGTCGAGCGGATCGCTGTAGTGCTCGGCGAAGACCTCGCGGGCGATCCGGCCGACCCCATCCGCGCGCTCGGGCGCGACGAGGACGTAGGGGACCCGGCGCCGGCCGGCGAGCTCGTCCCCGCCCGCGGCGTCCACCAGCGCGTTGACCGTCTCGAGCGTGCGCGCGTCGTGCAGGAGCTGGTCGGCCAGCAGCGACTGCAGGACCGCGCCGGCGCCGACGAGCGCGTCCGGCCGGGCAGCACCGAAGTCGGCGGGCGTGGTCGCGTTGAGCGCGACGATCACGACCCGGTCGGCACCGAGCTCGAGCGCCGGCTTGATCGGCGTGTTTAGCCGCGTGCCGCCGTCGGCGTACCAGGCGCCTTCCACCTCGACGGCGGGGAACAGCGCGGGGATGGCGGAGGAGGCGAGGACGTGCTCGACGCCCAGCTCGACCGGCAGGTAATCGATCCCGCGGCGGTCGTCGGACGCCACCGTCCCGCCGCCCTGATGGAAGACGGCGCTGCGGCCGGTGCGCGCCGCCGTGCCGACCACCGCCGCGGCGTGCAGCGCGCCCGACGCCACGTTCGCCCCGATCTGCGCGAAGTCGATCCGCTCACACAGCGTCGCGCGCAGCGGCCGGGGGTCGAGCACTGACCACACGCGGGCGCGGGGCACCCCGAGCGCCTCGCCCACGTAGGCGAGCAGGCGGCCCGCCGAGCCGAGGGAGGCGAGCGGCTCGAGGACCCGGTCGTAGTCGACACCGGACCAGACCGCGAGCGCCCGCTCGGCGACCTCGGCCGCCGGCAGGTGCGCCGTGGCGGCCACAAAGCTGGCGTTGAGCGCCCCGACGCTGGTCCCGACCGCGAGCACCGGCCGCTGGCCGCGCCGCTCGAGCTCGGGCAGCAGGACGCTCAGCGCGCCCGCCTCGTACGCGCCGCGGGCTCCGCCGCCGGCCAGGACCACCGCCACGCGCTCGGTCATCGCCGAGAGCGTAGGCTCCTACTGATCATGAGTTCTCCCGCCCGCCGCCCCGGCTCACGCCCCACCCGTCGTCAACGGCAGGACAAGGCCTACCGCCTGACGCTCGCCACCGGCAGCTTCGGCCTCGCCGCCGTCGTCGTGCTCGTGCTGAGCCTGTTCACCTCCGTGAGCTTCGGCTACTTCGTCGTGCTGGCCCTGGTGACCGTCGTGCTCGCGGTCATGCTGCGCGGCGCCATGCGCTAGTCAGTCGATCCGGATCGGCGTGCCCTCGGGGGCGTGCCGGGCGAGGAGATCGACCGCGGCGTTTGCCATCCGAAGGCAGCCGTGCGAGGCGGCGGAGCCGAGCGGGTCGCGCAGCGAGGCGCCGCCGCGACCGTGGATGCCGATGCGGCCGGGACCCCCGCCGAAGTCGTCGAGCACGTCCGAGAACGCCGTCAGGTGCAGGATCCAGGTGCCGAGGAAGCCGTGCGGGTCGGGCTGGGGAACGCGCTCGTTGACGGCGAACAGCCCGACCGGGGTCGGGGTGGCCGGCGCGCCGATCACGACCCGCCACCGGCGGTAGACGCGGCCGCGGCGCAGCAGCGTGAGCGTCCGCTCGGCGCGCGAGACCTCGACCCGCCACGGCGTCTCGTGAACGCTCGCGACGTCGGCGCGGATCCAGCCCCGGCTGCCGTTGGGCCGGCGGGGGAGCATGACCTGAAGCCAGCGCTGGCCGTCGGGCCCTCGGGCGGCCCCGGTGACGAGCAGGCCGACCGGGCCGCCGTTCCAGCGCGCGCGGGTGCCGAAGCGGTACTCGCGCGTCCCGACCACCGGTTGGGAAAGGGCGAAGGTGTGCGACGTGAGGCGGGCGATCCATGCGAACCTGCGGGTCGGGGGGCCCGGGGCGCCCGCCTTCGCCGGCGCCGGCGGCGGCGGGTCGGGCAGCAGCGCCGTCGCGTGGGCGGCCGGGGCGCCGAGGACGAGCCAGAGCGCCGCGAGGGCACCCGCGCGTCGCCCCGCGCTAACCCGTGACACCGCCGGGCCTGACCGCGGCCGGCAGCATCCGCACCCGGGCGCCCGCACTGCGGCGGGCTGCGTTGGTGGCGCGCGCGCCGGCGACGTTGCGTACGGTGCGCGCGCGCGGCGCGTTCTGGGCGCGGACGCGGATCGTGAACGTCTGCGTCCTGCCCGTGCGCAGCGAGCCGACCTTCCAGCACGCGCGGCCGCCGCGGAACCGGGCGCCCGGCGCGGAGTAGAAGGACTCGCCGCGCGGGACGCGGTCGCAGACCCGCACGCCGAGGGCCGTGACCGGCCCGAGGTTTCTGACCGTGATGCGGTAGCCGACGAGCGACCCGGAGGCGACCCGGCGGCGGCCGGCGCGCTTGGTGACCCGCAGGGCGGCCGCGCCGCCCGAGACGTCCGTGCCGGCGACGTCCTGGTCGCCGCCGATGACCGCCGGGTCGCCGGCAGCCTGCATCGTGGCCGTGTTGCGGAGGCGTCCGCGCGCGGTGGCGCGGGCGGTGAGCTTGATGGTGACGCTGTGCTTGGCCGCGATGGTGCCTAGCGCGCAGGTCACGGGCTGGCGTTGGGTGCAGGTGCCCGCGGAGGCGCTCACCGAGCGCACGTCGGCGGAGCCGGTGAAGGTGTCCGTGACGCGGACGCCGGTCGCCGCCGCATCCCCGCGGTTGTCGACCACGATGCGGTAGTGCAGTTTGTCGCCGACCTTCGCAGCGGCCTTGTCGACGAGCTTGTCGATATGCAGCAGCGGCGCGGCGACGGGACCGGGCGGGGCGGCGATCACGTCGACGGTCGTGGTGGCCGTGTTGTCGGCCGGCGTCGCGTCGGGCTCGTCGCTCGTCACGGTCGCCGTGTTGGCGACCGGGGTGCCGCCGGGGGCGATGACCGTCGTGACGAGCTCGACCTGCGCCGCGCCGCCCGCGGCGATCGTGCCCAGCGCGCACGTCGCGCCGGCGCACGTGCCCTGGCTCGGGGTGGCGGACACGAGGGTCAGCCCGGCCGGGACGAGGTCGCCGACCACGACGTTGGTCGCGGCGCTCGGCCCCGCGTTGGCGACGGTCAGTACGTAGGCGAGACGAGCGCCGCTGGCCGGCGTGGGGTCGCTCGCGGTCTTGGTGATCGCCAGGTCCACCAGCGGGCCGACCGTCACGTCGGCCGTGGCCTGGTTGTTGCTCGGGTTGACCTCCGGCTCGGCGCCGGCCACCGTCGCGCCGTTGGTCAGCGCGGCACCCGCGGCGGCGGGCGTGGCATGCACGGTGATCGTGCGCGCGATCCTCGCCTTCGCGGCCACGGTCCCGATGGCGCAGCTCACCGTGCGGAGGCCGACTGTGCAGTCGCCGGGCCCCGAGACGTAGTCGACGCCGGTGGGCAGCGGGTCGGCGATGACGACGGCCGTCGCCGGGCTAGGCCCGTTGTTGAAGACCGAGAGGGTGTACTCGAAGTCCGAGTTCGCCGCCGGGGTGGCGTCCGAGACGGTCTTGGTCAGGCGCAGGTCGATCTGCTGCTGGACGTCGACGTCCACGGCGGAGGTGTTGTTGGTCGGGTCCGGGTCGACCTCGTTGCCGGAGACCGTCGCGCTGTTGCGGGCCGGCGCGCCGGCGTTGCCGAAGGTGGTCTGGACGGTGATCTGGCGCTGCACGGTCTGGCCGGCGGCGACGGGGCCGATCGCGCACGTCACGACGCTCACGCCGGCGAGGCAGCCCGCGTCGGCCCGGATGAAGTCGACGCCGGCGGGCAGCGTGTCCGTGACCACCACGCCCGTGGCGTCGCTGGGCCCGTGGTTTGAGACCGCCAGCGTGTAGGTGACGTCCTCGCCGACGCGCGGGTTGGCCACCGAGGCGGTCTTGACGACCTGCAGGTCCGCCTGCGGGTCGACGGTCACGGCGGCCTGGTCGTCGTTGTTGAGGAGCCCCGGATCGAACGTGTCGGAGGCGACGGCCGCCGTGTTCGCGAACGTTGTGCCGGCCAGCGACGCGCCGATCCGGACGCTGACGGAGATAGTCGCGCCGGCGCCGCTGGCGAGACTTGAGAACGTGCACGAGATCGTCCCCGTGCCCCCGCCCGCCGGTGAGGCGCAGGTCGCTCCCGCGGGGGCGACCGTCGACACGAGCGTGGTGCCGGCCGGCAGCGCGTCGCTCACGCGCACGTTGACGGCGGTGCTCGGGCCGTGGTTTGAGACGTCCAGCGTGTAGGCGACGGTGTCGCCGACGGCCGCCGTGGTGGGAGCCGTCTTGCGGATGGCGACGTCGGCCGACGGGTTGACCGTCAGCGTGTCCTGCCCGGCGTTGTTGGAGGGGACGGGGTCGCCCTGGTCGCCGGTCGCCGTGGCCTGGTTGAGGATGCCGGTCGCGGTGCCGGCCGCGGCGACGTCGGCTGTGATGCGGGCGCTGAAGGTCGCGCCGTTGGCCAGCGCGCCGACGGCGCAGTGCAGCCTGCCGGCAGCCGACGTGCAGGCCCCGGTGTTCGAGGAGACGAACGTCAGGCCGGCCGGCAGCGGGTCGGTGATCGTCACGCCGGTCGCGTCACTCGGCCCGTTGTTGGTGAGCACCAGGTCGAACGTCACCTGGTCGCCGGCGTTGACCGGGTCGCTGGCGGTCGCCGCGGCGTTGGTGTGGAACTGCTTGGTCAGGCTCAGGTCGGCCGCCGGGGAGGCCGTGATCGTCGTCGAGTCCGTGTTGTTGGACGAATTCGGGTCGTGCGAGCTGGACGCCACGGACGCGCCGTTGGTGAAGAACCGCCCGCCCGCCGCCGGCGCGATCGTGCCGGAGATCGTGATCGCCGAGCTCGCCCCGTTGGCCAGCGCGGCGCTCGAGCAGCGCACGGTGCCGCCCGTCGCCGGCGCGTTACAGGTCCAGCCCGCCGGGGCGGACACGACCGGCGCGGCCAGCGCGTCGGGCAGGTCGTCGGTGACGGCCAGGCCCGAGGCGTCGCCCGGACCGAGGTTTCGGACGAGCAGCGTGTACGTGAAGGCGGCGCCCACCTGCGGGTTCTGGGGGCTTCCGGTCTTGGTGATCGCGAGGTCGGCCGAGTTGGGGACGGTCACGGTCGCGGTGTCGGAGTTGTTGGTCGGCACCGGGTCCGGCGTCGGGGAGGAGGCGGTCGCGGTGTTGGACAGGGCCGTGTCGTTTACCAGCACCGTCGCGGAGATCGAGATCGTCACCGAGCGGTTGCGGGCGATCGAGCCGAGGTCGCAGACGACGGCGGCCGTGCAGGTGCCCTGGGTGGGCGTCGCCACGACGTTTGCGTACGTGCCGGCGGGCAGTGCGTCGGAGACCTGGACGCTCGCCGCCGTCGACGGGCCGTTGTTGCGCGCGACGAGCGTGAAGGTGACGGTGTCGCCTGTCGCCACGCTGCGCGGCGAGGCGGACTTGGTCAGCGAGACGTCGGCCTGCGCGTTGCCGGGGCCGGTGTCCGTCGCCGTGTTGTTGCCCGGCGTCTGGTCGCCGCCGCCCGCGACGTGAGCGGTGTTGACGACCGACGCGGACGCCGGGTCGTGGACGTCGGCGTCGACGACGATCGCCGGATAGGAGTCGCCCGCCGCGAGCGCGTCGGAGCGCGTGCAGGTCAGGGTGAGGCCGGCGATCGCGCAGCTCCAGCCGACCCCGCCGGCGTCGTGGATGGCGTCGAAGCCCCCGGCCGCCGGGCCCGGGAACGTGTCGGTGACCGTGACCGTGCTGCCGTCGGTGGACGTGGAGCCGACGTTGCGCGCGATCAGCTGGAAGGTGGCCGTCGTGCCGCCGGCGAACGCGCCCGCGGGCGAATGGGACTTCGACAGCGCGAGGTCCGGCGTCTGGATCGTCGTCGTGACCGGCGGGGTCTTCTGGTCGACGAACGGCGTGCCGAGGGTGTCACCGGTGAAGTCGGCCAGCGCGGCGTTGGTGACCTTCTCGCCGTTGGCGGCGTTCGCGTCGACCGTGACGTCGAAGGTCACGGTGACGCTGTTGGTCGACGACGCGCCGTCGCCGAGCTGGCCGCCCTGGGTCGCCGAGGCGCCCGTGCCGAGGCGGAAGCGCACCAGGTCGTTGGCGGCGTCGTACTCGCCGAGGTCGTCGCCGGCAGCGTCGGAGGGCGTGGCGGGGGCGTTGGGGCCACCGGTGATGCGCAGCGAGCCGGGCGTGTAGGCGGCGTTGGCGGGTATGGCGTCGCGCAGCACGAAGTTGTTCGCCTCGTCCTGGCCGGAGTTCGCGTAGTTGATCGTGTAGCGCAGGGTGTCGCCCGGGCGGTTGGGCCCGGCGGGGTTGGTCACGTTCGCGACGGACTTCGACGGCGTCACGACTGGCGCGTAGAGCTGCGTGGAGAACGTGATCACGCCCGGCAGGTACTGGTCCTGCTGCGTGGTCACGCGGATCGTCGCGCTCGTGTCCCCGTTGCCGAGGAAGCCGTCGGCGTCGAGCAGGTCGGCGTCGTAGCCGAGCTGATTGACGTAGTCGGGGCTCTTCGCGGTGAAGCGCGTGCCGAGGCGCGAGATCGAGCTGTTGAAGTAGTTGGTCGCGGGGTTCTGCGCGTTGGCGAGCGTGAATGCGCCCTTGCTCGTGAGCAGGCTCGCGGAGTCGCCGAGCAGGCCGAGATCGCCTTCGTAGGCGATGAAGCCGACCGTCGACTTGACCGCGCCGCTGGGCGGGGTCGTGAAGCCATTGACGCCGATCGAGGTCGGCGGCGCGTTGGAGACGATCGTCGAGAGGCCGTCGAAGACCGTCAGGTTGCGCGGCAGCTGCGTCGCGTCGCGGTAGGCGATCACCAGCGACCAGCCGGCGTAGTGGTCTGCTCCGGTGCCCGCCTGCACGTCGGCGACGCCGTAGGTGCCGCTGCCCGCGGACCGCACGCGGCTGGTGACGTTGACGAAGGCCTGATAGCGCCCGGGGTTGAGGGTCGAGTCGTCGAGCACGGAGGCCGTCAGCGTCGCGTAGCCGCTGTCGCCCGGGGCGCGGAGCTTCACGGCGGACCGTCCGGCGGGGCTTGTGTCCTGCGCCGCGGCGCCGCCGGGGCCCGCGGAGTGGTCGGCGCCGTAGTAGAGCCCGGCGAACAGGACCGTCGAGCCCGCGGGCAGCGCGAGGTCGGCGGTGGAGGAGTTGAACGTCGTGGCATCGGCGTCGACGTCGACGTAGCTCATCGGCCGTCCGGCCGCGAAGAAGTTGTTGTTGAGGTTCGCGAGGGTCGGGTTGGTGCCGTCGCGCGCGGCCGCGCACTGGCTGTCCGCTGTGGGGCAGGACTCCAGCGTGTTGCCGACGATGGTGATGTCGCCCGCGTCGTTGGCGCTGAAGCGGGGGGTGAAGCCGCGGTCGGCGTGGGCACTGGGCGCGAGCCCAGCGAACATCATGACGACTACGGCCGTAACCGTGACTGCATACCTCGTGGCCATGCCCGCCAGCTCCCCGTCGTTTCGGGTGCCGAACCTCGCCGGCACCGCTGACGACTCCTATCGGTGCGCAGCGGCCAGCGCATGAGCGCCGCGCCGCCGGTTGCGTCGACCGCAGCCGCGGTCTTCACCTCCGCCCGGCAGTCAGCCGTCTGACGGCAACGGCTCCCCCGGGGGCCGAATCCGACCGCCCCGCCGTCTAAGCGGGCATGGGCCCGGCGCGAACGACCAACGACAGCGTGATCGCGGTGGTGCAGGAGAACGCGGCGTCGCTGATGCGCCTGGCGCGGCGGCACTCGCTCTGCGACGACGACGCGGCGGACGCTTACCAGCGCGCGATCGAGATCTACCTGGGACGCGCGGAGCGCGTCGACGGCGCCAGGGCGGGAGCGTGGCTGCGGACGGTGTGCAAGCACGAGGCGATGCGCATCCGGGCGGCGCGCCAGCGCGTGCTGCCCGCCGTGGAGGTGGCGTGGGACACGCATCCCTCCCTCGACGCGCGCGAGCTCGACGAGCGGGCCGCCTCGCTGGAGCGGGTGGCGCGGGCGGCGGAGGCGCTGGCGGCGTGCAAGCCCGACGAGGTGCGGGCGATGCTGCTCAAGGCCGACGGGTCGTCGTATGCGGAGATCGGCGAGCTGTTCGGCTGGACGCACACGAAGGTCAACCGCTGCCTCGTCGAGGGGCGGGCACGCTTCCTGCGCCACTTCTCGGCGATCGAGTCCGGCGCGGCGTGCGACCACTACTCGCCCGTGCTCTCCTCGATCGTGGATGGTGAGGCGACGCCGGACGACTTCGCGCGGCTGCGCCCGCATCTGCGGCACTGCGTCGGCTGCCGCGCGACGCTGAAGGCGATGTACGCGTCCGAGCCCGCGCTGAAGGCCCTGCTTCCGGCCGGAGCGCTCGTGCTCGCGGTCCCCGATCCGGGCGGCGCGCTCGTCCGCGCCTACGAGTCGGTCGCCGCCGGTCTCGGGGACTTGGTGGTGCGCGCCCATGCCGTCCTGGAGGCGGTCACCTCGACCAAGACCGCCGCCGTAATGGTCTCGACGGCCGCGATGGCGGCGGGCGGCGCCGCGGCGGTCGACCGCACGGCCGACACCGCGGACGCGGCGTCGCCGGGGGCGGTCCGCGCCCTGCCGCGGCCGGCCCGTCGGGCGGCCGCCAGGGTCGCCGCCGCGCGCGTCCCGGCGACCGCGACGCCGACGCCCACGCCGGCACTGGCCCCGCCCGCCGTGACCCCCGAGCCGGCGCCTGACCCGACGCCGACGCCGAGCGCTACGGCGACGCCGGCAGCAAGTCCTGAGTTCACCATCGAGCGGCCCGCGCGGACGGCGCCGCGGACAGCGGGGTCGGGGACAGCAGCGCCGGGGACCGCAGCGTCGGGGACGGCGCCGCAGCGGCGACGCGGATCGGCCGGCGGCGGCGCCGACGAGTTCGCCTTCGAGGGCTGAACCTCGGCGGCGGTCGAAGATTCGGCATCCAATGCATGCCCAATCTGCGGATGGTCTGGCGACGCCAGACCGCGGGCCGCTTACAGCGCCTTGTACAACGCCTCGAACACGCGCACGAAGCGCCGACCGAGCTCAGCGGCGCCCGGTCGCGGCGGTCGTGCACGACGATCGGCGCGTAGCGGACGGGCGGAGGGGCCGGGACGGGCATTGGGGTGGCCACCCTATGCGCGCGCCCGCCCCGGTCTCCGATACACGCAGTGAAGCTTGTCCCTCCTGGGATCCAGGGGCCCGCCTTCACCGAGCGGCATCACCTGGCGGCCGCCTGACCGCCGCGAGCTCGGCGGAGGCGGGCTCTGTCGTTGACGCGCGCGGCTGGCACCATGTCGCCATGGCCCCCTCCGACGACGTGGTGCTGGCCACCGTGCGCGACTTCACGGACCGCTCCGGCGCCGTGCGCGTGGTCGTGGTGCTCGATCGCGGCGACGACCGCGCGGCGCCCGTGATCGAGTGCGGGCCCGAGGAGCCGGTGACGATCGACCACGCTGGGGAGACCTTCGCCGTCGCCCCCGCGGACCTGCTCGGCGTGCTGCCGATCCATGTCCATCTGCCGGTCTCGCCCGTCCCGGCGACGGCGCTGGAGTTCGACCCGGCCCTCGGCCAGGCGACCGGTCCGATCGGCGCCGTCGAGGCGCTCGCCCTGGCGGTCAAGGCGCTCGCCGCCGAGCTCGGGGGACGCACGGTCGCCGTCGCCGCCTTCGCGACCCGGTCGGGCCAGCCGCTGAGCATCGCCGCGCGCCCGGGAGAGCCGATCCTTCTCGGCATGGGCGACGACCAGTTCGAGCTCCCGACCCGCGGCCCAGGAGCCGTCTAGCCTGCTTTTCGCGTGGGGATCTTCTGCCGCCACAACCGCCTCGAGGCCAACTGCCCGATCTGCTCGCGCGAGAAGCCGGCGGCGCCGCGCGGCCGATCCGCACCGCGCCGCGCCGGCGGCGCGCCGCCCGCGCGCCGCCACGGCTCGGGGTCGCGTGCCGGGCACATGACGACCAAGCGCCTCGCCCGCGCGACCGAGGACGGGTACCGCAACGAGCTCATCCCCGGCGTGAAGGCGACCGCCGACGCGGAGCGCCTCGCCGCGGCGCTCGCGGTCGCCCAAGCGCGGCTGCGGCCCCCCGGCCCGTACCCGGTGATCGCCGAGATCGACGACCCCGGGGCGGCCACGCGGCTCGCGTTCCTGCTCGCCTTCGCGGGACCCGACCGCCCGGAGGTCCAGGAGGCCGTGCTCGGCGGCGCCATGCCCGAGGACGCCGAGCCCGCCCTGGCGGCCTTCAGCCGCTGGACGGCGCCGCCGGACGTCTCCGCCTGGGACCCGCAGCGGCGCTTCGCGCGGACGTTCGACCGGCTCGCCTTCCCCGGCTTCGGCCGCGCCGCGCGCTTTGAGTTCCTCGTCACGCTCGGTGCCGCGGGGGTGCAGGAACTCGAGGCTGACGCCCTGCACGTGGCCGTCGCCCACGACGACGCCACGACCCTCGCCGCCAAGCGCGCGCTGAACTCCGGCGACGCGATGCTGCTCGAGCGCCGCGCCGCCGCACTGGCGCAGGCCGCGGGCGTGCCGATCGCCGCGCTGGACCGCGGCCTGGCGCTGTGGGACCGCACGGCCCCGCTGGAGCCGGCAGCGGCCGAGCTCGGGTCGATCCGGGCCGGGCTGCGCCTCGGGTGATCCGCCCGTTGGACCCCGGCCGCGCGCCGGCCGTCCTGGCCGGAGGGCTGACGATCGCCGAGCCCGAGCGGGTAGCGTCTCCCGGCTGACATGGCTGGCACCGCCGCTCCCTCGCGCCTCCGGCGCCTGCCTGTCGCCTCGGGCGCGCCCGCAGCCGTCAAGGAGCGCTCGTGGGCGCCGATGGTCGCGGCGTGCGTGGGCCTCGCTGCGCTGTCGCTGCTCGCGCCCGGCACTCCGACCTACGATCCGATGTCGTGGATCGTCTGGGGCCGGGAGATCGCCCACGGCTCCCTGGACACGATGACGGGGCCGTCGTGGAAGCCGCTTCCGATGCTCTTCACGGTGCCGTTCTCGCTGCTCGGCGACCAGCTCGCGCCGGCGCTGTGGCTCGTGGTCGCGCGCGCCGGCGGACTGCTCGGCGTGGCCATGGGCTTCCGCCTCGCCGCGCGGCTGGCCGGACCGGTCGCCGGGGTGTTCGCGGCGGCGGCGATTCTCACCTCCGAGGGCTACGCCTACCACGCCTACCGCGGCAACTCCGAAGGGCTGCTGGTGGGGCTCACGCTGTGGGCGGTGGAGCGTCACCTCGACGGGCGGCGCACCGCGGCGTTCGGGCTCGGGCTGGGTGCCGCGCTGCTGCGCCCGGAGGTGTGGCCGATGTGGGGGCTCTACGGGCTCTGGTTGGCGTGGCTTGAGCCGGCCCGGCGCAAGCTGGTCCTCGCCGGTTGCGCGGTCATCCCGATCGCGTGGTTTGTGCCTGAGTACCTCGGCTCGGGTGACTTGCTGCGCGCCGCCGCCCGCGCGCGCGCGCCGAACCTGGACTCGGCCGCCTACGCGGCGTTCCCCGCCTGGGAGGTCCTGCGCCAGTCGGCCATGCTCGTGCCGCTCGTCGTCGGCGCAGGTGCGCTCGCCGCGGTCGCCGTCGCGCTGAAGCGCCGCACGGGCGACCACGACCGCGTGGTGCTCCTGCTCGCCGGCTCGGCGGCCGCGCTGCTGGCCGCCGTGGCGGTGATGACCCAGGCCGGCTTCAGCGGGAACTTGCGCTACGTGCTGCTGCCGCTCGCCTTCATCGTCGTGCTCGGCGGCGCGGGTTGGGTGGAGGCGGTGCGGGCGCTGCGCGGCCGCGCCGGGCTGGCCGCGGCCGTGGCGGCGGCGGCGCTCGGCGTCGCCGGGGTCGCGCTGGCAGCGCTCGACGATGCGCCGGCGCTGCGCGACCAGGTCGTGGCGGCCGGCCGCGAGGCGGCGTTGATCGACGATCTGCACACGCTCGTGCGGCGCGCGGGCGGGCCCGCGCGATTCACCGCCTGCCGCGCCGTGTACGCCACGCGCTTTCAGGTGCCGAGCGTCGCATGGGAGCTGCACCTCCATCTCGAGCAGGTGGAGATCTTCGCGCTGCCGCCCGGCACGACGCTGGCGCCGCGCGATTCGCGGCTCGCGCACGACCCGCGTTTCCGGCGCTTCGCGGCGAGCCCGGAGTGGGTCGCCGCGCAGTCCTGTCCCTAGGCTTTTGACCCATGGCGACGTCGGCCGCGACGACCTTCCGCTGGCCGCGCGCGCAGGCCCTCGTGCGCGGGCGCGCCGCCCTGTGGATCCCCCTGGGGCTCGGCCTGCTGGCGGCGGTGTCGGTGCTGGTGCGCACGATCCGCTTCGACGCGGGCCTGTGGGTCGACGAGGGGCTCTCCTTCGGGATCGCCGACCGGCCGCTGGCAGACATCCCGTCGGTCATGCGCCAGGACGGCTCGCCGCCGCTGTACTACCTGCTTCTGCACCTGTGGACACGCGGTCTGGGCGTCCGCAGCGAGGTCGCGCTGCACGCGCTGTCGCTGATCTTCGCGGTGCTCGTGATCCCGATCGCCTGGGCGCTCGTGCGCGCCCTGCTCGGCGCTCGCGCGGGCTGGGTCGCAGCCGTGCTGCTGGCCTGCAATCCCTTCCTGACGCAGTACGCGCAGGAGGCGCGGATGTACTCGCTGACGGTCCTGCTGGCGGTCGTGTCGGTCACGTGCTTCGTGGGCGCCTTCGCGCTCGAGCGCGGCCGCCGCTGGACTGTGGGCTTCGCCCTCGCCGAGGCCCTGCTGCTCTACACGCACAACTGGGGCCTGTTCGGCGGCGCCGGGCTCGCCGCGGCCTGGGCGGTGCTCGTCGTGGTCGCCGAAGGCGATCGCCGCCGGTCGCTCCTGCGCGAGGGACTGCTCGCCGCCGCGGGCATCGCCGTCCTGTTCGCGCCCTGGCTGCCGACGCTCGCGTTCCAGGCCGCGCACACGGGCGCGCCGTGGGCGAACCCGCCGGGGTTCACCGACCTCGTCGGGGCGCCCAAGAAGCTGCTCGGGACCTCCCCGCAGTACCTGCTGCTCCTTGTCACCGCGGTCGGGCTCGCGCCGCTGGTGCGCGGTCCCGTCCGGCGCTGGCGGCCCGAGGCGCGTGCCGCGCTCGCGCTCGCCGTCGCGACCGTCGTCACGCTTTCCGTCCCGTGGCTGCTCTCGCAGGCCGCGCCGGCGTGGGCGTCGCGCTACCTCGCGGTCGGGCTGGCGCCGCTCGTGCTGCTGGCCGCGATCGGGCTCTCGCGCGCGGGCCGGCTGGGCATGGGGGCGCTGGTCCTGGTGGCGCTCGTCTCGATCGCCTACAACGGCCCCAAGACCAAGAGCAACGTCCGTTCGGTGGCGGAGGCGATCACGCCGAGCCTCGCCGCCGGCGACGTCGTCATCTCAACGCAACCTGAACAGGCGCCGGTGCTGCACTACTACCTGCACGACGTCGCCGGCCTGCGCTGGGCGTCGATCATCGGACCCCTCACGGACCTCGGGGTCACCGACTGGCGTGACGGCACCGAGCGCCTCGAGGCCACGAGCCCGCGGAAGGATCTCGCCCCGGTGCTGGACGGCGTCAGGCCCGGCCAGCGCGTGGTTCTCGTCTCGCCCGAGTTCGGGATCCTCGCGCGCTGGGAGGCTCCGTGGTCGGCGCTCGTGCGCAGCCGCAGCCTCGCCTGGGAGGACGCGATGCGCAGCGACCCCCGGTTCCGGGTAATCAGCGTGGAGCCGCCGAATCCCGTCTCCCGCCCGAACGAAGTGCGCGCGACGATATTCGCGCGAGAGCCGGTAGGCTGAGACCCCTTCTCGCCTGGCGGGCGCCGTAACGATTTCGCCATCTCGCCGACGAGCTACTTGCCATGACCACGTTCCAGTCCGACACGTCCGAGTTCGACCGCGTCACCTCCGGCGGCGGCAGCGGTCGGCGCAAGCGGCCGGTCGCGGTGCTGGGCGGAGGTCCCGCGGGCCTGACCGCCGGCTACCTGCTGGCCAAGCGCGGGATCCCGGTGATCGTCTTCGAGGCGGAGGACCAGGTCGGCGGCATCGCCAAGACCGAGGTCCGCGACGGCTACCGCTTCGACCTCGGCGGCCACCGGTTCTTCACGAAGTCCCAGGAGGTCAACGACCTCTGGCACGAGGTGCTCAAGGAGGAGTTCCTGCTGCGCCCGCGGCTGTCGCGCATCTACTGGAACAAGAAGTTCCTGTACTACCCGCTCGACGGCATGGACGTGATCAAGAAGCTCGGTCCCGTCGAGCTCACGCGCGCGCTGTTCTCCTACCTATGGGCGGCGGTCAAGCCCAAAGGACGCGAGGACGACCTGGAGACCTGGGTCACCAACCGCTTCGGCAAGCGCCTCTACGAGCTGTTCTTCAAGTCCTACAACGAGAAGGTGTGGGGGGTGCCCTGCACGGAGATTCGCGCCGAGTGGGCGGCCCAGCGCATCCGCGGGCTGTCCTTTTTTTCCGCGGCCAGGGCCGCGTTCTTCGGCAACCGCGGCAACAAGATCAAGTCGCTGATCGGCGAGTTTCACTACCCGCGCTTCGGCCCGGGCCAGATGTGGGAGACGATGGCCGACGAGATCATCGCGGCGGGTGGCGAGATCCGCATGAACACGCCGGTCACGCAGTTGGACTCCGAGCACGGCCGGGTGGTGGCCGTGCACGCCGGCTCCGAGCGCGTCGAGTGCTCGGAGGTCATCTCCTCGCTGCCGCTGCGCCTGACGGTCGGCATCTCCGAGCCCCCGGCACCGGTGGCGGTGCAGGAGGCCGCACGCGGCCTGCGCTATCGCGACTTCCTCACGGTCGCGCTCGTGATCGACGGTGAGGATCTGTTCCCGGACAACTGGATCTACATCCACGAGCCCGGCGTCCGCGTCGGACGCATCCAGAACTTCCGTTCCTGGAGCCCGTGGATGGTCCCGGATCCGGCAAAGGCCTCGATCGGCCTCGAGTACTTCTGCTTTCAGGGCGACGACCTCTGGGACGAGAGCGACGAGGGCCTGGTCGCCCTCGCCACGGCGGAGATCGCCAAGCTCGGCCTGGCCGACCCCGCGAAGGTCGAGCGCGGCTTCGTGACCCGCGTCCCGCTCGCCTACCCCATGTACGACGCCGACTACGCCGAGCGGGTCGCCGCGATCCGCACCTGGCTCGAGGGCTACTCGAACCTCCAGCAGGTCGGCCGCAACGGCCTGCACCGCTACAACAACTCCGACCACTCGATGTTGACGTCGATCCGCGCGGTCGAGAACATCCTCGACGGCACGAGCCACGATCTGTGGGCCGTCAACGCGGAATCCGTCTACCACGAGACCGACGTCGAGGAGGAGCACCCGTACCGGCGCGCGCCGGAGACCAAGGCGATGCGCGAGCCGCTCGCCTCCGAGCGCTGAGGCCTGGTCTCGGTCAGTCGTCAGCGTTCTCGGACGCGTCAGCGGGTCCCTTGAGCCGCGGCTCGATGCCCCGTCGCCTCCAGCGCGCGTTCCTGATCGCCGCGCTGTGGCTGATGGCCGTTCCCGCAGCCGCCTCCGCGCTGGCGACCCCCCGGGCGAGCGGCACCGGCGGGGTCTGGACGGGGGTGTCCGGCGCCTTGGCGCAGCGCCGTGGAGGGGCCGCGCTGGAAACCCGGCCGGGCCGCTACCGAGCGTTCGCGCTGGACCGGGCCACGCTCTCGGCACGGCTCCGCGGCTCCCCGCCGGAGAACACCCGGGCCGCCCGCGGGGCGCTCCCGCAGATCTCGATCCCCGCGCCCGACGGGACGCTCGAGCGCTTTCGCTTCGTCGAGTCGCCCGTGATGGCGCCGGCACTGGCGCGAAAGGTTCCGGGCGTCCGGACCTACGCGGGCTCCGGCGTCGACGACCCGACCGCGACGGTCCGCTTCGACCTGACCCCGCTCGGCTTTCACGCCTCCGTGCGCGGCGCCGACGGCGCGTGGTACGTCGATCCGGCCTACCACGGCGACCAGGGCCGCTACGTCACCTACTACGGGCGCGACCTCGGTGACGTCCACGGCCCGCTGGCGGAGCGCGAGCCGCCGATCCCGGCGTCCGGCTCGACGCCGATGGGCAACCAGCGTGCGCCGTCCACGCCCGGCAGCCTCGTGATCCAGCGCACCTACCGGCTCGCGCTGGTCTCTGATCCCAGCTACGCCGGCTACTTCGGCTCCGCCATGGTCGACGCGGCGAAGGCGATCCTGATCAACCGCGTGGATCAGGTCTACAACGATGACCTCGCCGTGAAGCTGGAGCTCGTCGCCCACAACGACCTGCTCAACCTCGACACGCCCACCAAGTTCACCGGGAGGGCCGGGCCGTGCGCGCCCGCGTCGTGCTATCCACCCGGATTCGTCGACTGCGGCGACGTCGTGGACTCAAACCAGGCGGTCGTCGACCGCGTGATCGGCACCGCCGAGTACGACATCGGCCACATCGCACTCGGGCTCGACGGCGGCGGGATCGCCGGGCTGGGCGTCGTCGGCCGCCCCGGCCAGAAGGCGAAGGGCTGCACGGGCATCCCTGTGCCGAGGGGCGACGCCTACGCGATCGACTATGTGGCGCACGAGATGGGCCACCAGTTCTCGGGCAACCACACGTTCAACGGCACCCAGAGCAACTGCGCCGGCGACAACCGCAACGACCCCACCGCCGTCGAGCCGGGCAGCGGCTCGTCGATCATGGCCTACGCCGGCATCTGCGACACCGACAACCTCCAGCGCCACAGCGACCCCTACTTCTCGCAGCGCTCGATCCAGGAGATCCAGGCCTACGTCACGTCGTCGATCTCCGGGGCGACCAACCAGGGCGCCCCCGCGACGACGGCCAACCGCTCGCCGGTCGTGACGCCCCCGGCCGCCAGGTCGATCCCCGCCTTGACCCCGTTCACGCTGACCGGGTCGGCGACGGACCCCGACGGCGATCCCCTGATCTTCATGTGGGAGCAGAACGACCCGGGGACGGGCACCGGCCTGGTCGACAACCGCAAGCCCAACGGCGCGCTGTTCCGGCAGTTCAGCTTCCTCGCGATCGAGGGCGATCCGTTCTCCTCGCCCGCCCTGGGCGAGAACACCGCCACCGCGGCGGATCTCGCTCGGACGTTTCCCGACCTCGCGCAGGTCGCGGCGGGCAACACCAACGCCGCGACCGGGAGCTGCCCGCCGGCGAGCTCCCCGCCGACGCCCACGCAGATCGACTGCTTCTCGGAGTTCCTGCCCGCCGACGCGCGGACCATGAACTTCCGTCTCACGGCCCGGGACAGGGTTCTGGCCGGCGGCGGGGTCAGCCACGGCGACGTGGCGATCTCCGTGAGCGGCACCGTCCCCTTCCGGGTCACCTCGCAGACGACGCCGACCGACGCGAACTTCTCGACCCCGGTGCCGGTCCGGTGGACGGCGGGCACCGACGCCGCGCCGTTCGACGTCGCCGACGTGAAGATCTCCTACTCCACGGACTCCGGGCTCACGTTCCCGACCGTCCTGGCCGCCAGCACGCCCAACGACGGCGGGGAGGACCTGCTCGTCCCGCCGGTGGACACGACGCAGGGGCGCTTCAAGGTCGAGGCGTCCGACAACTACTTCTTCGACATCTCCCACGCCGATCTGACGGCCGGGGCGGGCGTCACGCCGAGCCCGACGACCACGCCGACGGCAACGTCGACGTCGACCGCGACCGCGACCGCGACGGCGACCGGCGCTCCGACGCCCTACGCCCTGCCGGGCGCGTTGAGGCCGAGCCTGGCGAGGACCGCCAGGAGGCTGACGATCTCCAACCGCGGTCGCGTCACGATCAAGCTCAGCTGCCAGCCCGTCGACCGCTCCGCGTCGGTGCCGGCCACCTGCTCGGGCCGGGTCAGGCTGACCGCGAGGTTCAAGCACGCCGACAAGCGCAAGCCGCGGACGATCGCGAGCAAGGCGTTCTCCATTGCGGCGACGACCACCAGGTCGGTCAAGGTCAAGCTCTCCACGAGGGCCCGGAGGTCGCTGCGCCGGAGGTCGCTCAAGGTGATGGTCAGGGCGGCCGTCGCGAACCCGAACGGGTCGCGCTCGACGAGCAGGAGGGTCACGCTGAAGAAGCGCAAGACGTAGCTCCCCCCGGGGCGATGTCTGCGCATTGCGTTGCCGAACACCGGTTATGATGGTACTTTGCGAAGTATGACCGCCCGGACGCTGCGCAACACACCAGAGGCGCTCCGACACGCTGCTGAGCAGCACCTCTGGCTGCACTTCACCCGCATGTCCGCCGCCCGCGGCGAGGGGCTGCCCATCATCGTCAGCGGCGACGGCTGCTATCTGACCGACATCGAGGGCCGGCGCTACCTCGACGGCCTCGCCGGCCTCTTCGCCGTGCAGATCGGCTACTCCTATGGCGACGAGATCGGCGAGGCGGCGCACCAGCAGATGAAGGAGCTGCCGTTCTACACGAACTGGAGCTACGCCCACCCGCGCGCGATCGAGCTCGCCGAGGAGGTCGCGAGCCTCGCCCCCGGCGCCCTGGACCGCGTGTTCTTCGTCTCGGGCGGCTCGGAGGCCGTCGAGTCGGCGTGGAAGCTCGCCCGCCAGTGGCACCACGAAAACGGCGAGCGCCGCTGGAAAGCCGTCTCGCGCAACGTCGCCTACCACGGCACCACGATGGGGGCCCTCTCGATCAACGGCATCCCCGCGCTGCGCACCCCGTTCGAGCCGCTGGTTCCCGAGGTCGGCCACGTGCGCAACACCAACCGCTTCCACCGCCCGGAGGGGGAGACGGAGGAGGGGTTCACCGCCTTCCTGCTCGACGACCTCGAGCACACGCTCGAGGCCATGGACCCGAGCACGGTCGCGATGGTGATCATGGAGCCCGTGCAGAACGCGGGCGGCTGCCTCCAGCCGCCGGCCGGCTACTTCCAGGGCGTCCGCCGGATCTGCGACGAGCACGGCATCCTGCTGTGCGCGGACGAGGTCATCTGCGGCTTCGGACGCCTCGGCGCATGGTTCGGCTCGGAGCGCTACGACATCCGCCCGGACCTGATCACCGCGGCCAAGGGCCTTTCGTCGGCCTACGCGTCGATCGGCGCCGTGATCGCCACCGACCGCGTCGCCGAGCCGTTTTTACACGGCTCCACGTCGTTCGGCCACGGCATCACGTTCGGCGGGCACCCGACGATGTGCGCCATCGCCTCCAAGAACATCGAGATCATGAAGCGCGAGCGCATCGTCGAGCACGTCGCCGACCAGGGCGGCGCGTTCCTGGGCACCCTCGGGCAGCTGCGCGACCTGCCGATCGTCGGCGACGTCCGCGGCACGGGCTTCTTCGCCGCCATCGAGCTCGTCCGCGACAAGGACACCAAGGCGTCGTTCTCCGCCGAGGAGGCCGAGTCGCTGCTGCGCGGCTTTCTTTCGCCGCGGCTGCTCGAGTCCGGCCTCATCTGCCGCGCCGACGACCGCGGGGACCCCGTGATCCAGCTCTCCCCGCCGCTGATCGCCGAGCAGGCGCAGTTCGACGAGATGACCGGCATCCTCGGCACGGTCCTGGGGGAGGCGTGGAGCCGCCTGAGCTGAGCCGCGGCCGCGGCCGCGGCGCCGTCCGGCGGCCAGGCTGGCTCGACGACCTCGACCGCCGCCTGATCGCGGCGCTGCAGGCCAACGGCCGCGAGCCGTTCCGGCCGCTGGCCGGGCGCCTCGGCGTCTCGGAGGCGACGATCCGCAACCGCTACGCCCGCCTCGTGGAGGCGGGCGTACTGCAGGTGACCGCCGTCACGAACCCGCTCGGCATGGGCTACGACGCGATGGCGATGCTCGGCATCACCGTCGCGGGCTCGCCCGCGGTCGTGGCCGACGAGCTGGCGACGTGGGAGGAGGCCATCTACGTGGTCGTGGTGGCCGGGCGCTATGACCTGCTGGCCGAGCTCGTCGCCCGCGACCGCCGCGACCTGCTGGCCATCATGAACCGCGTGCGCGCGATCGACGGCGTCACCTCGTCGGAGACCTTCGTCTACCTCGATCTCGCCGTCCAGCGCAACGACTTCGGCGCCGCCTTCGAGGCCGCGGCCACGGCGACGGGCGACGACTGAGCCGGCCGCGCCGACAGGGCTCAGCCCGTGGGTTCGGGTCGATGCGCATGCCCCGGCAGGGTACGGGTACCCCCGAGCGGACCCCTGAGGGAGAGGATCGCATGGCCGAGGAGACCCAGGACGAGCGCAACGACTCCGACGAGGACATCCAGATGGACCACGAGTCCATCGACAAGATCATCGAGGAGGTCGAGGAGAACCCGCCCCAGAGGCTCGAGGACTGGCCCGGGGGGAAGGCCAAGTACCGCACGATCGGCGGCGGCGACGCCAACGAGGCCTGGGAGGAGGGGCCGACCGCCAAGCTCGGGCCCTCGGACCTGCGCTACCACGACGACGGCTCGATCACGATCAAGGGGGAGAAGGTCGACAACCCCGACGACTACAAGGGCGACCCGATCCCGGGCGGCCCGACCGATCCCGATGCGCCGCCGGACCCGGACGCGCAGGCCGAGGAGCGCGCCGGCGACGGCGAGTAGTCAGTGATCGGCGACGTGGCCGTCCTCGGGCTCGAGCGGGAGGCCGAGAGCGTGCCAGGCGCCGATGCCGCCGGTGAGGGAGTAGGCCGTGTAGCCCGCGCGGCGGAAGGCGTTGGCCGCCATCCCAGAGCGCGCGCCGAGGCGGCAGTAGAACAGGACGGGCTTCTCGCGGCTGATGCTGTCGGCCTGGGAGGCGAGGCGCTCGAGCTCGAGGTGGCGCGAGCCGGCCAGACGGCCCGCCTCGACCTCGTAGGGCTCGCGCACGTCGATCAACTGGACCTCGCCCTCGCGGATCAGCTCGGCTGCCCGCTGCGGCGCGACCTCGAGGTTCTCGTCGTCGAACGCGCTCATCGTGGATGGCACGGTAGCCCGCCGCCGCTGCTTTTTTCAGACGGGGAAGACATAACGACGGCCCGAGTGTGTATGGTCACGCCGGTCCGTTGCACATCTGGCCGAGTTCCCGACGAACATGCGTCGGGGAGCGGGGGAACCAGAGGGCGCTTGTCGAAGAGCACCCCGGGGCGAATCGTCGGCATGCCGGCGTAGCGCGATCTTTCCGCGCGAGCCCGTCAGCTAACCCCGTAGGCGCGAGAGAGAAGGGGTTGTCGCTTGCTTCGAGGTCGTCAGGTCGCGATCGCCGTGCTCTTCGCGGCTCTCGTGCTCCCGTCCGCCGCGCACGCCCGCGGGAGCGCGTTCGGCTCCCGCGTCCTGGCGCGGGGCGCGCACGGCTCCGACGTCCGGGTCCTGCAGCGCCTCCTCGGCCAGGCGGGCTTCGAGACCGCCGTCGACGGCCAGTTCGGCAGGGTCACCACGCGCTCGGTCAAGGCCTGGGAGAAGGCCGACGGGCGCGCCGTCGACGGCCGCGTCAGCAAGCTCGACGCGCAGCAGCTGCGCACCGACGCCGCGGCAGGTCCGAGCGACCCGGTGCCCGACGAGCCGGTCGGCGACAGCGTCGACCCGCGCTCCGTGGGCGCCGCCGGCTTCGTCGAGGTCGCGTCCGCCACGCTCAACGCCGACGGCACCGCCACCGCCCCCGCCGGCGCCCCCGCCGCCGTCCAGCAGATCATCGCGGCCGGCAACGTGATCTACAACAAGCCGTACCGCTACGGCGGCGGCCACCGCAGGTTCAAGGACTCGGGCTACGACTGCTCGGGCTCGCTCTCCTACGCCCTGGCCGGCGCCGCTCTCGTCAAGCAGCCGCTGGACTCCACCGGCTTTGAGTCCTGGGGCGACGCCGGCCCGGGCACCTGGGTGACGGTCTACGCGAACGCGGGCCACACGTACATGGTCGTCGCGGGGCTGCGCTACGACACCAGCGGCGCCAAGGACCGCGACGGCTCGCGCTGGACGGACCAGATGCGCCCGTCGGGCGGCTACGTCGTCCGGCACCCGCCGGGCCTGTAGCGCTCGGGCTCGGCTCAGGCGTCCCTGATCAGCGGGAGGCCGACCGAGGTCCAGCGGGAGCCGAGGTCGCCGATGACGATGTGCGGGTAGAGCTCGCCCGACGCCGAGACGGTGCTGCCGTCGGGCTGCATCATCTGGGCGTTGGCGCGCGCAGCGTCGCCCAGGGTGAGGTCGAGCGGCTGCAGCAGCCGCAGTCCGGAGGGCCCGATCACCTGGTCTGCGAGCTCGCGCACGACGAAGCCGTCGATCAGGCGCCGGCGCAGGCTCGCCGTGGGAGCCCGCCGCCCTCGCGTCAGCACGCGCGCCGCCACGGCGACGGGCGCACGGTGGACCAGCGACAGCCTGAGGAAGACCTCCGTGACCAGGTAGGCGACGCCGCCCGGCTTGAGCACCCGACCGATCTCCGCCGCCGCCCGGCGGATGCCGTCGGGCCCGCCGAAGTGCTCGATCGACGAGAGCGAGATCACGGCGTCAAAGCTCTCGTCCCCGAAGGTCAGCTCGCGCGCGTCCATGTCGCGCACCTCGAGCCGCTGCGCCGGATACGGATAGGGCGCGCACGCGCCGGGATCCTCGAGGAAGCCGCGCACGGCCTCGCGCTCCCCGAACTCGCCGCGCCCATAGATGTCGACGGCCACCACCCGTCCGCAGCGGTTGGCCAGCCAGAAGAGGATCGGCTCGCGGCCGGCGCCGACGTCGAGTACGGCGGCGTCCTCGCGCAGCACGCCCGCCTCCTGCAGGAAGGCGGCGGTCATCGCATACTCCCACGCCTTGCGGTGGGGTCGCTCGGCCGACAGGTCCGGCGCGACCTCGGACATCAGGGGCGCCAGGGCCGGGTCGGCGAAGTCCGGAAGGTCGCAGGCCTTCGCGTAGTTGCGCGTCAGCCGCACGGACGGACTTGTACTACAGCGGTGCTAGGCGCTACAGGCGGTCGCGCTCGCGCACGCGCTCACGGACGACCTCGCCGTCATCGCGGCCGCGCCTCCACATGGTCATGTAGAGCAGCGAGAGCACGAGGCCGACGACACCGACGACCATCAGGATGACGCCGACGGTCTGGATGTTGAGCCCGCTGACAGACCCCGTCACGGCGTACTTGAGGATCGCGCCGACCGCGATCAGGACCAGGGAGGTGCCGAGTGTCATGACTGCTGCCTACCCAGCGGACGCCGCCCATCAACCCCGGCGCGCCTACAACCTTCGTCCAGGCGGGCCGCGCGCTACCGCAGCGCGACGGCCCGGCGCACCGTCGCCCGCAGGCCCGTGGGCCTGTAGGCCACGGTCAGGCGCCCGGGACCTGAGGCCCGCACCGACAGCGCGTGGGTCCCGAAGGAGCGGTAGCGCCGGGTGGTCGCCCGAGCCCCCTTGACGCGGACGCGCCCCGGGCCCGAGCGGATCCGCAGCCGCACGCGACCCGCCCGCGCAGGCCCGGCGCGGACCGCGAGGTCGTCGTCGACGACCGTCACCCGCGCGGTCATGGGGGTGCCGGGGAGCAGGTCGCCCGTGAAGGCGCCCAGGGTCACGCTGAACGTCCGCGAGCGGCTCGGCTGGTGGTCGGCGCGCGTCGCGAAGGCGAGCGCGCGGCTGGTCTGGCCGCCGGCGAAGCTGCCGACCTGCGACCCCGTCCTCGTCGCGCCGCCGCGCGAGGTGGCTGTGACCGTGCCCGCGCCGACGCCGACGCGCCGCACGACGATCCGCGCCGTGCGGCCCTCGCGGACGGTGAGCGCGCGAGTGGAGAAGGCGACCAGGCTCTTGTCCTGGGTGGCGACGCGGACGGTGCGAAACTCGGCGTCGCCGGCCCTGCTGGTCGCCCGCACGGACACGGCCGACACGCCCGCGCCGAGCGTCGCGGTCACCGAGCGGGCCCCGTCGCGCTCGCCGAACACGCCGTCGCCGTTGAGGTCCCAGCTGAGGCCGTCGTACCCGCCGAAGGGGCCGCTGCCCCCGGGGGCCCTCGGCCGGGCCGTGAACGTGACGGGCTGCCCCGGGACGGGCGCGGCGACGTTGCGGTCGATCTCGACCTGGGGCACGCGGGAGCGGACGAACGCGTTCAGCGGCTCGGCGCCGAGACGGCTGTAGACGCCGGGTGGCCCCTCGTTGCAGCTGCGGTTGAAGCGCAGGAGGTTGGCGGAGCCGACGCCGAAGGAGACCGCGCCCGCCAGCGCGACGCCGCCGCCGACGTCCGGGACGAGCAGCGGACCGCCGGAGTCGCCGTTGCACGAGTCCTTGCGCGGCGCCAGCGCGCACAGCTCGGTGGTGAAGTCCACGGTTCCAGGATGGCCGGCGGCCGCAAAGGCCTGCTCGCACTCGGGGTCGGAGTAGATGCGCAGACCCACGGCGCGCAGGGCGCCCGTGGAGAGCATCCCGCCGTCCAGCGGATCCTCCGTGTAGCCCCAGCCGGCGGTGGTCGCCGGGGTGTTGGGCGCGTACAGGGCGGCCTCGCCCGCCCGCAGCAGGCGCACCTGCTGAAAGGGCGCGGGGCGCGCGAGCCGGATGATCCCGACGTCCGAGCCGCCGGCGCCGGTCAGGAAGTCCGGGTCCACCGAGGTCTCCGCCCAGGGGAACTGCTGCTCGGGGGTCGCGTGGTCGAGGTCGGTCGTCCCCAGCACGGCGTAGGAGTGGGCGAGGTCGACGGGGACCTCCGCGAGGCAGTGGGCGGCCGTGAGGATCCAGCGGGCCGCGATCAGCGACCCGCCGCACAGCGCGTCGGGCTCGTTGCCGCCGCGGCCCTGGATCGCGATCATCAGGCCGGCCTGGAAGGGGAAGGCGCCCGGCGCCGCCGGACTGCCGCCGACGATCCGGGGGGAGGCGCCGGCGGCTGGAGCGTGGGGCAGCAGCAGCCCGGCGATCACCAGCGCACCCGCCATGCGGCGCAGCAGGAAGAGGACCATCGCCACCGATCGTAACCGGCGACGCTGAGCGGTCCGTATCATCGCCTGGGTGAGCGCGCCAACCCTGCGCCAGATCCTGCTGGCCTCGACGTTCTCGCTGTGCTGCGGCGTGCTCGTCATCACGATCTTCGACGGGCTGCGGCCGGACTATCCGCTGCGGCTGATCCAGGGCGTCATGGCCGCCGCCGGCGTCCTGGGCATCCTCGGCTTCGCCGTGGCGTGGGTCACCACGCGCATGGGCGACTACCGCCACCCCAACGACGAGCGGGAGTTCGAGCTGCTCGTGCGCCAGTCCGAGCGCCTCGCGCGCGAGAACCTCGCCGCCGAACCCGACGAGGCGGACTTCACCGAGCTCGACCCGTACAACCCGCGGGACTTCGAGGAGCTCGTGCGCGACGCGCTCGACGACCTGCCCGACGTGCTGCGCGCCGCGCTGGAGCGCAACGTCGCCGTGATCATCTCCGACCAGGGCCGCCGCCACCGCGCCTACGGGCTCTACATGGGCGGCACCGTCGCCCGCGACATCGCCTCGGACCGCATCGTGATCTTCCGCGACACCCTGCTGCGCGACTTCGGGCACGACCCGGACGAGCTGCGGGCGCAGGCGCTGCGCACCGTCCGTCACGAGCTCGCGCACCATCTCGGCGCCGACGAGCTGGGCGTGCGGGAGCTCGGGCTGTAATCGTGGAGCGCCTGTAGCGCGATGGACCTCGGCCTCGCAGACCGCGTCGCCGTCGTCACGGGCGGCGGCTCGGGCATCGGGGCCGCCGTCGTGGCGCGTCTGCGCCAGGAGGGCGCGACCGTCCACGACGCCTCGCGCGCCACCGGCGTCGACGTCACGCGGCCCGACGCGCCGGAGCGCCTCGCCGAGCTCACAGCCGACGCGGGCGTCGACATCCTCGTGAACTCCGCCGGCACGAGCTTCGTCAAGGCCCTCGACGAGCTCACCGACGCCGACTGGGAGGACCAGTGGGCGCTGCACGTCATGGGGCCGATGCGCCTCATGCGCGCCCTCGCTCCGCGCATGGCCGAGCGCGGCTGGGGACGGATCGTCAACGTCTCCTCGTCGTCGGGCAAGCGGCCGTCGCTGACCAACGCCGCCTACTCGGTGACCAAGGCCGCCGAGCTCTCGCTGTCGCGGACCTTCGCCGACGCCTACGCCGGTACCGGCGTGCTCGTCAACGCCGTCGCCCCGGGCGCCGTCGAGAGCCCGCTGTGGCTGGCGGACGGCGGGCTCGCCGACCAGGCGGCCGAGGCGAAGGGCATCACGCGCGACGAGGCGCTGGAGGCGCAGCGCGCGAAGATCCCCCTCGGGCGCATGGCCCGCCCACACGAGGTCGCCGACGTGGTCGTCTTCTTGTGCTCGGAGCGCGCCTCGACGGTGACCGGGGCCGCGTGGGGCGCCGACGGCGGCACGGTCCCGACGATCCTGTAAAACGCCGAGGCCGACGCTACTAGGGCGAGGCGACCAGCAGGCCGTCGCGCTCGACCATCGCGGCGTAGCGGTCGCCGTGCGCGAGCAGTTCCTCGTGCGTGCCCTGCTCGACGATCTCGCCGTGGTCGAGGACCACGATGCGGTCCGCATCGCGCACGGTGGAGAGGCGGTGGGCGATCACGATCGTCGTGCGCCCGGAGGCCAGCTCGCGCAGGGCCTCCTCGACGGCGCGCTCCGTCTGCACGTCGAGCGCGCTCGTGGCCTCGTCGAGCACGAGCACGGGCGGGTTGCGCAGGATCGTCCGCGCGATCGCGATGCGCTGCCGCTCGCCGCCTGAGAAGCGGAAGCCGCGCTCGCCGACGACTGTGTCGTAGCCGTCGGGCAGGGACACGATCGTCGCGTTGACCTGCGCCGCGCGCGCGGCGGCCTCGACCTCCGCGTCGGTCGCCTCGGGCCTGGCGAAGCGCAGGTTCTCCATGATCGAGGCGTGGAAGAGGTAGGTCTCCTGGGAGACGACGCCGATCGCGTCGGCGAGCGAGCGGAACGTCGCCTCGCGCACGTCGGTCCCGTCCAGGCGCACCATGCCACGGGTCGGGTCGTACAGCCGGGCGGCGAGGTAGCCGAGCGTGGTCTTGCCAGACCCGGTCTCCCCGACGATTGCGAGCTTGGTCCCCGGGGCGACCGTCAGGTCGATGTCGCGCAACGTCCAGACGTCCTCGGCGTAGCGAAACCAGACGTTCTCGAAGCTGATCTCGCCGTCCGGGCAGCGCAGGGCCCGGGTGCCATCGACGATCTCGACCGGCATGTCGAGGTACTCGAAGATGCGGTCAAACAGCGCCATCGACGCCCGGACGTCGACGCCCACGCCGAGTAGCGAGTTCACCGGCCACAGCAGCCGCGTCTGCAGCGTCGTGAAGGCGACCAGGGTGCCGATCGAGACGGCGCTGGGCGACAGGCCCGCGAACAGGTACACGAGCGCGGGCATGACGGCGAAGGAGGTCTGCACGGCGGCCATCGACCAGCGGCCCGCCATGCGGCTGCGGACCTCGAGGCCGGCGAGGTTCTCCGACTCCCTACAGAAGCGCGCGGCGAGCTCGGACGACCGGCCCATGCTCTTGCCGAGCAGGATCCCCGACACGCTGAGCGACTCCTGCACGAGCGAGGAGATGTCGGCCATCGCGGACTGCCGCGTGGCGGCCAGCGCGCGGCGGCGGTTGCCCACGCGGCGCGAGACGCCGGCGAACAACGGCAGGACGGCCAGCGAGAAGGCGGCCAGGCGCCAGTCCAGCGCGACCATGGCGACGGTCGTCGCGAGCACGGTCGTGACGTTGGAGGTGATCGAGGTCGCGGTCGTCGTGACGACGTTCTGCACGCCGCCGATGTCGTTGGCGATGCGCGACTGCACCTCGCCGGTGCGCGTGCGCGTGAAGAAGGCCAGTGACAGGCGCTGCAGATGGAGGTAGACCGCGGAGCGCAGGTCGTGCATCACGCGTTGGCCGACGACGTTGGACAGGTAGGTCTGGGCGACGTTGAGCACGCCGGTCGCGACCGCGATCGCGATCATGCCCGCCACGAGCTCGGCCAGCAGGCCGCGGTCGCGCCCGGGCAGCGCCGTGTCGAGCACCTCGCGCAGCAAGAACGGCGAGATCATGCCCAGGCCGGCCGACAGGACGATCAGCGCGAGCACGCTGAACAGCGGCCGCCGATAGGGCCCGAACAAGGCCGCGACGCGCCGGGTGCGTCCGCTCATGAGGCGGACCTAGGCGCCGGCCGTCACCACCATGGGCGCCTCCAGGGCGTGCTCGAGCACCTCGTCGACGCTCATCGCAGGGTGAAAGGTCATCGCGTCGCGCACGTCGGCCGGGACGTCGTCGAGGTCGCCGCGGTTGCGCTCGGGCAGGATGATCTCGGTGAGCCCCGCAGCGTGCGCGGCGAGCACCTTCTGCTTGAGCCCGCCGATCGGCAGCACGCGGCCCTGCAGCGTGACCTCGCCGGTCATGCCGACCGTGTGCTTGACCGCGCGCCCGGAGAGCAGCGAGGCGAAGGCGGTGACCATGGTCACGCCGGCGCTGGGGCCGTCCTTCGGGATCGCCCCTGCGGGAACGTGGACGTGGAACTCCCTGTCCTCGAAGGCGTCGTCGGAGATCCCCAGCTCCGCCGCGTGGCCGCGGACGTAGCTGAGCGCGATCCTGGCCGACTCCTTCATGACGTCGCCGAGCTGGCCGGTCAGGACCAGCGCGGCGCCCTTGCCGTTCATGGCCGTGGCCTCGACGAACAGCACGTCGCCGCCGGTGCCGGTGACGGCCAGGCCGGTGGCCACGCCGGGGACGGCCGTTCGCAGCGCCGCCTCCTGCCAGACCTTCTGGCGCCCGAGGGCGTCGCGGACCAGCTCGAGCGTGAGCTCGACGGGCGCCGTGGACTTGGCGCTCGCGATGCCGGTTGCGGTCTTGCGCAGGATCGTCCCGAGCTCGCGCTCGAGGTTGCGCACGCCCGCCTCGCGGGTGTGCTCCGCGATCACGATGCGCAGCAGGGCGTCCTCGACGGAGACCTCGTCCTCGCGCAGGCCGTTGCGCTCGCGCTGGCGCGGCCACAGATAGCCACGCGCGATCGCGACCTTCTCCTCGACCGTGTAGCCGTCGAAGCGGATGACCTCCATGCGGTCCAGCAGCGGGCCGGGGATGGTCTCCGCCACGTTGGCCGTGGCGATGAACAGGACCTGCGAGAGGTCGAGCTCGATGTCCAGGTAGTGGTCGCGGAACTCGTGGTTCTGGGCCGGGTCGAGCACCTCGAGCAGGGCCGAACTCGGGTCGCCGCGCCAGTCGGCGCCGACCTTGTCGACCTCGTCGAGCATGATCACCGGGTTCATCGTCCCCGCGTCGCGCAGGGCGCGCACCAGGCGGCCCGGCAGGGCGCCGACGTACGTGCGCCGGTGACCGCGGATCTCGGCCTCGTCGCGCACGCCGCCGAGGGACATCCTCACGAACTCCCTGCCGGTCGCGCGGGCGATCGACTCGCCGATCGACGTCTTGCCGGTGCCGGGAGGGCCGATCAGGGTCAAGATGGCGCCCGAGCGCTTGTCCTCGGCGATGCCGCGCTCCTCGCGCAGCTTCTTGACGGCGATGTACTCGACGATGCGGTCCTTGACGTCCTCGAGGCCGGCGTGGTCGGCGTCGAGCACCTCGCGGGCGACGACGGGGTCCAGGCGCTCCTCGGAGCGGCTGTCCCACGGCACCTGCAGCAGCCAGTCCAGGTAGGTCCGGATCGTGCCGGCCTCCCCGCCCTGCTCGCCCAGGCGCTCGAGGCGGCCCAGCTCCTTCTCGGCCTGCTCGCGCACCTTCTCGGGCATGCCGGCTTCCGCGATCTTGGCGCGGTACTCCTCGACGACCGAGGCGTCGTCGTCGCCGAGCTCGCGGCGGATGGAGTCCATCTGCTTGCGCAGGATGTACTCGCGCTGCTGCTTCTCGGCGCCGGAGTTGACGTCGTCGCGGATGCGGCGGCGGACCTGCAGCTCGGCGAGGCGCTCGCGCTGGATGGCGACGGCGCGCTCGAGGCGGTCGGTGACGTCGAGCAGCTCGAGGATCCCGAGCTTCTCCTCGAAGGAGACGTCGGGGGCGTAGCCGATCGTGTCGGCCAGCGCGCCGGGCTCGCGGATCGCCCGCAGGAATTCTCCAACGCGGCCGTCCGCGCCGCGGACCTCGAGGATCTCCTCGACCACGGCGCGGTACTCGCGCTCGAGGTCGCGGGTGCGGCCGTCCACGGGGATGTCGTCGAGCCGCTCGACGACCTCGACGCGCAGGCGGCCCTCGGAGTCCGAGGAGCCGGTGCCGACGATGCCGCGGGAGACGCCGGAGAGCGTGACGGCGCGGCCGCCGCCGGGCAGGCGGACGGTGTCGGTGACCTGGGCGACAGTGCCGACGGAGGCGTACTCGCCGTCGTGGCGCGGTACGAGCAGGACGCGCTTCTCATCGCCGGTGTCGACGGGGAGCGTGACGTCCATGGTGGGGAAGACGACGGTGTCGTCGAGCGGGATGAGGAGCAATGTGGGCATGAGGTACGCTTACTGATCGGGAGTGACTTGCGATCTGAAAGCAGTGTAGCGGAGAACTCATTGCCCGCGCAACGACCCGTCGGTACCCTCCTTAGACCAAGCCCGCCTCGCGGGCGCTGCGGACGGTCTGCATGAGCACCGCGCGCGCGTCGTGCTTCGGGCGCCAGCGCAGCCTGCGGCGCGCCTTCGTGGCGTCCATGACGACGGACATCTTCAAGGCGTTGACCCAGTGGGCCGTGGGCGGCATGAACGGCAGCCGCGCCACGGCGGCCGCGGTCGCGTCGATCGCGAGCGCGGGCACTCCGATCGAGGACCAGCCGAGCGCGGTCGCGAGGTCTGACAGCGTCAGCTCGCCGTCGGCGGCGAGGTTGTAGACGCCCGGCTCGCCGCGCCCGAGCGTCCCGGCCACGAGCGCCGCCGCGACGTCCTCGGTGTGCACGAGCTGAAACGGCACGCCCGGGTCCGGGATCACCGGTCGCAGCCGGGGCAGCACCTCCAGGAGACGCAGCGCGGGCGCCGGAACCTTCTCGGCGAGCGAGACGTACGGGATGGCCTCGATCAGCGACAGCGCGTCGGCGCCCGCGACGATGCAGGGCCGGAACACGTAGGCCTCGATGTCCGACGCCGCCAGGGCCGCTGCCAGCGCGCCCTCGAGTTCGGCCTTCTGCGCGGAGTAGTAGTGCGCCTCCGAGCCGCGCGGCTCGACGTCCTCGGTGAGCGGGACGGGGTTGTCGGCGTGGAAGCCGTAGGCGGCGACCGACGAGGTGTAGACGAGTCGCCGGCAGCGCCTGGCGGCCGCCACCGCGGCGAACACGTTGCGCGAGCCGTCGAGGTTGACGCTGCGCGTCTCGCGCAGGCTGCCGAGGATGACGAAGGCCAGATGGACGATGACGTCGGCCTCGGCGAAGAGCTCGTCGAGCGCGCCGCGGTCGAGGATGTCACCCTGGCGGTACTCCGTCTTTCTCAGTCCGAGCGAGGCGGGGTCGAACGGGCGCCGCGCCATGCCGAGGATCCTCCCGACGCCCTCCTGGCGGTCCAGCGCGCGCAGGTAGGAGCGCCCGATATCCCCGGTCGGGCCGGTGACGGCGACGGTGAGCTTCGTCATCGTGCGCTCGACGATAGACGGCTCTTCAGAGGGCATAGCGCAGGAGCACCTCGTCCTCGTGGCGCAGCATCCAGCGCAGGCGCAGCGCGGCGGGCGCGTCCAGCGGCGCGCCGGCGAGCAGGCGCAGCGCGTCGCCGCCGATCAGCTGCGGGTCCAGTGTCACGAAGAGCTCGTCGAGCACGCCGTCGGCGATCAGCGACCGGTTGAGCGTCGGGCCGCCCTCGCAGAGCACGGTGCGCAGGCCCAGCGCCGCTGCGAGCGCGCGCAGCGCCGGCCCGGGGGCCGGGTCGTCGAGCTCGACGATCTCCACCCGCGCGCGCACGTGTGCGGGGACGGACACCCGCCCGCGGGGGGCCGCGATGCCCACCCGCTGCTCGGGGGCGTCGAACATCGGCGCCGTCCACGGAACGTCGCCCGAGCGGGTGATCACGAGCGCCGCGGGGTCCTCCTCGAGGCCGAGCGCGGCCCGCTCGGCGCGCCGCTCCGGCCGCCGCACAAGGCGTCCGTAGCGCTCGGCCCGCAGGGTTCCGGTACCCGCGAGGACCGCGTCCGCGATCCCGCGCAGGGCGTGGAACATCGCCTTGTCCCCCGGACCGCCGAGCCCCGTCGAGCCCCCCTCGACCTCCACCCGGCCGTCGAGGCTCGCGACCATGTTGCACAGGACCAGCGGCCGCCCGGCGGGAGCGCGGTCCCACGGCGCCATCGCCGCGCACAGCGCCTCGGCCGTGGCCGGTTCGGCCGCCGGCCACAGCACGTCGAGGCGCAGCCGCGTCACGCCTCGTGCCCGGGCTCGAAGCGCTTGGCGCGGTGGAAGCCGAACTGGGCCGGGTCCTCGCTCGCGCCCGCGGCCACCGGCTCGAGCACGAGTGCGTCGTGGTCCCCGGCCGGAACGCGCTCGAGCACCCGGCCGACCAGCCAGTTCGGGCACTCCTCGAGCACCGGCACGCCCTCCGGCCCGTCGCGCCAGGCGCAGTGCGCGAACTTGTCGACCTCGTCGCCGGTCTGCGAGCCGAACAGCTCCACGAGATGCTCGGCGGTGGGCGGCACGAGGTGCACGCCGAGCGCATCGGCGCCGCGCGCGACCCGGTAGGTGCGGTTCTTGTCCGAGAGGCAGACCAAGAAGCGCAGCGGGTCGATGCTGCACTGGGTCGCGAACCCGATCAGGCAGCCCGAGCGCTCCCCGCGCGCGGCGACCGTGACGATGTACATCGGGTAGTCGATCTCGCCCACCCAGTCGTTCACGCGCCCGGCAGGGTCCATGTGGCGCAAGGGTACTGTCGCGTCACGCTGACCGGCCGACCGCACCTGTCGAGTACCCTGCCCGCCCGTGAGGCGCCGGCTCGGCATAGCGGCGGTCGTGGTGGCGGCCGTGCTCTCGCCGGCCTCGGTGGCGGCGGCCTCGTCGCGCCAGGAATCGGTCTTCGAGGACGACGACCTCCTGCTGTACTCCCCCGCCGACGCCGTCGACTCGACGATGGCCGAGCTGCGGACGCTCGGCGTCGACCGGGTCCGACTGCCGGCCCTGTGGCGCGATCTGGCTCCCGACTCCCGGCCCAGGGACGCGACCGACCCCGCGGCCTATCCGGCCGACCGCATCGCCAAGCTCGACCGCGCGATCAACTCCGCCTCCGCGCACGGGCTCAGCGTCCTGTTGAACATCCGCGGCGGAGCGCCCGCCTGGGCCCGCGGCGCCCACGCGCCGCGCAAGATCGCCGACCGCGACGCCTACAAGCCCGACGCGAAGGCCTTCGGGGGCTTCGTGCAGATGCTCGGCCGCCGCTACTCCGGCACCTACGTCGACACCGACACGGGGCCCGAGCTGCTCCCGCGCGTCAACGCCTGGTCGCTGTGGAACGAGCCCAACTGGGGCGGTCTACTGCAGCCGCAGTCCGAGCGCGACCCGCGCACGAAGCGGATGCACACCTACGCGCCGCGGCTGTACCGCGAGCTCTACTACGCCGGCCAGGCGGGGCTGCGGGCCTCGGGCCACGCCGCCGACGTGATCCTGATCGGCGAGACCGCGCCGCTGGGCGACAAGTCCGTCGGGCTCACCCACCCGATCTACGCGGCCCGCTTCTACCGCGACCTGTTCTGCCTGGACGCGCGGCTCATGCCGCTGAAGGGCCTCGCCGCCCGGCTCGACGGCTGCGGGGACTTCGCGAAGAAGGGGGCGCTCGCCACCAAGGGCGTCGCGCATCACCCCTACCCCGTGCTCGCGGCGCCGGAGTTCAAGTCGATCCTGCCCGACGAGATTCGGCTGGCGGACGGCAGGCGGCTCGTGCGGATCCTCGACGCCGCCCGGCGCTACAAGCGGGTCACCGGCAAGATCCCCATCTGGTACACGGAGTTCGGCTATCAGACCAACCCGCCCGACCCCTACCGCGGCGTGACGCCGCAGCGCCAGGCCGCGTGGACGGTCCGGGCCGAGCGGCTCGCCTTCTCGGACCCGCGCGTGCTCGCCTTCGACCAGTTCCTGCTGCGCGACACGGGGCCGCAGACGCAGTACCCGGTCTCAGACCGTCGCTACTGGTCGACCTACCAGACGGGCCTGCGCTACGCGAGCGGGGAGAAGAAACCCGTCTACGACGCCTACCGCCTGCCGCTGCTGGCGCTCGATCGGATCCGCAACGGCCGCCCGCTGCGGCTGTGGGGCATGGTGCGCCCGGGCGCCGACGGCGTCCGCCAGTCGATCCGCATCGAGCACCGCGCGAGCGCCAAGGCCGCCTGGGCAGCGATCCAGACGCTCGAGGTCCGCAACGCGAAGGGCTATTTCACCGTGCACCTCGCGCATGCGATCCCCGGCCAGTACCGCTTCGTGTGGCTCGGCCAGGACGGAGACGTGGGGTCGGCGCCGGCCACGAGGAGGTAGGCTCGCCGCGGTCATGGAAGTCTCGAAGCTGCGACGGGGGGAGATGGTGGCTGCCATCGGCGGGCTCCTGCTCGTGTTCTCGGTGTTCCTGCCGGCCTACTCACCGTCCTCGACGAACCGCAACGCGAGCGTCGCCGGCGGCAGGGCCGACGCCTCGATCTGGGAGGCGAATGCGCTCAGCCGCGTCGTGTTGCTCGTCGCCGCCCTGGCGCCGATCGTCCTGCTCTACGTCATCGTCCGCGGGCACGAGCTGTCCTGGCCCCGCGGCGAGCTGACCGCGGTCCTCGGCCTCGTCGCCGTGACGCTGGTGGTCTGGAATGGCATCATCCAGCGGCCCGGCGAGCCGGCGGGCCAGGTCGGCCTGACGATCGGCTGGTTCCTCGCCCTGCTCGGCTCGCTCGCGGTCGCGGGCGGGGGGGCCGTCCGCGCTTCGATGTCCGAACGCCGCCGCAAGCCACCAGGAGTTCTATGAGCCCCATCCTGCCCGACCGCAACCTCGCGCTGGAGCTCGTGCGCGTGACCGAGGCCGCCGCTCTGCAGGCGGCGCGCTGGATCGGTCGCGGCGACAAGATCGCCGCCGACCAGGCCGCCGTGGACGGCATGCACGCCGTGCTCGGCACGATCCGCATGGACGGCATCGTCGTCATCGGCGAGGGCGAGAAGGACGAGGCGCCCATGCTGGCCAACGGGGAGCACGTCGGCGACGGCACGCCTCCGGAGGTCGACATCGCCGTGGACCCGCTGGAGGGCACGACCCTGTGCGCGCGCGGGATGCCCAACGCCCTGGCGGTGATCGCGCTGTCCGAGCGCGGCGCGATGTTCGATCCGGGGCCGTGCGTCTACATGGAGAAGATGGCCGGGCGCGAGCAGATCGCCGACCTGCTCGACCTCGACCGCCCCCTCGGCGAGACCGTCGGCCTGATCGCGGAGCGCCGCGAGGTCGACGTCGGAGACGTCACGGTCGTGGTGCTCGACCGCCCCCGCCACGAAGCCGGCATCAAGGCGATCCGCGACGCCGGCGCGCGCGCCCGCCTGATCGCCGACGGCGACGTCGCGGGTGTGCTGCTCGCGGCCTCCGAGCGCTCCCCGGTCGACCTGCTGTGGGGCATCGGCGGCACGCCCGAGGGCGTCATCTCCGCCTGCGCGACCAAGTGCATGGGCGGCGCGCTCGTCGGACGGCTCTACCCGCGCGACGACGAGGAGCGCCAGGCCGCGCTCGATGCCGGCTACGACCTCGGGCGCGTGCTCACCCACGACGACCTCGTCACGGGCGACAACGCCTTCTTCTGCGGCACGGGCGTCACGGACGGCGACGTCCTGCAGGGCGTGCGCTACCAGGGCGCGCGCGGCGCCACGACCGAGTCGCTCGTCACGCGGTCGCGCTCGGGCACGGTCCGGCGGATCCACTCCCGCCACGACCGCACCAAGCTGCGCAACCTGGCGGGGACCATGAAGGCCTAGCAGGCCTAGCAGGCCTAGCCGCGCCGCAGCGACCAGGTCAGGGCGGCGCCGATCAACGCGAAGGCCCCGGCGATGGCCGCCACCACCCCCCACGGCGTGGAGCCGACGGTGACGTCCTCGGACGTCATCTCCGCGGGGCCGTCGTCGGCGAACTGCCCGACCGCCGACGGCTCGAGCTGCAGCCGCGCGAGGTGCTTGAGAAAGCCGTGCGTGACGATCACATGGAGGCGCGACTGCGTGTTCACGTAGAACCACTTGAACGGCCTGGCGAGGGCGGGGTAGAAGCTCGCGAGCTCGACCTCGACGTGCGCGCGGGCGTAGCCGGGGCGGTCCGACGCGGAGCGGCGGACGTCGATCTCGAGGTAGCCGTCGTCGCGCCGGGCCACGAGCAGGCCGTCGCGGATGCGCCAGCGCACGATGCCGCGGTCGCTGCCGAGCTCGTACTCGGGCGGATGGAAGCGCAGCATCACGAGCGGCCGGCCGATGAAGACCACGGTGCGACCGTCCTCGGAGTAGTGCACGCGGATCAGGCCGAGCGAGATGCGCGACAGATACCACCAGTAGGTGCGCGCGAGGCGCTCGAGGTGCAGCGCCGACCAGACCGCGTCGAGCTCGCGCTCCGGCAGGTCCACGTTGGCTGCCTGGATCGAGCGCACCGCACCGCTGCGGTCCATCGTCGTGTGCTCCTCGGCCTCGACGATCACCGCGTTGGCGATCCGCCGCTCCCGCTTCGGGGTGCCGGCGAGCAACTTCAAGCGGCGCTTCGGACGAGCGCGACCCACAAGGAGGACGGGCGGTGGGTGAAGAAGGACACGTTGGGACAGCGGACCGAGGCAGCGGCCGGGACGGCATGGGCGAAGCGCGTCATCATTTTACGGGGCCGGCCTCGGTGATGGGCTGGACGATCCCTCGCCTCGAGGCGCTGACCGCGCGGATGGTCGGCTACCTGGAGTCGGCCTGAAGCGCGCCGAGCGTGGCGGCGGTCCTGAAGCCCAGCGCCACGGCCGCCGCGCTGGTGAGGTCCCACTTCGCGCCGTGCTTGAACGGTCCGCGATCGATGACCGGCACCGTGACCGTCTTGCCCCGGTAGAGGAAGCTGACCATGGTGCCGCAGGGGCGCGTCTTGTGTGCGACGCCGAGCAGCGTCCGGTTCAGCTTCTGCCCGCACGCGGTCTTGCGGCCGTAGAAGCCAGGTCCGTACCAGGTCGCCCTGGCGCGCTTGAACAGCGTGATGGCGACCTCGGGAGCGGCGGAGGCGGCGGAGGCGTCGGGCGACTCGACACGGGCGCGCACGCGCTGGGCGCCGGCGCGGTCGGGCTTCCAGGTGGCCGCGAAGCTGCCGTCGCCGGCAGCCGCGGCGTGCGCGATCGCGGCCCACTGGCCGCTGAGCTCGTCGAAGCGCTCGATGGTCACGATGCGCCCGCCGTCGCTGGGCGCGATCGCGCCGCGGAAGGTCTTGGCGACGCCCACGAGGCCGCCGGCCTTCGTCGAGACCGAGACGGCGCCGTCGGAGGCGCTGGCGAGCGTCGGATCCGGCGCGCCGGCCTGGGCGCCACCCGTGGCCTGGGCGTGCGCGGCGGCCGGCAGCGCGAGCGCGGCCAGGCATGCGGGCACGAGGATGTGTCGACGAAGAGGCGTCATGGGACCAATGCCTCGGGTGCCTGCGAGGTGAGCTGACGGGCTCGCGACGTACCGCGCCGCTACGGCCGCAACAGCGGCCGATTCGCCCCCGGAGCGCTCACACGCTCCAATTGGGTCCCCCGCTCGCCGGGTTTGAGGACCCCGGCGACTCGGCGGCGCGGAAGTCTATCCGCTCGGGCGCTTCAGGGCTTGGGGAGCTTCTCGACGGCGCGCTTGAGGATCTGGCCGCCGACCGTCAGGCCGACCTGCGCCAGCTCTCCGGCCGCCTGCACGACGGTCGAGACGAGGTCGGTGCCGCTCGGCGGTTGCGGGTCGGCGGGCAGGCGCTTGCCGGCGGACTTCTTGTTGGCCTCGGCGAGCGCCCGCGAGCCGGCGCGCACCGGCCGCGGACGGGCGGGCTCAGGGGCGGCCACCGGCTTGGCGGCGGCTGCGGGCTCGGCGGCGGCCACCGGCTTGGCGGCGGCCTTGGTCGCCTTCGGCTGCGCGCGCCCCGCGGCCGCGGCCTTGCGGGTCGGCGGAGCCGCGGAGGACCGCTCCCGGCGGCTCAGCCGTGTGGGCCGGGTGGAGGACAGCGACGCCATGACGCTCGTCTCCTCGGGCCGACCCTTGCCCTTGGGCTTGTTCGCCTTCGGCGCCATCGTCGCGAGTGTAGTGCGGGTTTCCTACGCGCCAAAACACCTTCGAGCGGACCGTCCGCGAGGTCGAGCCATGTCCCGACGGGGACGCGACTGCGACGCGGTGCGCAAGAGGGCGCTACGGTCGTTGAACTTCCGTTGAGGAAGTGCCTAGACTCAGCCTCGAGCTTGACCTGTGTCCCCGGCTCAGCCCCCGGGCTGGGACCAGGTAATTCGCCGAGACAATGCAGCCTGCGGTCCTCATCTCCCGGGGTCCCGGCGCGGAGGAACATCGATGTCAGCGGTTGATCTGCAGGAACTCGAAGAGGTCAAGGGTCTGGTCCTCAAGGGCCAGACGGTGGGCGTGCTGACTCACGCCGAGGTCGCCACCGCGGTGGCCGAGCTCGACATGGACGAGGCCGACATGGAGGAGCTCCACGGCTTCCTCGAGAAGTCGGAGATCGAGCTCGTCGAGGAGATCGACCCCGCGCACACCGCCGCCCAGGAGGAGCGGGCGGTCGACAAGAAGTCGCGGCGCAAGAAGAACCCGGCGCTGGACCTGCGGCCGGACATGACGACGGACTCGCTGCAGCTGTTTCTCAAGGACATCGGCAAGGTCCGCCTGCTCACCGCCCAGGAGGAGGTCGACCTCGCGCGGCGCATCGAGCGCGGCGACCTCGACGCCAAGCAGAAGATGGTCGAGTCCAACCTGCGCCTCGTCGTCTCGATCGCCAAGAACTACAGAAACCAAGGCCTGCCGTTTCTCGACCTCATCCAGGAGGGGACGCTCGGGCTGGTGCGCGCGGCGGAGAAGTTCGACTACCGCAAGGGCTTTAAGTTCTCCACGTACGCGACCTGGTGGATCCGCCAGGCGATCGCCCGTGCCCTCGCCGACAAGGCGCGCACGATTCGGATCCCGGTCCACGTCGTCGAGAAGCTCAACAAGATCGGCCGCGCCGAGCGCAAGCTGGTCACCGAGCTCGGTCGCGAGCCGACCGCCGAGGAGATCGCCGACGTCACCGGCATCGAGCCCGACGAGGTCGAGTCGATCAAGCGCTCCGCCCAGGCCCCGGTCTCGCTCGAGAAGCCGGTCGGCGACGAGGAGGAGTCCGAGTTCGGGCAGTTCATCGCCGACGAACGCGCGGAGTCCCCGTACGAGCGCGCCGCCGAGATCCTGACCAAGGAAGCGCTGCGCGAGGCTCTGGAGAACCTGTCCTACCGCGAGCGCCGCGTGCTCGAGCTGCGCTACGGGCTCGGCGGCGAGCACCCCCGCACGCTCGACGAGGTCGGGCGGACATTCAACGTCACGCGCGAGCGCATCCGCCAGATCGAGAACCAGTCCCTGAAGAAGCTGCAGTCGCTGGCCGAGGCGCAGAAGCTGCGCGACGTGGCCTGATAGACGGGAGGGCGGGCCCCCCTCGCCGGCGTCAGGGCGAGCAGGCGATCGGGGCGTCGAGCGTCGCCGTCGTGGCGTCGGCGAAGGCCAGGTCGGCTGCCGCCGCCCAGGTGCCCGCGCAGATCCTGGGATTTGAGAGCAGGAAGTGCCTGACCCTGCGGGTCCTGCGCCTGGAGCCTCTGCCTCTGGTGAGCTTGACGGTGCGGCGGGCGCCGATGTCGGCGCTGAAGTGCGTGAGGGTGAGGGGAAAGCCGGCGAGCTCGCCCGGGGTCGGAAGGATGACCTGCAGCCCGAAGGGGGCGGCCGTCGTGCGGACGAGGCGGCCGAGCGCGGACCGGGGCGCGCCGAGGACGGTTGCGACGGCGGCGACGCCGGCGAGGTCGCCGGGTTGCTGGGGCTTGGCGAGGTACAGGCGCAGGTCCACGGGATAGGCGGTGCCGGCGAACGCCGCGGTGGCCGTGGCCGTGCCGGCCTTGCTCCTGGCCGGGCAGGTGTCCCCCTGGGCCTGCGCGGGCGTGCAGCGCTTCGCGACGGCCTTGCCGTCGAACCGGAAGCCCGCCTGCACGGAGAGCGTGGTCGAGGTGGGCAGCCGGCCGGAGACGGGGGGCTGGGACGCGTCGAGCTCGATGTGGATCCGCGCGCCCTTCCCGGCCGTGTCGGGGGTGGCGGTGGCGGTGGCCTGGGCGCTCGCGGGCGCCGCGCTGAGCAGGAGGGCGAGCAGGGTCGCCAGCGGGATCCTCATGCTTGAGACTCAAGCACACAGCTCAAGACCGCGGTGGCGCGGGCCGATGAAGACCCGGATGTTCGACATCGACGACGCACTCCGCTACCTGATCGTCCACGAGGGGTCCGACCTGCACCTCAAGGTCCCCTCCTGCCCGATCGTCCGTCTCCACGGCAAGATGGTCCCGATCGAAGGGGCCGAGAGGCTCAAGGCCGACGACACCGAGCGCGTGCTGCGCGAGATCCTCCACGACGCCAACAAGCTCTCGGAGTTCGACACCGACAACGAGGTCGACTTCAGCTACCAGATCGAGGGCCTGGCGCGGTTCCGCGTGAACGCCTTCCGCCAGCGCGGCTACGTCTCGCTGGTCATGCGCGCCATCCCGGTCAACATCAAGTCCGTCGACGAGCTGCTGCTGCCCCCGGCGATCACGAAGCTCGCCGAGGAGGAGCGCGGGATCATCCTGCTGACGGGCACGACCGGCTCGGGCAAGTCGACGACGTTGGCGGCGATGCTCGACCACATCAACCGCACGATGCACAAGCACATCGTCACGATCGAGGACCCGATCGAGTTCCTGCACCCGGACCGCCTGTCGATCATCAACCAGCGCGAGGTCGGCCTGGACACGGCGTCCTTCAAGCGCTCACTGCGCCGCGTCCTGCGTCAGGATCCGGACGTCATCCTCGTCGGCGAGATGCGCGACGAGGAGACGGTGCAGACCGCCCTCTCGGCGGCGGAGACCGGTCACCTCGTCCTCTCCACGCTGCACACCGTCGACGCCGTCGAGGCGATCAACCGCATCATCGACTTCTTCCCTCCCCACCAGGAGGGACAGGCCCGCGCGATGATCGCCGGCACGCTGAAGGGGATCATCTCCCAGCGCCTCGTGCGCACCGCCGACGGCAACGGCCGAGTCGCCACCTGCGAGATCCTCGTGATGACGGGCCGCGTGCACGACTTCATCCTCGACCCGAACATGACGGGTCAGATGCACGAGGTCATCAAGGAGGGCGAGTACTACGGGATGCAGTCCTTCGACCAGCACCTGCTCAAGCATCTGCAGGCCGGTCGCGTCACCTTCGAGGAGGCCATGAAGGTCGCCTCCTCGCCGCACGACTTCAAGCTGCTGGTGCAGGCGGATCAGCGTCTGCGCCACCTCGCGGCGAGCAACGGCCTCGGGGTGACCACGCAGCCCGTCGCGCCGCCGACGGTCGTCGCCGACGTCACGCCGCAGCCGGCGCCGGTCTCCGCGCCGCCCGCGCCATTTTCCGCGCCGCCCGCGCCGCCGGCGCCCGTCGCCGGGGCGGTCGTCGCAGCCGAGCTGGCTCCGCCGCCGCCCGCACCTCCCGCCCCGTACGAGCCCGTGGCGCCTGCGCCCCTGGCCCCGCCGGCCACGGCCGAGACTCCCGCGGGCCCGGCGCCCTCGGCGCCCCCGCCCGGCTTTTAGTCATGGCTCCCGCGGCGAAGGTGACTCTCCGCGATTGCGGATAGCGCCAGATAGCGCCGGTGCTATCCCCTGCTATCCGTAACTCGCGGAGCCATGCCGTTCATCGTGGTTCGAGATCCCGGCGCGCGGCTCAGACGAAGTCCAGCGGCTCGTCGGCGTCGGGCTCGCCGACGGGCTCCTCGCAGGACTCACACCACCACGTCGCCCGCAGCGCCGTGCCGCAGCGGCGGTGGCGCAGCGGCTCCGCGTCGCCTGAGCGCGCACCCCAGTCGGCGAGCAGCCGCAGGGCGCCCGCCAGCTCCTGCCCGGAGGCGGTGAGCTCGTAGACGAAGCGCGGCGGCCGCTCGGAGTAGGGCCGCTGGACCACCAGGGCGTGCTCGGCGAGGCTCTTCAGCCGGCCGGAGAGGATGTTCGGGGCGATGCCGTCCAGCGCCTCCTGGAGCTCGTTGAAGCGCTTCGGGCCGTCGAGCAGGGAGGCGATCGCGAGCAACGTCCAGCGGTCCCCGATCCGGGCGAGCGCGTCAGCGAGTGCGGACGTCGCGGCCACGGAAGCCCACGCTACTGCTAGCTTGCCACTTGCATGTTGCAAGTGACGCAGATCGGCGAGACGGTCCGCGCGGTCGCCGAGCTCGTCGGACCGTCGGTCGCCGCACTCGGCCGGGGCTGGGGCCGCGGGTCCGGCGTGGTCATCGCCCCGAACCGCCTCCTCACCAACGCCCACGTGCTGCGCGGGGAGGACGTCGCGGTCACCTTCGGCGGCGGCGAGCCGGTCCTCGGGCACGTGTCCGGGGCCGACGCCGACGTCGACCTCGCGGTCGTCACGGCCGACACCGCCCACACCGAGCCGATCAGCTGGGACCCGGAGATCGCCGCCGCGGCCGGCATCGGCACGTCCGTGTTCGCGCTCGCCGACCCAGGCGGTCGCGGCCTGTACGTCACCTTCGGCATCGTCGCCGCCGCCGGCCGGCCCGTGCGCGGACCGCGCGGCCGCCGCATACCCGGATCGCTCGAGCACACCGCGCCGCTGCCGCGCGGCTCGTCGGGCGGGCCGATCGTGGACGGCGAGGGCCGCCTGCTCGGGATCAACACCGTCCGCCTCGACGGCGGGTTCATCCTCGCCCTGCCGGCTGACGCCGCGATGGCCCAGCGCGTCGACGCCCTCGCGCGGGGGGAGATCATGGCCCGGCCGCGGCTGGGGCTCGCGCTCGCGCGCACCCGCGCCCACGGCCTGCTCGTGCGGGCAGTGCAGGACGCGAGCCCGGCGGCTGTCGCCGGCCTGGTGCCGGGCGACCTGCTCGTCGGCGTCGAGGGGCGGGCGCTGCGCTCGGTCGACGACCTGTTCGACGCGCTGGAGAATGTGGCCCACCCACCCGCGCTGACGCTCACCGTGGTCCGCGCCGGCGACGAGCGCGACGTCCCGGTCCGCCTACTTCAGTAAGTGAAGTCATGCGGTAGAGTGGGTGTCGGATGCCCAACAGCGACTGCCCCGTGTGCCGGACCGCCGAGGTCGTCTGCGGCAAGTGGACGATGCTCATCATCCGCGACCTCGCCGAGGGCCGGTCGCGCTTTTGCGAGCTCGAGCGCTCGCTCGCGGGCATAAGCCCGCGCACCCTCTCTCTGCGCCTGCGGGCGCTGGAGGAGGAGGGCATCCTCGAGCGTCAGACCTTCCCCGAGGTCCCGCCGCGCGTCGAGTACGCGCTGACGGGCAAGGGCTTCGCGCTGGTCCCCATCGTCGAGGCGATGCGCGCCTACGGGACGCGTTGGCTCGAGGGCCACGGCTCGGGCGCCGAGACGCCCGAGCTTGCCGTCGTCGCCTGAGCTAGCAGGGACACCGGACGGCGCGGCGAATCCGCCGCCATGCACAACCGTGCGCTGCACGACTCCCTGAGCGCGTTCGTCGAAGAGGCCGCGTGGCAGCTCGCCGCCGAGGTGTCCGGCGGGGCCGAGATCCCGTTCGAGCTGGATTCGACCCCACCCTCCCGTTCCACCGCCCCGCTGTACTGCTACCGCCCGCTCACGGGCGCCTTCCTCGCCGACCGCATCGGCGAGCTCGCCAAGCTGCCCAGCCACACCGCCGCCCGCGCGCAGCTCGCCGCGCTCGGCGGTGTCGAGGACTACCTGCGACGCCGCGGCGTGCGCTCGGTCCCGGGCGACCCGCTCGTGCGCGCCGACGCCGCGCTGCAGGCGTTTCTGACCGCGGTCTGGGCCGAGGCGACCGACTTCGTCTTCGAGCCCGCCCGCTTCCGCGCCGCCTTCGAGGAGCTCGAGGACGCGGCCTACGACACCGTCGCGCTCACGCAGGTGCTCGCCCCGGTGGCCGGGCTCGTGATCGACTCCGAGCGCGTCGAGCTCGGCGGCGGCCTGGCGCTCGTGCGGGCCGGCGCGCTGGGCGACGCCCCCGAGGAGCTGCGGCTGGACTCCTGGGCGACGGTGGCCGCCGTGCGGGTCGAGGGTGGGGACGAGGTGCTCCCAGCCGCCGGCCTGCGCCTGCGCCGGCTGCAGTCTGCCCTGCGGCTGTGGGACGACGCCGAGCCCGCCGTGGGGCCGAGCGCCTGGGCGCGCACGGGCACCGGCCCGTGGCTGCACGTGCCGCTGGCCACCGGCGTACGGCGCCCGCTCGACGACTGCCGGCTCGACGCCGAGGAGGAGGATCCGCTGCGCGCCTTCATCGCGCTGGTCGACCGCCGCACGCCGCGCGGCGGCGAGCTGGCCTGGGCGCTGCGCCGCTTCGAGCTCGGATGCGAGCGCCCCTCGGCGCTCGAGGCCCTGACGGACTGGCTGCTCGCCGGCCGCGCGCTGCTCGCCGAGCCGGACCGCCCGGGCTACGAGGCGCTCGCCGAGCGCCTCGGTGCGATCTGCGCCCACGTGAGCGAGCGCCCCGCGCTGACCGAGCGCCTCGCGCGCGCCATCGCGCTCGAGCGCGCCGCCGTCGCCGGGCTGATCCGCCCCGACCCGGAGGTCGAGGCCCTGATCGGCGCCCTCGGGGGCTGCGTCCGCGCGGTGCTGCGCGACGTGCTCTGCGGACACCTGGACCCGAGCCTGCGCGCGGTGGCCGACGAGCTTCTGGCGGCGGAGAGGACCGCGGCGGCCTAGGAGGCGAACAGGTGCTCGCCGACTCGGGCGAGGCCTTCGAGGTCGTGCACGTCGCCGGCGAGCTGCGGCACCGCGATCACCATCGGGTCGCCGAGCGCGTCGCGCAGGCGGCCCAGGCCCGCGGCGTCGCGGAGGGCCAGGATCTGCGCCTCGGCGGCGCTCTGCGCGACGCGCGCGGCGAGGTCCGGCGCAAGGCCGGCGGGGAGTGCGCCGTCGCCGACCGGCAGGCGCACCCTGTTGACGACGGCGGCGCCGAAGGGCAGCCGCTGCGCCCGCAGCCGGTCATAAAAGAAGACGGTCTCCTCGACCGGCTCGCGTTCGAGCGAGGTGACGAGCAGGAAGGTCGTCTGGGGCCCGTTGAGCAGCGCCTTGACGTGGCGCCCGCGCTCGGCGAGCTCGTCGACCATGCCCGCCAGCGCCCGGAAGAAGGCGGACAGGTCGTCGAGCAGCGCGACGCCCGTCGCGCGCCCCAGCGCGCTGAACACCACGCTCGTGCCCGCGCCGAGCACGCGCCCGCCGATCCCGGCGGGGCGCAGGAACAGCCGCATCGCGCGCCCCTGGAGAAACCCAGTGAGCCGGTCGGGCGCCTCGAGGAAGTCCAGGGCGTTGCGCGACGGCGGCGTATCGAGCACGAGCAGGTCAAACTCACCGGCGAGGTCGAGCTCGTAGAGCTTGGCGACGGCGGTGAACTCCTGAGATCCGGCCACCGCGCTCGACAGCTCCGCGTAGATCCGGTTGCCGAGCACCTCGTCGCGCGCGCGCTCGTCGGGAGCGACCTTGTCGATCAGCGCGTCGAACGTGCGCTTGGAGTCGAGCATCAGCGCCCACAGCTCGCCTTTCATCCCCGGGAAATGGGCCGGGTCCACGCGGCGGGGCTGATCGTCGAGGCGGTCCAGGCCGAGCGCGTCGGCGAGGCGCCGCGCCGGGTCGATCGTGACCACCGCGACCTTCGCGCCCCGCATCGCCATCCCGGCGGCGACCGCCGCGGAGACCGTCGTCTTCCCGACGCCTCCCGGCCCGGCACAGATCACGATCCGCTTGGAGTCCAGCACGTCTTCGAGCACCAGCTCGGACGACAATACGCCCGCCGTGCAGGATCCCCGCGCCAGGCCCCGAATCAGCCAGCACAAATGCCTTCCGCCGACCTTCCCAACGGAGCACCTCCGACCCGCGCCAAGGTCATCGCGTTCGCCAATCAGAAGGGCGGCGTCGCGAAGACGACGACCACGCTGAACCTGGCGGCGGCCTTCGCGGAGGAAGGCCATCGGGTGCTGTGCGTCGACATGGATCCCCAAGGCAACCTGACGATGTCCCAGGGCATCGATCCGGACACGCTCGAGAAGTCCATGTACGACGTGCTCGTCCACGACATGCCCATCAGCGAGGTCGTCCGGCGCCGTGAGATCGACGTCGCGTGTGCCTCGATCGACCTCGCCGGGGCCGAGATCGCGATGTCCACGAAGATCGGCCGCGAACGGTCCCTGGAGAAGGCGTTGCGCGCAATACGCGGGGACTACGACTTCATCTGCATCGATACGCCGCCGTCCCTGGGACTATTGACGATCAACGCGCTCACGGCCGCTGACAAGGTCATCGTCCCGGTGCAGTGCGAGTATCTGTCGATGCGTGGTCTGATACAGCTCACGAACACCCTGGCGATGATCCGCGAGAACCTCAATCCCGATGTCGACATCGAGGGAATCCTTCCCACGCTGGTGGACTCGCGGACGCTGCACGCCAAGGAGGCGATCGAGATCCTCGAGGAGAACTTCGGCGACCGGGTCTTCGCTTCGCGCATCAAGAAGACCGTCCGCTTCGCGGAGGCCCCGGTGAAGGGCATGTCGGTGCTCAAGTACGACCCCAAGGGCGTCGCAGCCGACGCCTATCGCCAGTTGGCGAAGGAGGTTCTCTCGAATGGCAGGCCATAAGCGGGCCAGCATGCGCGAAGGGCCGCTTGCGCAGCTCTTCCGCAAGACCGAGCAGGACGGTCCCGAGTCTGACGCGCAGCAGCCCGCGCCGCACGCGCCCATGGGCGCGCACCCGGAGTCCCCGGCGCCGCCGCCCGCGGTGCCGCGCGCCGAGGTGCCGCCCGAGCGCCGCGCGCCGACGCCGCAGGACCGCCTGCGCGCGGCGTTCTCCTCCGACATCCCCGACGACGTCCTGCAGCCGCCGGCTCGCGATCCCTACGCGCGCTCGGCCGAGCCGACGATGTACGGCACGCCGCAGCCGACGGGCCAGCCCGTCCTGCGCGTGGTCGGCGTCGGCGGCGGCGGCGTCAACGCGGTCAACCGCATGGTCGAGGCCGGCGTGGCCGGCGTGGAGTTCCTCGCGCTCAACACCGACCTGCAGTCCCTGCAGCAGTCCGCCGCCGACAAGACGCTGCACATCGGCGCCGACATCACGCGCGGTCTGGGCTCGGGCTCCAACCCGGACCTCGGCCGCCAGGCCGCGATGGACGACTACGACAAGATCAAGGCGGCCCTGCGCGGGTCGGACATGGTCTTCATCACCGCCGGGGCGGGCGGCGGCACGGGCACCGGCGCGGCGCCCGTCGTCGCGCGGATCGCCCGCGAGCTCGACGCGCTGACCGTCGGCATCGTCACGAAGCCGTTCGGCTTCGAGGGCACCCGCCGCATGCAGCAGGCCGAGCACGGCGTCGAGGCGCTTGCCGAAGAGGTCGACACGCTGATCGTCGTGCCCAACAACAAGCTGCTCTCCGTGCTGGACAAGCAGACCTCGATGGTCGAGGCCTTCAGGGTCGCCGACGACGTCCTGCGCCAGGGCGTCCAGGGCGTCTCGGACCTGATCACGCTCCCGGGCCTGATCAACCTCGACTTCGCCGACGTGCGCACGATCATGTCCGACGCCGGCAACGCACTGCTGGGGATCGGCATGGGCACGGGCGACAAGCGCGCGCTGGAGGCCGCCGAGCAGGCGGTGTCCTCGCCGCTGCTGGAGACGAGCGTGGATGGCGCCCGCTCGATCCTGCTCTCGATCACGGGTGGCAGCGACCTGTCGCTGTGGGAGGTCAACGAGGCGGCCAAGGCCGTGCAGGAGGCCGCGCATCCGGATGCCAACATCATCTTCGGCGCGATGGTCGACGAGAACCTCAGCGAGGACGAGGTGTGGATCACCGTCGTCGCCACGGGCTTCGGCGACACCCGCGAACCGCGCCGCGAGAGCGGCCGCCTGCGCGAGCCCGCCGGCGAGCCGCGGGTGAGCCGCTCGCGTCATCCCGAGCCTGTCCGGGCGGGCCGCGGGCGCTCGCTGAGCGACGTCGACATCCCGGAGTTCATTCCCCGCTATTGAGAGGCGTCGTCGCGGCCGGCCATCCGCTCACCGCCGGGGCGGGGGCGGAGGCCCTGCGCGCCGGCGGCACCGCCGTGGACGCCGCGCTCGCCGCGCTGATGGCCGGCTTCGTGGCGGAGCCGCTGCTCACCGGCCTCGGGGCCGGCGGGTACATGCTCGTCGGTTCACCGGATGGGCAGGACACGCTGCTGGACTTCTTCGTCGAGGCTCCCGGCCGCGGGCGCGAGCACCGCGGCCACGCGCCGCTGACGGCCGTCGACGTGTCCTTCGGCGACGCCGTGCAGATCTTCCACGTCGGCGCCGCGTCGGTCGGCGCCTACGGCATGCCGGCCGGTGTGTGCGAGGCGCACCGGCGCTTCGGGACGCTGCCGCTCGCAGACCTCGCCCGGCCCGCCGTCACCGCGGCGCGCGCGGGCGTCACGATCAACGCCCAGCAGGCCTACCTGTTCGAGATCCTCGCCGGCATCGTCGGCTCCTCGCCCGAGGCGCGCGCGACCTACGAGATCGCCGGGCGCCTCCCGCGTGAGGGCGACGTCATGGTGCTGCCCGAGCTGGCCGACGCGCTCGAGCGGCTCGCCGCCGAGGGCGAGGCGCCGTTTTACACCGGCGACGTCGCGGACGCGGTGGCGGCCACCGTCGCCCGCCGCGGCGGCCTGCTCACGCGCCGCGATCTCGCCGCCTACGAGGTCGTCGCGCGCGCGCCGGTCCGCGTCGCCTACCGCGGGCGCGAGGTGATCACCAACCCGCCGCCGTCGGCCGGCGGCATCCTGATCGCGGGGACCCTCGAGGAGCTCGGCAGCGAGCCCGGAACCCCCGCGGCCTCGCGGCTCGTCGCCGCCCTCGAGCGCGCCCAGCGCCGGCGCACGCCGGAGTTCCTCGAGCAGCTCGGCTCCACGACGCACGTGTCGGTCATCGACGCGGCCGGCTGGGCCTGCTCGGTCACGGTCTCAAACGGCGAGGGCTCCGGCCTCGTGGTCTCGGGCACGGGCGTGCACCTCAACAACATGATGGGCGAGCAGGATCTGTCGCCGCTCGGCTTCTTCACGCACCCGCCGGGACGCCGCCTGCCGTCGATGATGGCGCCGACGCTCGTGCGGTGCGACGGCGACGTCTCGGTCGCGCTCGGGTCGGCGGGCTCCAACCGGATCCGCTCGGCCGTGCTGCAGGTGATCTCTCGGATCGTTGACGAGGGCCTCGAGGTGCAGGCCGCGATCGACGCGCCGCGGGTGCACTGGGAGGACGGGGTCGTGTACTGCGAACCGGGCACCGACGCCGACGCGCTGGAGGCCGAGGGCCGCACCGTCGCGCGCTTCCGGGCGCGCAATCTCTTCTTCGGCGGCGCCCAGTGCGTCACCCGCTCGCTCGACGGCGCCCTGGCCGGCGGAGGCGATCCTCGGCGTGGCGGCGTGGCCGTCAGCGTCGAAGCATGACGGTCCAGACGCCGGCGGCCTCGGTGACGGTGATCGCCAGTCCCGCGTCGGCGGCGAGGGCGGCCAGGTCGATCTGCGCCTCCGGGTCGGTCGCCAGGACGCGCAGCGCATCCCCTGGCCTGAGTGACGGCACCAGGTGCCGAGCGCGCACGTAGGGCACCGGGCAGCGCTGGCCGCGGACGTCAAGCTCGTGCTCCATAGGCTGCAGTGTGATGCTGGCGGCCATCCTCGAGTCGGGCGAGCCGTCCCGGCTGTACACGGGGCTCTCGCTGCTGGTGTGCGTCGCCGCGGAGGGCGAGGCCGCTCGCGGGCTGGTGTCCTTCGGGGCGCTCGGACCGATGCTGGCGCGCGACTTCGACGCGCCGCTGGCGCAGCTGCGCGCCGCCGCCGACGAGCTCGACGAGCTCGAGCTGTGGGCGTGCTCGGCGGCCGTGCAGGCGACCGGGGCCGACCCCGCGACAGTGCAGCGCGAGCTTGACGGGGTGATGTCGACGCCGCGTTTTCTCCGCGAGACCGCGGGTGCGCGGCTGGTGGTCGTGTGATCCGCCTGGCCGCCGCGGCGCTCACGGCGCTCGTGCTCGCCGGGTGCGGGGAGACCTCCGCCGACCTCTTCGAGGTCCAGCGCACCGGCGCCGACCGCAACGCCAACGTCGATCTGATCGTCAACGACGGCGGCACGGCGAGCTGTGACCACGGCAAGGCGATCGCCCTGCCGGGCCGGGCGCTGCTCGACGCCCGCGAGCTGGCGCGCAAGCTCGAGCAGCAGGCGTCGCTGTCGATCGAGCTGCCGCCCGCGCCCAACTCGATCCTGCGCTACGTGGTCCGCGTCTCCAATGGCCGCGTCGCCTTCTCGGACACCTCGGCCGGCCGGCCCGCGGCCTTCGACCGTCTCGCGGCGTTCTCCAAGGACGTCATCGAGGACATCTGCAAGATCCGCCGCTGACGGCTCAGTCCTCCTCGAGCGGGCTTCCCGGGCCGAGGCGGACCTTGCCGTTGGAGCGGGCGCGCGCCTGCGCGCGCTCCATGAAGTCCAGGCGCCGGACCGCGGCGCGCAGCAGGCGCATCAGCAGCTCCAGGCGCGCGGTCTCCGAGCGCAGCTCGAGCAGGTTCTGCTTGGCGTCGAGGGTGAACTCGACGGTCGCGGCCATCTCGTAGGCGCCCATGCGCGCGATCGTGTCGGGCTCGGGCTCCTGGTCGGTGGCCTCCCGCAGCAGGGACGCGTAGGCGTCGTGGACCTCGGCGAGAAGCTCGGGATCGACCTCCTCGAGCTCGTCGTCGAGAAACTCGACGGCGCCGGCCGGGTAGGGGAGGTCGTCCTGCTCGGCGTCGAGCCGGAACACCCGCGTACCGCGGGCGACGAGGTTGACGCGGCCGTCGTCGAAGCGCGCGAGCACCTCGGCGATCTCCATCGCGCAGCCGATCGTACGCAGCCCGTCCTCGTCGACCCGGACGATGCCGAACTCCGTCGTCGGCTCTGCCTCGCAGCGCGCGACGAGCGCCTTGAAGCGGTCCTCGAAGATGTGCAGCGGGACGAGCTCCGTCGGCAGGGCCACGAGCTGCAGCGGGAACAGGGGGAAGTCCCGCGTCGGGGCCATGCTCCGAGGATACGGTCAGCGTGAAGGGGCCTGCGCGGAGACGATCAGGTTGTAGAAGATCGCCGCCGGGAGCCGCGGCTCGAGCAGCGCGCGGTCCACGGCCTGCAGCACGAGGTAGCCCCGATAGGCGTACTGGCGCCACAGCCACGGCACCGACTCCGGCGTGGCGGTGGACTCCAGCGTGCGGTTGGCCCACCCGAACCAGCTGGCGAGCAGCTCCTCGCCCCGGACGCGCACGGACTGAAAGCCCGCGCTGGTCGCGAGATCGCGCAGCCGGGCGGGGTCGAAGGCGTGCACGTCGACGACGTCCTCGAGCCCATGGGGGCTCTGGCCCCTCGGGGCTTCGCCATGGGGGCTCCGCCCCCTCGCGGCTTCGTCGCTCCCCGGCCGTGCCGGTTCGCTGGCCGTCGCGCCCATCAGCGTGCGCCACAGCGGCGCGGCGCGCATCGCCGCCCGCTTCGGGTGGCCGGCGATGCGGTCGCCGTGGCGGGAGGGCTCGCCCGCGAAGAAGAGCATCCCGCCCGGCCGCAGCACGCGCCGGAATTCATCAAAGGCGCGTTCGAGGTCGGGCAGATGGTGCAGGACCGCGTGGCCGAAGACGAGGTCGAAGGCGTCGTCGGCGAACGGGAGCTGCTCGGCGTCGGTGGTGATCGTCGTGACGCGGTCGGTGAGGGCGAGGCGCGCGGCGTTGCGCGCGAGCGTCTGCAGCATGCCGGGGGAGATGTCCAGGCAGGTTGCCTCGCCGACGACCCCGGCGGTCAGCATGTTCAGCGAGAAGTAGCCCGTGCCGGCGCCGATCTCCAGCGCCGCGCCGTACGGCCCGAGCGCGCGACCGAGTGCCTTGCGCAGCTTGCCGAGCACCTGGTGGCGGCCGATGGCGCCGAAGTCGATGCCCCACTTGTAGTCGTACTCCTCGGCCGCGGCGTCGTGGTAGCGCGTGTTGACGTCGCGGATCGCCTCGGGGCTGGCGGGTGCGGCCATGGGGGGGAAACCTAGCGTTAGCGCCGAGTAGATTTGAGCGCTCGATGAGCGGTCCGCTCTTCCTCCAGCAGGACCAGCCCGACGGCGTACCGCCGCTCGCGCTCACCGGCGAGCGCACGCTGCCCGACGTGCCGGAGGAGAACTACTGGTACCGGCGCCACCTCGCGGTCTACGAGTGGGTCGCCGAGCGCGCCTGGGGCCGCCGCGTGGTCGACCTGGCCTGCGGCGAGGGCTACGGGTCCTGGGTGCTCGCGCGCACAGCGGCCTCCGTCGTGGGAGTCGACGCCAACCCCGAGGCCTTCGAGCACGCGCGGCTGAAGTACACCGACGGCGCGCTCAGCTTCGAGCGCGACATGATCGACACCTGGAACGGTGACGTGGACTGCGTCGTCTTCCTGCAGACGATCGAGCACGTCCAGGACGCCGACGCGGCGCTCGCCCATGTCCGCGCGCTGATCGGCCCGACCGGCATCGCCTTCGTCTCCACGCCGAACCTGCTGACGATCGCGCCGAAGGGGGCGAAGAAGTCGCACAACCCGTGGCACGTCAGGGAGTACCGCGCCGACGAGTTCGGCGAGCTGTGCGAGCGCCACTTCTCCGGCGTCGACCTCTTCGGCGTCTTTCACGCGCGCAAGCTCGCGTGGCACGCGCTGGCGCTCAAGCTCGGCTGGGACCGCATCCACGCGGCGCTGGGCCTGACGAGCCTGTTCTACGAGCGCTTCACCCCGTCGATCGCGGCCCGCGACTTCCAGCTGCGCCACGCCGACGCGGCGAATCTGGACCGGGCACTGGATTTCGTGGCCGTCCTGCGGCCGTGACGCCCGGCCGCCTGTCGATCGTCCTGCACACGCACATGCCCTACGTGGAGGGCTTCGGGACGTGGCCGTTCGGCGAGGAGTGGCTGTGGGAGGCGATGGCGACGTGCTACCTGCCGCTGCTCGACGTGCTCGACGCCCGTCCCGACGCCGTCACCGTCTCGCTGACCCCGGTGCTCGCGGACCAGCTCGAGGCGCCCGGGGTCCCCGAGCGCTTCCTGGCCTTCTTGCGCGGGACCCGCGAGGAGAGCCACCGGCTCGACCTCGACGCGCATCCCGAGCTGGCCCCCCAGCTCCTTCATTCCCGAAGGCGCTACCGGCGGGCCGCGGCGAGCTTCGAGCGCCGCGGTGGGGACCTGATCGCCGCGTTCGCGCGCCACGCGCGCTGGACCAGTGCGGCCACGCACGCGGTCCTACCGCTGCTGGCCACCGACGCCGGCATCCGCCTGCAGCTGGAGACGGGCATCGACGCGCACCGCGCGCGCTTCGGCGCCTGGGACGGCGGCCTCTGGCTGCCCGAGTGCGCGTACGGCGGGTGGCTGGACGAGCGGCTCGCCGAGGCCGCGGCCGGGGTGGCCTGCGTCGAGCTCACCGACCTCGGCATCGACCCGCGCCGGGCGCTGCGCACCGCCGCCGGTCCGCTCCTGGCGCCGATCGACCGCGAGCTGATCGACCTCGTCTGGCGCGCCGACGGCTACCCGTCGGGCGCCGGGTACGCCGATACGCATGCCTTCACCGAGCGCCGCCACCTGGCCTGGGCCGTCGACGGCCGCCCGTACGACCCGCCGCGCGCCGCGGCGAGCGTGCGCGCGGACGCCGCCGACTTCGCCGCCCGCGCGGCCGCGCGGGTCGCCGGCGGCGGATGGACCGTCTGCGCGCTCGACACCGAGCTGCTCGGGCACTGGTGGGCCGAGGGGGTCGACTGGCTGGCGGCTGCGATCGACGAGTGCGCGCGGGCCGGCCTGGCGCTCGTGCCGCTCGACGCGGAGGCCTACGGCGAGGACGCGGCGCCCGCGCCCGCGCTGCCCGTCACGAGCTGGGGGCGGCCGCGCACCCTGCAGACCTGGAGCGGCCCGCGCGCGCACGGGCTCGCCTGGCGCCAGCGCGCCGCCGAGCTGCGCGCCCTCGGACGGCCGGGCGCCGCGCCGCCGTCCCTGCGTGCGCGGCGCGAGCTGCTGGCCCTGCAGTCCTCCGACTGGGCCTTCCTGATCAGCGAGGACACGGCCGGGCCGTACCCGCTCGAGCGCGCCGCGGCCCACGAGGCCGCGCTCGACGCGGCGCTGGTCGGCGACGGCGAGCCCGCGCTGCGCAACCTCGCGCCGTACCTCGTCACCAGCCCAGGTGTGCGCGTTTGCAGGGTCCCCATCTAGCCTGAAGCGGTGTCCGACACGGAGTTGCGCGACCGGCTGAGCGAGCTGACGCTGCGCGACGAGCAGCGCCTGCGTCGGCGGCTGCAGCGCGGCGCGGACGACGCGTTCGCGACCGAGCTCGAGCGCGCCGAGGCGCGCGTCGCGCGGCGGCGCGCGGCGGTCCCCGCGGTCTCCTATCCGCCCGAGCTGCCCGTCAGCGCGCGCCGCGACGAGCTGCTCGAGACGATCCGCGACCACCAGGTCGTGATCGTGGCGGGGGAGACGGGGTCGGGCAAGACGACGCAGATCCCGAAGCTGCTGCTCGAGCTGGGCCGCGGCATCCGCGGGACGATCGCCCACACGCAGCCGCGCCGGATCGCTGCGCGCACGATCGCCGAGCGGATCGCCGAGGAGCTCGACGTCTCACTCGGGGACGTCGTCGGCTACGCCGTGCGCTTCAACGACCGCTCCAGCGAGAACACGCTGTTGCGGCTGATGACCGACGGGCTGCTGCTGGCCGAGATCCAGCGCGACCGGCTGCTGTGGCGCTACGACACGATCGTCATCGACGAGGCGCACGAGCGCAGCCTGAACGTCGACTTCCTGCTCGGCTACCTGAAGTCGATCCTGCCGCGGCGGCCCGACCTCAAGGTCATCATCACCTCGGCCACGATCGACCCGCAGCGCTTCGCGCGCCACTTCGACGACGCACCCGTCGTCGAGGTCTCCGGCCGCTCCTACCCCGTTGAGGTCCGCTACCGGCCGCTGCCCGAAGACGACGACGTCGTCGACGCGATCGGCGACGCAGTCGAGGAGCTTCAGCGCGCCGGCCGCGGCGACGTGCTCGTGTTCCTCAGCGGCGAACGCGAGATCCGCGACGCCGCGGAGGCGCTGACGGGGCGCCTCGGGGTGGGGGCGGAGGTGCTGGCGCTCTACGCGCGGCTGTCGGCCGCCGAGCAGCAGAAGGTCTTCCGGCCCGGCACGGGCGCGGCCGGACGCCGGGTGGTGCTGGCGACCAACGTCGCCGAGACGTCGCTGACCGTCCCCGGCATCCGCTCGGTCGTCGACCCCGGGACGGCGCGCATCTCGCGCTACAGCGCCCGGCTGAAGGTCCAGCGGCTGCCGATCGAGCCGGTCTCGCGGGCCTCGGCCGACCAGCGCAAGGGCCGCTGCGGCCGCACCTCGGACGGCATCTGCATCCGCCTCTACGACGAGCAGGACTTCTCCGAGCGGCCGGCCTTCACCGACCCCGAGATCCTGCGCACCAACCTCGCCTCGGTGATCCTGCAGATGGCCGCGCTGGGCCTCGGCCAGATGCAGGACTTCCCCTTCCTCGATCCGCCGGACCGCCGCCAGGTGCGCGACGGGGTCGCGCTGCTGGTCGAGCTCGGCGCCTTCGATTCCGCCGCGACCGACCCGCGCAAGCGGCTCACGCCGCTCGGGCGGCGGCTGGCGCGGCTGCCGGTCGACCCGCGGATGGGCCGCATGGTGCTCGAGGCCGGCCGGCGCGGCTGCGCCGAGGAGGTGATCGTGATCGCCGCCGGCCTGACGATCCAGGACCCGCGCGAGCGCCCCGCGGCCGAGCGCGGCAAGGCGGACGAGCTGCACCGCCGCTTTCAGGACGAGCACTCCGACTTCACCGCCTACCTGAACCTGTGGCGCCACCTCGGCGAGGGCCGGCGCGAGCTGACGGGCAACCAGTTCCGCAAGCGCTGCAAGGCGGAGTTCCTGCACTACCTGCGTGTCCGCGAGTGGCAGGACCTGGTGGGACAGCTGCGCCAAGCGGCCCGGCGCGTGGAGGTCACGTTGGACGCGGCGCCCGGGGAGCCGCGCGACATCGCGATCTCGCTGCTCTCAGGCCTGCTCTCCCACGTCGGCCTGCGGGACGCCACGCGGCGCGAGTACCAGGGCGCGCGCAACGCCCGCTTCGCGATCTTCCCGGGCTCAGCCCTGGCCCGGCGACCGCCGGACTGGGTGATGGCCGCCGAGCTGGTCGAGACCTCGCGGCTGTGGGGCCGGGAGGTCGCCCGGATCGATCCGGCCTGGATCGAGCCGCTGGCCGGCCACCTCGTCCGCCGCGAGCACTCCGAGCCGCGCTGGGACCCCAGGCGGGCGTCCGTGGTCGCCACCGAGCGCGTCACCCTGTACGGCCTGCCGATCGTCACCGGCCGCCGCGTGCAGTACGGGCCGATCGACCCGGTCTTCTCGCGCGACCTGTTCCTCCGCCGCGCGCTCGTGGAGGGCGGGTGGGAGCACCGCCCGCCGGAGTTCCTCGACGAGAACCGCCGGCGCGTGGCGGAGGTCGAGGCGCTCGAGGAGCGCACGCGGCGGCGCGGGCTGCTCGTGGGCGACGAGGTCCTGCTCTCCTTCTTCGACGAGCGGGTGCCCGGGCACGTCCTCGACGGCGCGGGCTTCGGGCGCTGGTGGCGCGACGCCCGCCGCGCCGACCCCGAGCAGCTGCACTACCCGCGCCGGCTGCTGCTCGCGCCCGGCGCCGAGACGGTGCAGGAGGGACGGCCGCAGACGTGGTCGCAGGGCGATCTCGTCCTGCCGCTCAGCTATCGCTTCGAGCCCGGAGCCGCCCACGACGGCGTGACGGTCCACGTGCCGCTGACCGCGCTCGGGACGCTGCGGGCGACTGGCTTCGACTGGCTGGTGCCCGCCCTGCGCGAGGAGCTCGTGATCGCGCTCATCCGCTCCCTGCCCAAGCACATCCGCCGCCCGCTGGTGCCCGTGCCCGACGTGGCCCGCGACGTGGTCGAGGCGCTCCGGCCGCGGCGCGGGCCGATCGTCGAGCAG
>JBBQBV010000004.1:0-56414 GCA_038318085.1 Solirubrobacterales bacterium
ACGAGCACGAGCCCGCGCTCGCTGAGCTGCCCCACCAGCGTCGACAGATCGTCGGCCAGCGCCGCAGCCGGAACGCCGTAGGAGGCGGCGACGGCGTCCGCCGCCGGGGCGATCGCCCGATGCTCGCCGAGGGCCTCGAACATCCGTCCCGCGGTCGGATTCAAGCCGTGGTACTGGCCGGTCTGCAGGTTCAAGACCACCGTTTCGCCGTCGAAATGCCGGAAGACGACGTGCTCGGGCACCTGGATGATCTGGGCGCTTCCGTCTGACATGCGTCAAAGCCTAACCCCAAGGCACGGCGGGGCCGCGCGGGTGGACGAACGTATGATTCAGGTGTGCCCGAGCGAATCGAGTCGTCGCAGCCCGACGACGGAGAGGCCGGGCGCGACCCCGGTCCGGTGCGGCCCGACGACGGTGAGCGCACCCCGGCCCAGCCCGCGTTCGATCCGCTCGACCTCTTCCGCGCGGGGCGTGAGCAGCCCCGGTCGCTGCGACGCCTTCCGTCGCTGTGCCTCACGGCGGTGCGCATCGCCCGATCCGCCAGTCCCCGGCTGCTTCTTGCGCTCGTTGCGCTGAGCGTCGTCGCCGCGGCCGTGCTGGGCCTTCAGGTCCTGCTCGGCAAGGCGGCGATCGCCGGCATCCTCGATCAGGAGCGCACGGACCGCAATCTCGCGGCGGCGCTGCCGGCCGTCATCGGCCTGGTCGCCGCGTCCGCCCTGGGCGGAGTGGCGTCTGCCGCGCAGGCGCAGTGTCAGCGGCTGCTCTCAGAGCGGGTCGAGATGACCATGTGGTCCTCGATCCTCGACGTCACGACCAGCGTCAGCCTCGAGGTCTTCGAGAGCCCGGGCTTCTTCGACCACCTCCAGCGCGTGCGGACCAACGCGCTGACGCAACCGGCCGCCATGACCCAGGGCCTCGCCGGTCTCATCGGCGGCGTGCTCGCCGTGGTGGGCCTGGCGATCGGCCTGCTGGCCATCGAGCCGGTCCTCGTACCCATCCTGCTGGCGGGCGGCGGGCCGCTGTGGCTCATCACCCGCCGCTCGGGACGGCTGGAGTTCGACTTCGCGATCGCGCAGACGCCCATCGCCCGGCTGCGGTTCTATCTCGCCGAGGTCATGTACGGGCGCAACGAGGCCAAGGAGGTCCGCGCGTTCGAGCTGGGCGAGACGCTCAAGGGCCGGTGGCAGCAGGCGTACTCGAGCTTCCTGACCGATCTCGCCCGCCACGTCCGACGGCGCCTCGTGCTGGCCGTGGTCGGTGCCCTGGTCACCGTCGGCGTCACCACGCTCGCGGTCGCGGTCCTCTTGTACTCGATCTTCGAGGGTGATCTGCCCCTGGCGTCGGCGGGCGCCGCCCTGATCGCGGTGCGGCTGCTCGCGGGGCGCTTCCAGCAGCTGTTCACGGGCGTTGGCTCGATCTTCGAGGCGGGCCTGTTCCTGAGCGACTTCGAGTCGTTTCTCGCTCGCCGCCCGGTGGCCACCGGGAGCAGTGGGCGCCAGGCGCACATGTTCGACGAGCTCCGGCTCGAGGACGTCCACTTCCGCTACCCAGGCAGCGACCACGACGTGCTGGAAGGCGTGTCGCTCACCATCCGACGCGGGGAGGTCATCGCGCTGGTGGGCGAGAACGGCTCCGGCAAGACCACGCTCGCGAAGCTCCTCGCCCAGCTCTTCGAGCCCTCGGCAGGCCGCATCATCTGGGACGGGGTCGAAACGCATCAGCTCGACGCCGCAGAGACCCGACGCCACGTCGGCATCATCTTCCAGGACTTCATCCGCTACCAGCTTTCGGCACGCGAGAACATCGTCTTCGGGCGGATGGAGGCGGCCGACGGTCTCGATGCCGTGCGGGCCGCCGCGCGGGCCGGCGGGGCCGACGGGTTCATCAGCCGCCTGCCGGCCGGCTATGAGACCGGGCTGGGCAAGGAGTTCTCCGGGGGCCACGACCTGTCAGTGGGCCAGTGGCAGCGGATGGCCCTGTCGCGCGCGTTCTTCCGTGACGCCGGGTTCCTCGTGCTCGACGAGCCCACCGCCTCGTTGGACGCGCGCTCCGAACACGAGCTGTTCGAGCACGTGCGGGCGCTGGCGCGCGGACGCAGCCTGCTGCTGATCTCGCATCGCTTCTCGACGGTCATGTCGGCAGACCGGATCTACGTCCTTCACGAGGGCCGCATCACCGAGGAGGGCTCCCACGCGGAGCTCGTCGAGCTCGATGGCCGCTACGCCGAGCTGTTCGAGCTGCAGGCCCGCTCGTACCGGTGACCGATGCCGAGTCGTCGCGCACGACCGACACCGGAGGACGATCTCGTCCTGCTGCTCCTGCGCAGGCCCGACTGCGGTCGTGACGACCCCGCGTTCGAGGCGCGGGTCGGCCGCGCCGATCCGCAGCGGCTGCTCGCGGTCCTCGTCGACCACCGGCTCGCCGCGCTGCTCGGCCGCCGGCTCGTCAGGGAGGCGGGGGACGCCCTGGGCCCGGGCTTCCGGCGCCAGGTCGAGCACCGCAGCCTCCAGGCCCGGCGGCTCGGGGGGCTGCAGCAGATGGTCGGTGACTCGGTTCGCGCGCGCCTGGAGTCGCAGGGCATCGCTGCCTCGTGGCTCAAAGGCCCGGCGCTCTCCCAGCGCGTCCACGGCGATCCCGGCCTGCGCGAGTCCGGCGACATCGACCTGCTGGTGGCGCCCGAGCGGCTCGCGGAGGCGGTCACCGTCGTGCACGGGATGGGCTGGGGGGCTCCGGCGGACTGGACCGACCGGGAGGGCCGCCCCCTGCTGCACTTCGCGCTGCTGCACGACGGGGGCCTGCCGCCGATCGAGCTGCACTGGCGCGTGCACTGGTACGAGCGGTCCTTCGCCGCCGAGGCGCTGGCCCGGGGGGCCACGGTCTCCGACGCGGCGGGCATCACGTTGCGCGACGAGGATCTGCTGGTGTTCCTGCTGCTCTTCTACGCCCGCGACGGGCTGGCCGGCGTGCGGCTGGCGGCCGACGTGCTCGCCCTGTCGCGCGGTGTGCGCAGCGACGGCCACGCGGCGGCCGTGGCGCGCGAGCACCCGGAGCTCGCGCCCGCGCTGGCCGCCGCGATCGACGCGGTGTCGCGCGTCGGCGCGTGCGACCACGAGACCCTCGGAGGACCCGTGGCGATGCCGTCGCGCGTCGCGCGGTGGGGGACGACCCTCGCCGACCCGCTGCTGCGCATGACCCCGCCCCAGCGCCTCGCCGAGCGGGCGCTGCTCGACGTCGTCCTGGCTCCCGGCGGGCGGCAGCGATGGACGGCCCTGCGCCGCGGGATCACGCCCCCGCGCGAGGTCCTGGCCCGTACCTACCCTGCGGTCGAGGGCGCCGGCCCGGTCGGAGTCCTCCGAGCCGAGGCCGAGCACGCCGCGCGCATGCTTCGCCGTCTGGCCCTCGCGCCGGTGCTCCGGATGGGGCGGCCCACCGCCCTCGGGCCCCGGGATCCGCTCCCGCCGCGCGCCTGAAGACGGCCGGCGCGGCTACGGCGGAACGAGATGCCGGCGGTACCCCGTGAAGGCTACGAAGCCCAGCTGAAGCCAGACGGGAAGGCCCGGGCTCGACGCATGCATCAGCGTGCGACTCGCGCCGAAGCGGTCCATGCAGGCCTCCACCGCCGCCCCGAAGGTGATCTGGGCAAGACCCCTGCCGCCGGCGCCCGCGATCGTGCCGCCCTGACAGCCCACCACGACGCCGCAGGCGCCCATCGCCATGCCGCCCGAGATCGGCGTTGCGCCCTCGTAGGCGACGAACGCGGCCGTGTGCGGCTCCGCCGCGTGGCCCGGGTGAAAGAGCAGGTCAGAGGCCAGCGCGAGCGGGGTGCCGCCGAGGCCCCAGGCATCCGCGATCACCTGGAGCAGGTCGTTGCGCGCGCGCTCGTCGAGCGCTTCGCGCAGCTCGACGCCCTCGGGAAGCGCGCGCCGCTTCGGGCGACCCTCGAGTACCACCCCCGGAATCCGCTCGAGCTCGCGAAACCCCTCCCGCTCGACCTCGGCGGCGAGATCGGCATCGGCGTGCTCGCGGCTCCACACCACGAACCCGCTCGCGCGAGCGGCAAAGAACGCGCGACCGCGCCTGATCATCTCGGCCGCCGGCACGCGCTCGTCGAGCCGGAGCGCGCCGTTTCGGAACGGGTTCGGCTGCGGGTGGGGCCCCCGGAAGAGCAGCAGCCCGTCCTCCTCGAGCACGGTGCCGTCGTAGCGGGCGACCTGGCGGATGAACTCGGCCGTCGTGCAGTCGCCCAGGTGCAGGAGCTCGGACCGCGCGCGCTCGATCTCGGTGTCGGTCGCGAGAACCTTGCGGGCTCGCCGTGGCACGGGCGGATCGTAACCGCCTCGGCACGGCGGCGCTCCGGCTAGCCTCCCGGCGTGGTCGAAAACCTCTCCCCCGCCGTCGGCTCAGACGCGCAGGCCGACGCGGTCCAGGCGCCTCCCGACGGGCCCGACGACTCGATCCTGTTCCGCCGGCGCGTCGGCGTGGTGTCCGCCGCGCAGGAGCTGTGGCGCTACCGGGAGCTCGTCCTGACCCTCGCCGAGCGTGACCTGCGCGTCCGCTACAAGCAGGCCGTGCTGGGCGTGGCGTGGGCGCTCGTGACCCCGCTGCTGCTAATGGCCGCCTTCGCCCTCGTCTTCACGAGGTTCACCAACGTGGGGGCTCACGGCGTCCCCTACCCGCTGTTCGCCGCGATCGGGCTCGTCCCCTGGGCGTTCTTCTCCACGGCCTTCTCGCGCGGCGGTACCAGCCTTGTCACCAACATCCCGCTGCTCAACAAGCTCTACTGCCCGCGCGAGGTGTTCCCGCTGGCGTCCATCGCGCTCGCGATCGTCGATGCGATCGCCGCGACCGTGGTGCTCGCCGCGCTCTTCCCCCTCTCGGGCTACGCGCCCCGGCTGGAGGCGCTCTACGCTCCGCTGCTGCTGATGATCGCGCTGTGCTTCACGGCCGGGATCACGCTCGCGGTGTCGGCGATCGTCGTGTACCTGCGCGACCTGCAGGTCCTGCTTCCGCTCATCGTCCAGTTCGGCCTGTTCGTCACCCCCGTCGCCTACGGAGCCAATGCCGTGGTCAGCGGCGCCACCGGGCAGGCCATCTTCGCGGCGCTGAACCCGCTCGCCCCGGTCATCGACGGCCTGCGGCGCGGGATCCTGTTCGGCAAGCCTCCGCTGCTGATCCCGACGCTGGTCGGCGCGGCGAGCTCGGTGATCGTGCTCGTCCTCGGCTTCGCCGTGTTCAAGCGCATGGAGGCGGGACTTGCCGACATCGCCTGACGGGACGATCGAGGCGGGCGAGGTCTGGAAGCGCTTTCGGGCTGACACCCGGCCCTCCTACCTGCAGGATCAGATCGCCCGCGTGGGCGACCGGCTGCGCGGGCGCCGTGGGCCGTCCTGGCGCTGGGCACTGCGCGAGGTCGACCTGCGGGCCGCGCCCGGGGAGTCCGTCGCCCTGGTGGGCCAGAACGGCAGCGGCAAGTCCACGCTGCTGAAGATCCTGACGCGCGTCATGTACCCCACCGCCGGCCGCGTCGGGGTGGCGGGCCGGGTCGGCGCGCTGATCGAGGTGCGGGCCGGCATCGCGCCCCAGCTCACCGGCCGGGAGAACATCTACCTCACCGGGTCGCTGATGGGGCTGCCGCGCCGGGAGGTCCGGCGGCGCTTCGACGACATCGTCGAGTTCGCCGAGCTCGAGGAAGCCGTCGACCGCCAGGTCAAGTTCTACTCGACCGGCATGCAGATGCGGCTCGGCTTCGGCGTCGCCGCGTTTCTCGAGCCGGACGTCCTGCTCGTCGACGAGGTGCTCGCCGTCGGGGACGCGACCTTCCAGCAGCGCTGCCTGGAGCGGCTGCGCCACGTGCTTGAGCAGGGCACGACGCTCGTGTTCGTGTCGCACGACCTGGCCGCCGTGGAGGCGACGTGCGAGCGCGCGCTGTGGCTGCACGACGGCGTGGTGCGCAGCACCGGGCCCGTTCGCGACGTCCTCGGCGACTACCGCGCCTCGGTCGAGGTCGCCGCCGAGTCGCTGGCGCCGATCGACGGGCTGCTGTCCATCCGAGACGTCGAGGTGACCGCTCCGACCGGCGGAGTCATCGCCACCGACGGCCAGCTGGACATCGACTTCGTGCTCGGCAGCGACTCGACCTACCGGACCTGGGTCTACGTCGGCGTCAGCGAGGGCCCCGCCAACCCGATCTTCCTGCTCAACTCGGGCCGGGAGACCGCGATCGAGCCCGGGGACACGGCCGTCCGCTGCTCCATCGCGCGGCTCCCGCTGCCGAAGGGGCGCTACTACGCCTGGACCGCGGTGTTCCGCGGCTGGACGGACGGCGCGCAGCTGCTGGCATGGCAGCCCGTCGCGCAGTTCGAGGTCCACGGCCCGGGGCTCGCGGAGACGCCGCGGGCGGTGGTCCGGCTCTCGCCGGTGCACGTCGCATCCACGTGGAGCGTGTCGCGATCGTGACCGGGTCGCGGGCACCGCGGCCCCGGCGTCAGGCCGCCGAGGTCATCTCGGCCATGGCCACGAGGATCTTCCGGGATCCGCCGAACGGGCGCCGGGCATGCGCGACCAGCATGTTGTCGAGGACGATCAGATCGCCGGGCTCCCAGAGGAACTCCACGCACAGCTCCTCGTAGAGTTCGCCCAGCCGGTCGATGACCTCGTCTGCGATCGGCGTCCCGTCGCCGAAGCGGACGCTGCGCGGCAGGTCCTCCTCGGAGAAGAGCTGCTGCAGCGCCGATCGGGTCTCGGGATCGAGGCAGCGTGCGTGGTGCAGCTGGACCTGGTTGAAGAACACGCGCTCGCCCGTGCGCGGATGGGTCGTGACCGCCGGCGCGACGTTTGAGACGCGCAGGGCGTCGCCGGATGTCCACTCGGCCGTCATGCCCGCCTCGGCGCACACCTTCTCGACCTCGGCCTTGTCCGAGGTGTGAAAGAACTCGCGCCAGGGGACGTCGACGCCCTCGGAGAAGTTGCGGATGTACATGAGCCCCTTGCCCGCGAACTCCTCCAGCAGCTCGGGGTCGAGCGCCTCGCACACCTTGCGGCAGTCCAGCAGCGGGGTCTCCCCGCCGGTCTCGGAGGCGATCACGCACGAGAAGAACTGCCTGAGCGGCCATTGCGGCAGGTGCGAGCTCTCGTTGTGAAACAGGATCATCTTGTCGGCGGGGTAGGGCGTCGACCCGTAGATGCGCTGGCTCGTGGGCTCTGTCGGCAGGTCCCCGTACTCCGCGAAGAGCTCCGGCACGATGGCCGCGGCGACCCGCTCGAAGGCGGCGGCGCCGTCGAGCCCGAAGCCGCGGAACAGCAGCGCCCCGTAGCGGTCCAGGTGCCCCTCGATCTCATCCCGGTGGGCGGTCGCCCACTCCGCGAGGTCGACGTTGTCGACGGCGGGAACGAGGACGAGTGGGAGCGAGTCCTCGTGGCCCGGCATGAACCGGGTGTCGACCAGGCGGGTCGTGTCGATGGCCTTGCGGCGCATGGTTCGCATCGGGCGTGCGGGCGTCGGGTCTGCGCTCATGTCATCTCCTGAAGGATCATGGACTGCTCGTGAACGGGGATCGTGTCAAGACGTCGGGTGATGACCCGCCAGCCTACGTCGTGGGCGGCGAGCGCCGCGACATAGCCGCCGGCCGGGTCGCTGAGGTCGACGAGCTGCCACTGCCCGGCCTCCTCCGCCGACCACGCCGTGCGCAGCAGCTCGCACGGGCGGCCGGGTCCGAAGCTCACGTCGAAGGCATCGAGCGGCAGCGCCAGGCCGTCGCCGCGCGCCTTGACGAAGGCCTCCTTGCGCGTCCAGCACGCGAGGAACGCGGCGTCCTTTTGGTCGGCCGGCAGCGAGCGGAGCCGTTGCACCTCGGCCGGTGAGAAGAAGCGCTCGGCGATGCGGTCGCCGTCGGGCAGGGTGCGCGCCAGCTCGACGTCGACGCCGACCTCGACGCCGTCGCTGAAGGCGAACAGCGCGACCGGACCCGAGTGCGAGACGTTGAACCACGGCCCGTCGCCCGCGAGCCGCGGCTTGCGGTACGGCCCATAGCGCAAGCCGACCTTTTGTGGGGGCACGCCGATGTACCCCGCCAACAACGACCGCAGGATCCCACGTCCTGCCACAAAACGCAGCCGGTCGCGGTCGAAGTGAAAGGCCTGCGCCCGAGCGCGCTCGTCGTCGCACAGAAGCGACTCGAGGCCCGCCACGGCCTCCGGCGGCTGGTCAAGCGATGCTCGCCAGACGTCCAAGGTGCCCGCGCCCAGCTTCAGCCTGGGCGCGGTCATGATGGGCTCGGCCTCCATCTCGCGTGCTCGCGCTGCACGGCGGCGGCGATCTCGCTGAAGGTGGCGTTCTCGAAGAGCAGGGACAGCGGCAGCTTGACGCCGATCCGCTGCTCGATGTCAGACAGCAGCCGCACCGCCAGAAACGAGTGCCCTCCGACGCCGAAGAACGTGTCGTGTGCGCTGATGCGATCGATCCCGAGGACCTGCCGCCAGATCTCGGCGAGCGTCTTCTCGGTCGCGGTCTGCGGGGCGACGAGCTCGACCGCTCCGAGCTCGTCCATGGGACCGTCGAGCCTGATCTGGTCATGGACGCGACCAAGAAGGTCGAGGGTGCCGTCATCGCACCGGCGCGCGCGGTCACCGGTGCGGTACAGACGGCTCATGCCGAACGGCCTCGCGATGAACCGCTCCGCCGTCGCCTGCGGACTGCGGAGATATCCTCGTGTGACACCCGCACCACCGATGCAGATCTCTCCGGCGACGCCGATCGGCACCTGGCCGCCCGCGCCGTCGAGGACGTGCAGCTCGACGTGGGGCAGCGGGCGCCCTATCGGGCTGCCGGGATGCCGGACGGCGTCTGGACCGAGCCGGACGCACGTGGCGTGCACGGTGGTCTCCGGGGTGCCGTACATGTTCACGAGCAGCGGACCGTCGTCGCCGAAGTGTCTGAACCAGGGCGCGAGCGTCGCGGGGAGCAGGGTCTCTCCGGCAAGGATCACCGTCCGCAGGGCGAGATGATCGGCGACGGCGAGAAGCTCGTCGAGCAGGTCCACGAACAGGCTCGGAGGCGCGTTGAGAACCGTGATGCGCTCAAGCGCACAGAGGCGTGTCAGCGCCTCCGGCGAGCGCATCGACCGCCGGGGGACGACCACCAGCCGTCCCCCGCGTGACAGTGCGCCCCACATCTCCCAGACGGAGCGGTCGTCGGCGCAGGAGTGCAGCAGCGCCCAGGTGTCATCGGCTCCGAAGTCAAACCTCGACGCTGCCGACGCCAACAGCGCCGTGACGTTGCGGTGCTCGACCTCCACCGCGCCGGATCGCCCGTTCGGGGCCGGGGTCGGCATGACATACGCCAGGTTGCTCGGGTCGACGCCCGCTGCGGGCGTCGTCATCGGCTCGCGCGCCAGCACCTCGGCATCACGATCGACGCAGATGACCGTGCCGGCGTGCTCAGGCAGACCCTCCAACCACCGCTCGTGTGTCACCACAAGCGGCGCACCGGCATCTGCCAGCAGGACGGCGAGGCGCTCGGGCGGATCCTCAGGGTCCACGGGAACGCAGGCCCCGCCGGCCTTCAGGACCCCGAGCACGGTGACGATCGTCTCCACCGAAGGCTCGAGACACAGCGCGACCAGGACGTCGGGGCCGACACCGAGCCCGCGTAGATGGTGGGCGAGCTGGTTGGCGCGCCTGTCGAGATCGCCGTAGGAGAGTGCCGTGACGTCATCGATCACGGCGACCGCATCCGGGGAACGGGCAGCCTGCTCGGCGAACAGCTCGTGCAGGCCCGCGACCGGTGGCTCGGGGACCTCCGGGCCGGATAGCGCGAGCAGCTCGGCACGCTGCACGTCGTCGATCAGCGGCAGATGGGCGACGGCCGCGTCGGGCTCGGAGAAGGCGGCTTCGACCAGCGACCGGTAATGGCCGAGCATGCGCAGCATCGACGCCTGATCGAACAGGTCATCGGAGTACTCGAGGGTCAGGTGAAGCCCGTCGGGCCGCGGTGCAGCGATGAGCGCGAGGTCCGATTTCGCCAGTTCGGGCGTCTGCGGATCGGTGCAGACGGGTGATCCCACCAGCTCGAAGGTCGCGCCGTCAGTGCCCTGCACCGCGAACATCGCCTGAAAGACCGGTGAGCGGCTCAGGTCGCGCTCGACGTCGAGCGCCTCCACCAGCCGCTCGAAGGGCAGATCCGGGTGGGCGAAGGCTCCGAGCGTCGTCTCGCGCACGCGCCGCAGCAGGTCCCGGAACGAGGGCTCGCCCGCCGCGTCGCAGCGGAGTGCGAGGACGTTTGAGAAGGAGCCGACGACGTCCTCGAGCTCACGCTGCTGGCGACTCGCGATCGGCGTGCCCACGACGATGTCGTCCTGTCCGCTGTAGCGCAGGAGCAGTCCGGCGAACCCGGTCAGAAGCGTCATGAAGAGGGTGGCCTGCTCGCGGGCTCCGACGGCCTGCAACCGCTCCACGAACGAGCGCGGCAGATCGCAGCCGACGGCGCCGCGGTCTGCGCCTGGCAGCGGCGGTCGCGGATGATCGGCCGGGAGCATCAGCCGCGGCGGAGCCCCCTTCAGTTGCAGACGCCAGTACTGGAGTTGTCCGTCCAGGCGCCCGCTGGTGATGATCTCGTGCTGCCACGCGGCGTAGTCGCCGTAGTGGATCTGCAACGCGGGCGCCGCCGGCGACCCGCCGGCGATCAAGGCCCGGTAGGCCGTGCCGAGGTCGCGAGCGAGGATCACCAGCGACCGGGTATCCGCGACGATCCGGTGGATCCCCAACAGGAGGACGTGGTCGTCGCCGGCGAGACGCAGCAGGCCTGCCCGAAACAGCGGTCCGCCGGCGAGGTCGAACGGCCGTTTGGATTCCGCTTTGACCAGCTGCTCGGCCCGCAGCCGCGCGTCGGGGCCGCCCCAGAGATCGCTCAGGGGCAGCGCGACGGCGCCCGCGCGGCGGATCACCTGGTGCGGAACGCCGTCGACCAGGCCGAAGGTCGTCCGCAACGATTCGTGGCGTGCGACGAGCTCGGTCAACGCCAGCTCGAGCGCGCCGACGTCGAGATCCCCTCGAAGGCGAGGTGCCAGCACGAGGTTGTACGCCTGGCTGTCCGGCTCCAGCTGCGCGAGGAACCACAACCGCTGCTGCGCGAACGACGCCGGGAACTCGGCGATCCGATCGTCGGCGGCGGTGCCGCCTGGCGACGGCGGCAGACGCTGCTTGCGCTCGATCGGGGGCAGGCGAAGGGCCTCTTCGACCATCCCGCCGGGTGGCGCCGCCGCCAACCGGACGCGGTCGACCTTGCCGCTGGGCGTCAGCGGGAACGCATCGAGCGCCACGAACGCCGAAGGGATCATGTGCTCGGGCAGGGTGGCACGCAGGAACGCCTTCAGCTCGGCGGCCGGCGGCGGTGTGCCGTCGCCGACCAGGTGGGCCACCAGGCGCCGCTGCCCGTCGACCCCGGTCGCCACGACGATCGCGTCATGGATCGCCGGGTGCTCCCGGAGCGAAGCCTCGATCTCTCCGGGCTCGACGCGGAACCCGCGGATCTTGACCTGGTGATCGATGCGGCCGAGGTACTCGATGGTGCCGTCGGACCGGAAGCGGCCCAGGTCGCCTGTGCGATAGACGCGAGCGCCCGGGCCGTCGTCGGACCCGTGCCTCAGGAACCGCTCGGCGGTCAGCTGCGGGCGGTTGCGATATCCGAGTGCCAGCGCCACGCCCCCGATGTGGATCTCGCCCGGGACGCCGATCGGCACCGGCTGACCTCGACCGTCGAGCAGACGCACCTCGGCGTTTGCGATCGGCCGGCCGATCGCAGGGGATCCCGGCCAGTCCCCGGGCGAGCCTGTGAGCTTGAGCGCGGTGACGACGTGGCTCTCGGTCGGCCCGTAGTGATTGTGCAGCACGGCCTCGTCGAGCTGCTCGAAGAGCGACCTGATCGAAGGCGTCACGTGCAGCGGCTCTCCCGCGCAGATCACCTCCCGCAGGGCGCGGGGCACGATGTTCGCGTAGTGCGACGCGTCGGCCACCAGTTGCAGCGCCACGAACGGGAGGAACACGCGCTCGACCGCTTGATCGTCGATGACGGACAGCAGCGCGCCGGGGTCTCGGCGCTGCATCTCGCTGATCAGGACGAGCGTGCCCCCCGAGGCAAGCGTGGAGAAGATCTCCTGGAAGGAGACGTCGAAGCTCAGCGACGCGAACTGCAGCGTCCGGGCCGCGGCCGGGGCGCTCCAGCTGCGCAGCTGCCATGCGAGGAGGTTCGCCAGGGGCCGGTGGCTCATGGCGACGCCCTTGGGACGGCCGGTCGACCCCGACGTGAACAGGACGTAGGCCAGGTCGTCCAGGGTCGCGGGGCGGGGAGGCCGGACCACGGTCCCAAGCGGGCTCACGGCGTCCTCGAGGTCGATCACGCGCGCCTCGAGGCGCGGCACGCGCTCCTCGAGCCCGCGTCCAAGCAGCAGGACGGGGGCCCCGAGATCCTCAAGCATCAGACGCAGCCGTCCGGCTGGATAGGCCGGGTCCAGCGGCGCGTAGGCCCCGCCGGCCATGAGGATCCCCAGGACCCCGGCGATCAGGGCCGGCGAGCGCTCCGCGCTGATCCCCACCGGTACCCCGGCGCCCACGCCGGCTTGCACGAGGCGGCTCGCCACGGCGCGCGCGCGGCTGAGCAACTCAGCGTACGTCGTGACCTGCCCTCCGAAGCAGATGGCCGGCGCGTCGGGGTTTCGCGCCGCCTGCCGCTCGACGAGCTCGTGGGCGCAGAGCCCGGGCGCAGGTCCGTCACCCGAGGTGGCGCTCCAGCGCGCGAGCAGCTCGCGCTCGTCCCGCGGCAGGATGTCGATGGCGCTCAGGCGCACGCCAGGATCATCGGCGCCCGCTTGCAGCAGGGTCTCGAGCCGGGCGAGCAGACGATCGACGGTCTGCGCGTCGAACAGGTCGGTCGAGTACTCGCACGACAGACGCAGGCCTTCGGGAGACTCCAGGACGAAGAGCGCGAGGTCGAACTTCGCGGTTCCGCGCTCGAGCTCGACGATGCTCGCCTGCACTCCGGGAAGCTGCAGGGGCTCACCACCGGCGTGCTGAAAGGAGAAGAGCACCTGGAAGATCGGGGTGTGGCTGAGGCTGCGCGCGGGGTTGACCTCGGCGACCACCGTCTCGAAGGCCACGTCCTGGTGCTCGTAGGCCTCCAGGGCCGTGTCCCTGACGCGGCGCACGAGCTCGGCGAACGTCGGGTCGCCGCTCACGTCCGTGCGGAGAGCGAGCACATTGGAGAAGAAGCCGATGAGCCTCTCCAACTCGACGCGGCTGCGACCCGCCACCGGGGTGCCGACGACGACATCGTCCTGGTGGCCGTGACGAGCGAGCAGCGCGGCGAACCCCGCCAGGAGCACCATGAACAGCGTGGCGTCCTCCTCCCGGCCGAGCGCGCGCAGGCGGGCGGACAGCTCCCCGCCGAGACGGCGTCGACGATGGGCGCCGGCCGTGCCTTGGACGGGCGGGCGGGGACGATCGGTCGGGAGCCCGAGCGACGTCGGCGCTCCGTCGAGCCGTCCGCGCCAGTATTCGAGCTGCTGCTGGTACCGCCGACTCAGGGCCGCTTCGCGCTGCCAGGCCGCGTAGTCGCCGTACTGCACGGCCAGCTCGGGCAGCGACGCCGGACGATCCTCGAGCTCGGCCGCGTAGAGCTGGGCCAGGTCGCGCTTGAGGACCCCCATCGACCAGCCGTCTGCCGCGATATGGTGCAGGGCCAGGATCAGGAGATGCTCGTCCTCTCCCAGGCGCACCAGGCGGGCGCGAAAGAGCGAGTCCGCGTCCAGGTCGAAGCGCTCAGCCAAGGCCGTGGCCGCAAGCTCCCGCGCGGACTGCTCGGGGTCTGGCTCGGAGCTTGAGTCGGCCACGTCCAGCGAGATGCGCGCGCCGGGCGCGACGCGCTGCCAGAGCGCGTGGTCTTCCTCGAAGAACGTCGTGCGCAGGACCTCGTGGCGCTCGACGAGCCGGGTCAGCGCGCGCTCGAGCGTGGTGACGTGGAGCCGGCCGGAGAGTCGAGCGAGATACGGCAGCGTGTAGGCGGTGTTACCGGGCTGCAGCCGATCGAGCAGCCACAGCTGCTGCTGGCCAAACGAGGCCGGGAAGACCAGCTGGTCGGCCTCGCTTGCGCTCGCGATGTCTCCCGGACCCCCTCCGCGGTGAATCTCAGGTCGCCGCCCGGATCGACGAGGCCAGCACCTCGGCGAGCGCCCGGACGTGCGGTTCGCGCAGCACGGTGACGTGGTCGAGCTCCTTGCCGTGAAGCACGTGCTGCTCGATCCCCCCCTGCGCGAGGTGCGCCCATCTCCTGCGGCCGGTGCGCGGGGGGTTGACCGTCACGACGGTCAACCGGCCGGGGTACGGCGGGCACGTGTAGCTGCGCGCGGCGCGCATGTTCGCCGCCGCCACCGGAGGCCCGGGGTACGGTGCATATCCGCCGAGCTCCTGCATCCGACGCAGCCCGGTCCAGCGCCCGAGCATCCGGACCAGGCGAACGCGCGCACGCTTCGCCCGCCTGCGCACGTATGCGAGGCGATCGACCTGCCCCGCGCGCGTGAGCGCGTGGATATGCGCGCGCACGTCGATCGCCGCCCAGGGCGGAGGACGGTGACCAAACGGCGGGGAGTCGATGACCGCGAGCAGCGCGACCTCGTCCCCAGCCGCACGCAACTGGCGCGCCATCTCGAACGCCACGTTGCCGCTGAAGCAGTGTCCGGCGATCAGGTACGGGCCGGTCGGCTGCACGTCGCGCACGAGCGCCAGGTAGGCCTCGACCATCTCTTCCATCCGGTCGTGCGGCGGGCGGATGCCACCCAGACCCTGGGATCGCACCGCGTAGACGGGCAGCTCGGCCGGCAGATGACGCGCGAGCAGCTTGAACCAGACCGGAATCTCGCCTTGGAGATCCGGAGCCAGGAACAGGGGCGTGGCCTCTGTGCCGCGCTTGATGGTGACGATCGACGGCCCATCGTCGTGCACGGCGGGTTGCGGCACCGCTCCGCCGCGCACGTGGGTGGCGAACGCTCCGAGGGTCGGAGCGCGAAAGAGGGTGATCAGGGGCGGTGCCTCGCCGAACTCCTCCGCGATGCGGGAGATGAGCTGGACGGCAAGCAGGGAGTGGCCGCCGAGCTCGAAGAAATCATCCTCGGGGGCCACGCGGTCGCACCCCAGCACCCCGGCCCAGATGGTCGCAAGCCGGCGCTCGATCTCGTCTCGAGGTGTGAGGTAGACGTGCTCGATGTCCGCGATCCCGGCGAGCACGGTCCGCTCCAGGGAGTCATGGGGCGGAGCCCGAAGCTCGTCTCGGCCGGGGGCGGTCACGGCGAACACCCTCCCAACCACGACCGCGAGTCGATGGCCCCGTCCCACGCCTTCCGGATGCAGAGTGCTCGCGAGATGATGCCTCTCATCATATCCCGGTGGCGGTCCCTCGGAAAGTGCCCAGCCCGTTACCGGCCCTGCTCAGCGGCGCTTGCGGTCATGCCCCCGTCCGGGGACGAACCGATCCTTGCCGATCCCGCCAACGAGCAGGTTGGAGCCGCGGTCTCCTGCGAGCACGTCGTTGCCGCGGTTGCCGAACAGCCGGTCGTTGCCGGCCCCTCCGGCCAGTCGGTCGCGGCCTGCCCCTCCGGCCAGGCGATCGCGGCCCCCGCCGCCTGAGAGCCTGTCGTTGCCCGTTCCGCCGGAGATCCGGTCCTCGCCCGCCCCACCCGAGATCGAGTCGCGGCCCCGGTTGCCGAACAGCCGGTCGTCGCCGGAGCCGCCGATCACGCGATCGTTGCCGGACCCCGCCCTGACCGTGTCGTCACCCGAGCCGGCGTGGATCGTGTCGTTGCCCGCACCGCAGTTGATCACGTCATCACCGCCACCGGCGATCACGACATCGTCGCCGCCACCGCATATGACGACATCCGGCCCCGGGGTGCCGACGAGCCGATCCGCGCCCGGCGTGCCCTTGATCACGTGCGCGCCGGCGGGAGGCCGGTCGGATGACGGTCCGCCACCCGGTAGCGCTGACGGGCCGGCGCCCGCTGCGGGTGACGGCCCGGGGCCGGCTGACGCCCCGGGGCCGGCTGACGCCCCGAGTCCGGCTCCGGGAGTGCCCGGGTGGGCCTGCCAGAAGCTCCAGCTCTCCGAGGCGGCGTTGAACCCGTCGATGGTGTCCAGGCCGCCGATGCCGTGCGTGCCGCCCAAGACCGTGAAATAGCTCGTGGCTCTGCCCGGAACGGTACACGAGCCATAGACCTTCCGTATCAGGTGGGGCGCGACCTGCGTCGTGTCGGGTGTGCCACTGCATCCCAGCGCGGCCCCGATCACCCGCTGGCCGAAGCTCGAGTCGCCGGCAAGCTGCGCGACCCCGAAGAACCACCGGTTCTTCTTATCCGTGAACCCTGCCTCCAGGCAGTCGAGTGGACTGGGGCAGGCATGCGCCCAGGTCGGATCCTGGTCGCCGAAGATCCACTGGACGGAGAAGTTGACGTTGGGGTCGTTGCCCAGCACCGCCGCGCAGCGCGGGAGCATGCTCGGGTCGTTGGTCGGCGACGGCGAGATCATCGAGATGCTGACGGCCGAGTAGCCGCTGAAGCGCCTGCTCGTGAGCGGATCGCACATAAGGTCCTCGGCCAGAAAGCCGCCCTTCGAGGCGCCCGCGGTGAAGACCTGCGAAGGATCGATGTTCTCACACGGACTGGGCCCCGAGCACTCCACGGCATCGAGCACCGCCGAGATCCAGGGGGCATCATCGCACGGAGCCGTGCCGCTCGGACCGCAGTTGCGAGCGCCGATCGTCGCCGGATCCGGGTTCAAGGCGCGCCCTTCGCGCTGACAGTTCCCGCCAGAGGGATCGCAGTGCTGGTCGTTGGGAATCGCCACGACCACGAACCCGTATCTCACGGCCAGGCCGGACCAGCCACCGTCGCCGAGATCGACGACCAGAGGAACCTGATGATCGGGCGCGTTCGCCAATCCGGGCGGCCGGTAGACGGTGTAGGTTCGCTGCACCAACTTCCCGGCGCCGTCATCGACGGTGATGGTGCGCGTGACCGACGACGAGGTCGACGCTGCCTGGCGCGCCGGGATGGGGCTCGCAGATCCTGACGCGTGGGTCATGAGCATCCACGCGGCCGCGGAAAGGCAAAGCAGCCCTAGGAGGATCGGGGCGGACCGTCTGCGCAGGCATCGCCATGGACCGTTGCTCAAGATCCTGACACTAATGCATGTCGATCGGCAGCGTGGCGGCGGCCGAGGGTCGCCTCGCTACCATCCTCGCGTGCGCCCGCCGTCCGGAGGAGATCACCCCTCGGACTGGCGGCGCCGCGCGCACGGGCGACTGCGGTCCGCGCTGCCGCGTCCGGTCTACGACCACCTGCGGCTCGGCCACAGCCGGTTGCGCGTGCACACGGGGCGGGGGATCGGTCGCGGCCGGATGCTTCCCGACTTCCTGCTCATCGGCGCGGCCAAGGCGGGAACCACCACGCTGCACGCCTGGATCGCCGACCATCCCCACGTGGTCCCGTCGACGACCAAGGAGGTGCACTACTTCGACTACAGCTTCTATCGTGGCGATGACTGGTATCGCTCGCACTTCCCGCGCACGGCCGATCGGCGGGCGTTCGCGCTGGAGCACGGGAGAGGGTTTCTCACCGGTGAGTCGAGCCCGACGTACCTGTCGCACCGATGGGCGCCCGGGCGGATCGCGCGAGCGCTGCCCGAGGTGCGGTTGCTGCTGGCGCTGCGCAACCCCGTCGACCGCGCGTACTCGCAGTACCAGATGTCCGTTCGCGAGGGGCTCGACGACCTGTCCTTCGAGGACGCGCTGGCCCAAGAGGAGGATCGCCTGCTCCCGGAGATCCGCCGATCGCGGCGTGACAGGCACCACACGAGCCTCCCGCTCGCCAAGCACTCCTATCTGCACCGCAGCCACTACGACCAGCAGGTCGAGCGCTGGCTTGCGTTGTTCGCGCGGGAGCGCCTGCACGTCGTGCGGGCGGAGGATCTCGCCGCGACGCCGGTGAAGGCGCTGGCCGGCGTCTACGCGTTCCTCGGGCTGCCGCCGCACCGTTCGGCGGACCTGCCGCATCTGCACACCGCGAGCTACGAGCCGATGGCGCCCGCCACCCGGGCCTGGCTGGTCGACTACTTCCGCCCGCGCAACGAGCGTCTGTCCGAGCTCTTGGGCTTCGACGTCGACTGGGACCGCTGAGCAATGTCATCCCGGCTGCAGACCACGCTCGCGCACCTGTGGCAGGACGCGCTCGCGGTCGATCACGTGGAGGTCGACGACAACTTCTTCGCCCTCGGCGGGGACTCGCTCGCCGCGATCCGGATGCTCGCCGACGTCGAGGACCTCCTGCTCGCCCACGTGGCCTTCGGGGACTTCCTGGAGGCGCCGACCGTCGCCGGGCTCGCGGCCGCGGTCCGCCACGGGCGCGACGCCGGTGCCCCACACCCACCCCCAGCCGCGGCCGCCCCCGTCGACGAGGTGGCCCGCGCCCCGTGCACGTTCGCCCAGGAGCGGCTCTGGTTTCTCGACCAGGCCGGGGCGGGCGCCGCCTACAACCTGCCGCTGTGCGCGCGCATCTCCGGGACGCTCGACGAGGGCGCGCTGGCGCGGGGCCTGCAGGAGGTGGTGCGCCGTCATGCGGCCCTGCGCACCACCATCGCCGCCGCCGACGGATCCCCCGTGCAGGTGGTCGCCCACGACCTGCCCCTGGAGCTCGAGCGGCAGGACCTGCGGGCCCATCCCGAGCGCGCGGCGGAGGCGCGCCGGCGCGCGGCGGCGCTGGTGGCGACGCCCTTCGACCTCGAGCGCGGGCCGCTGCTGCGCGCCGCGCTGCTGCGGCTCTCCGGCGACGAGCACGTGCTCGCGATGGCGTTTCACCACATCATCTGCGACGGCTGGTCACACGCGGTCGTGTTCCGGGAGCTCGGCGCCCTGTACACGGCGTACGCGCGCGGCGAGGAGCCCGCGCTGCCGGCCCCGGCGCTGCAGTACCCGGAGTTCGCCCGGCTGCAGCGCACCGCGCTCGAGCCGGCGGCGCTGTCGGCGCAGCGGGCGTGGTGGCGCGAGCGCCTGGCCGGGAGCCCGGCCGCGCTCGAGCTGCCGACCGACCGCCCGGGGCCGCCCGTGCTGACCCAGCACGGCGCCACGCGGCGCCGCACCCTGGCGGCGGGCACGACGGCCGGGGTGCGCGCGCTCGCCCGTGCCGCGGGTGCGACGGCCTTCGCCACCTTGCTGGCCGCCTACGCCGCGCTGCTGTCGCGCTACAGCGGCCAGGAGACCGTCCTGATCGGCACGACGACGTCCGGGCGCGACGGCGCGGAGCTCGAGGGCGCCGTGGGGTTTTATGCCAACACGGTCGTGCTGCGCGCGGAGCTCGGCGGCGACCCGACGTTCGCGGAGCTGGTCGGCCGTATGCGCGACGTGGTCCGCGGTGCGGTGGCGCACCAGCAGGTGCCGTTCGAGTGGCTGGTCGCCGACCTCGACGTCGCGCGGGACGCCAGCCGGCACCCGATCTTCCAGGTCTTCTTCGCCCAGACGCCGCCGGCGAGGCTCGCGCTCGAGGGCGCCGAGCCGTACCCGGTCAGCCTCCCCGGCGCGCGCTTTGAGATCGTGCTCTCGGTGGAGGAGGACGACGGGCTCACCCTCGTCTGGGAGTACAGCACCGACCTCTTCGACGAGGCGACGGCCGAGCGCTTGGACCGTCACTACCTGCGCCTGCTGGAGGCGGCGATCGCCGAGCCGGACGTCCCGATCGCGCGGCTGGCGCTGATGAGCGAGGCCGAGCAGCGCTCCGTGGTCCTCCAGTCGGGCGCGAGGGCGCCGGACCAGCCCCTGGCCTGCCTGCACGAGCTGTTCTGCGCTCAGGCGGCGCGCACCCCCGACGCGCCGGCGGCCGTGCACGAGGGCGTCGTGCTCACCTATGGCCTGCTCGACGCGCGCGCCAACCGGCTGGCCCACCGCCTGCGAGCCCTGGGCGTCGGCCGCGACACCCTGGTCGCGCTGTGTCTCGAGCGCTCGCTGGACGTCGTCGTCGCCGTGCTGGGCGTCCTGAAGGCCGGCGGCGCCTACGTCCCGCTGGACCCGGAGTATCCGCCCGAGCGCCTCGGGTTCGTGCTCGAAGACACCCGGTCCCCGGTGGTCATCACCCAGGCGCGCCTGCTGGATCGGCTCGCCGGGCGCACGGCGGCCACCCGGCTTTGCCTGGACGCCGACGCCGACGCCGCGGAGCTCGCGACGCAGCCGGTCACGGCGCCGGAGCCGATCACGCAACAGGGGGATCTGGCGTATGTGATCTATACGTCGGGGTCGACGGGGCGGCCGAAGGGCGTGCAGGTCGAGCATCGTCAGGTGGCGCGGTTGTTCAGCTCGACGGAGGCGTGGTTCGGCTTTGGTGCGTCGGATACGTGGTCGCTCTTGCACTCCTATGCGTTTGACTTCTCGGTGTGGGAGATGTGGGGGGCGCTGCTGTACGGCGGCAAGCTGGTGATCCCGTCGCATTGGACGGTGCGTTCTCCCGAGGCGCTGGCGCGGCTGTTGGCGGTTGAGCGGGTGACGGTGCTCAACGCGACGCCGAGCCTGTTCACCGGGGTCATGGACGAGCTGTTGTCGGTTGCCGATCAGCTGTCGGTGCGGGTGGTCGTCTTCGGCGGCGAGGCGCTGCGTCCGGCGGCGCTGGCGCGCTGGTTTGCGCGCTTCGGCGACGGCGGCCCGGCGCTCGTGAACATGTACGGCATCACCGAGACCACGGTCCACGTCACCTACCAGCCGGTGAAGGCCGGGGCGCTCGCGCGCGGGGGCAGCCCGATCGGGGTGCCGCTGCCCGATCTCGAGCTGCACCTGCTCGACGCTGCGGGCGCGCACGTGCCGACGGGGGTGCCCGGCGAGATCTACGTCGGCGGTGCGGGCGTGGCCCGCGGCTATCTCAACCGGCCCGAGCTCACGGCCGAGCGCTTCGTGGCCAACCCGTTCGGCGAGGGCCGCCTGTATCGCAGCGGCGACCGCGCGCGACGGCTCCCAGACGGCGGCCTGGACTTCCTCGGGCGTGCCGACGAACAGGTCAAGGTCCGCGGGTACCGCATCGAGCTGGGCGAAATCGAGAGCGCCCTACTCAGCCACGACGCCGTCTCGGAGGCCGCGGTGATCGCGCTGGAGGTCGGCGAGGGGGACACGCGGCTGGCGGCGTACGTCGTGGCGGCCCGCGGGGGTCGCGCGGCCGACCTGCCCGCGACGCTGCAGGCGCACCTCGAGCAGCAGGTGCCCGCGCACATGGTGCCCGCCTCGCTCGTGGCCGTCGACGCGCTCGCCCTGACGGCCAACGGCAAGCTCGATCGCGGCGCGCTGCCGCCACCGGTGTGGGAGCAGGAGGGTGAGTCGGCGGCGTTCGTCGCGCCGCGCAGCGCCACCGAGGAAGCCGTGGCGGAAGTCTGGCGGGAGGTGCTCGGGATCGAGCGGGTGGGCGCGCAGGACAGCTTCTTCGCCCTCGGCGGGCACTCGCTGCTGGCCGCCCGGATCGCCACCAAGGTGCGAGATCGCTTCGTGATCGAGCTCTCGGTGCGAACGCTCTTCGATCATCCCACGCTCGCGGCCTTCGCGGCCTGCGTCGACGCCGCCCGGGGCGTGCAGGAGCCTGAGGCGCCCGCGCCGGCCCCGGCTCCAGGCGCCGATCCGGAGCACCGTCAGCCGCTCGCGTTCGGTCAGCAGCAGCTGCTCTTCTTCGACGTCCTGCGTCCGGGCACCCCCGTCTACAACGCCGCGCTGGCCGTCGACGTCGACGGCCCGGTGGACCTGGGGGCGCTGCGCCGGGCGCTGGACGGCGTCATCGAGCGCCACGAGGCGTTGAGGACCGTGTTCGCGTGGGAGCACGACGAGCCGGGCCAGGTGGTCCTGGCGCGTTGGGCCATCGAGCTGGAAGTCGTCGACCTCGGCCACCTCGACGGCCCCGCGCGCGACGCCGAGCTGCATCGGCTGGAGCGCGAGCACGCGCGGCGGCCCTTCGATCTCGCGCGCGATCTGATGCTGCGGGCCACGGTCTTCCGGCTGGGCCCCGAGCGGCACGTGCTGCTGCTGCGGCCGCACCACATCGCCGTGGACGGATGGTCGGTCGAGATCCTCTTCTCCGACCTCTCCGAGCTCTACGCGGCCGAGCGGACCGGCCGGGCGCCGGCGCTCGCGCCGCTCGAGGCCCGCTACTCAGACTTCGCGCGCTGGCAGCGCGAGCGCGTGAGCGGCGCCCGGCGCGACCGCGACGTCGCCTACTGGCGGCGGCAGCTCGCGGGCGCCCGCGACACGCCTCCGCTGCCCGCCGACCGGCCGCGGCCACCGGAGCAGACCTTCGAAGGCCGCAACCTCGTGGTGACCCTCCCGCCGCGGCTCGCGCAGGCCGTGCTCGACGTCGCCCGCGCCCAGGACGCCACCCCGTACATGGTGCTGCTCGCGGCCTTCGCGACGCTGCTGTATCGGGCGGGGGGGCACGACGACATCCTCGTGGGAACGCCGAGCGCCAACCGCGGCTCTGCCGAGTTCGAGGCCCTGGTCGGCTACTTCACCAACACGCTCGTCCTGCGCCTCCGCCTCGGTGGGAACCCCGGCTTCGCCGAGATGCTGGATCGGGTCCGCGCGACCGCGCTGGAGGCGTTCGACCACCAGGAGCTGCCGTTCGAGCAGGTCGTGGAGGCTGTCGGCGGCCGCCGGGACCCCGGCGCCAATCCGCTGTTTCAGGTGAACTTCCGGGCCCGCGTCGGCGAGGCGCCCGAGCTGGTGCTCGCCGGGACGACCACGAGCTGGATCATGGCCGACGTCGGGATCTCGCGCTTTGACCTCGCGCTCGAGGTGCACGTGCTCCAGCACGGGCTCGTGTGCGGCTTCGAGTACAACACCGACCTGTTCGAGGCCGCCACGATCGAGGCGTTGGCCCGCGACTTCGAGGCCCTGCTCGAGCACATGGCCACGGCGACCGACACGCGCCTGCTGGCGATCCCGCTGCGCGCAGCTCCCCAGATGGCCGACCACCGGGCCGACATCCGCAGCTTCCGGCGCCGGCACGCGTGACGCCGAACGCACGACCTTTACCGCCTCACGGCGGTCGTATGGCACGGGAACGCTCTCCCGGCCTCGGGCCACTAGCGGCTCGTGAAGCCGGCGTCGATCGGGAGGACCGCCCCGGTGATGGACTTCGCGCCGCTCGAGCTCAGCCACACGGCCGCGGCGGCGACATCCTCGGCATCGACCAGCGACCCGAGCGGGTGGTGCTGGATCGAGAGCGCCTCGTAGTCGGAGATCCCGAGCTCCAGCATGCCGGCCACGCCGCCGAGCATGCCGGAGTCCAGCCGCGGATCGTCGCGCACGGACGTCGGGCAGATGGCGTTGACGCGGATCGAGAAGGGTGCGTAGTCGAGGGCGAGCGCCCGCGTGAGGCCGACCACGCCGTGCTTGGCCGCGACGTAGCTCGCGAAGTAGGGGAACGCCACGAGACCCGCCGTCGAGCTGACGTTGACGATCGTGCCCGAGCGCCGCCGGACCATCTCGCCCAGAACCGCCTTCGACCAGCGCCAGACCCCGCTGAGGTCGACGTCGAGCATCGCCGACCACTCGGCCTCGGAGAGCTCGTGGGCCATCTTGCCGCCCGGCCCGACGATCCCGGCGTTGTTGACGAGCACGTCGACCGGGCCGAGATCCGCGCGGCACCGGCTGAGCGCCGCCTCGACCTGAAGGGCGTCGCGCACGTCGGCGATCGCGGTCACGGCCTTCACGCCGAGACCGCGGCAGCGCTCGCCGGTGACCTCGAGCTGCTCCGGGGTGCCGAGCGGATACGGGCACTCCTCGATGTCCGCGCCGATGTCCGTCAACAACAGGTCGGCGCCCGTGCCGGCGAAGGCCATGGCCGTCGCCCGGCCGATGCCGCGCGCGGCGCCGGTGATGACCACCGTCCGGCTCAAGGCGACGTGCGCCCGGCGTCGTCCGGCGTCTTGCGCGCGAGGTGCTCGTGGAGGCGGTCGCGCACCCCGACTACGTGCGGCTCCTCCAGCAGCTGGCGGTTGTAGAAGTGGTCTCCCGGGACCGGACGCGTCAGGATCCCTCCGGAGGCGAAGGCTCCCCACCCGAGGTTGGGGTCGTCGAACAGGCCCTCGCCGTAGATCATCACGATCTCACCGGAGTACACGCTCTCGTGGTAGGCGCGCTCAGCGCGGCCGTGCAGACTGAGGAAGAAGAGCTCGCGCGCCTCCTCGGGGATCGGGCGGCCGGTCGCAAGCGCCACACGCACCGCGGCGCGCTCCGCCTGGCGCCGGACGGGGTTCAGGAGGCGTCGCGGATCGCGCGCGACACGCGAGAGGCGGGCTCCGGCGCTCACGGATACGACCCCGTGCCCGGCCTGCCTCGCCTGGCGGCGGGCGCGCACGGACGGGGCCGCGCGGCGCCAGCCACCGCCGCGGATCCACGTCGGGCTGGGGCCGGTGAGCATGGCGAGCATCGCCACGTCCTCGCCCTCGCCCGTGAGCGTGATCGCCATCTCGAACGCGACGATCGTCCCGAAGCAGTACCCCGCCAGGTGGTAGGGCCCGTGCGGCTGCACGCTGCGGATCTCGGCCAGGTAGTGCGCCGCCATCTCCTCGACGGTGGTCAGTGGCGCGGTGCGGCCGTAGAGTCCGCGGGCCTGCAGGCCGTAAAACGGCTGGTCCTCGCCGAGCGCCCGCGCCAGCGGCTCGAGCAGCAGGATCGTCCCGGCCCCCCCGTGGACGCAGAAGATGGGGGGCCGCGAGCCCCGCGGCTGGATCGGCACGAGGGAGGTCCAGCGCGGCGCCTCGCCGTCCTCGAGCAGGCGGGCGAGCGCCTCGACGGTGGGCGCCTGGAAGAGCGCGCCCAGCGGCAACCGGTTGCCGAGCTCGTGCTCGATGCTCGTGAACAGACGCGCCGCCGTCAGCGAGCTCACGCCGAGGTCGAAGAAGTTGTCGGCCACGCCGATCGGGCGCAGGTCGAGCGTGGCCTCCCAGATCTCCACCAGCCGGCGCTCGAGCGGCGTGCGGGGTGCGACGCGGGCGCCGTCGTCCGGGCGCTCGCGCGACGGCGCGGGCAGCGCCTTGCGGTCCACCTTGCCGTTCGGGGTCAGCGGCATGCGCTCGAGTCCCGTCACGCTGGACGGGACCATGTAGTCGGGCAGGACGTCGAGCAGCACGCGGCGCAGGCCCCGGACGTCCGGGGCGGCCCCGTTCGCGGTGACGACGTAGGCCGCCAGCTCGGCGTCGCCGGCCGGCGAGGGGTGGGAGACCACGACGGCCTGCGCGACGGCGGGCAGGCGCTCGAGCGCGACCTCGATCTCTCCCAGCTCGATCCGGAAACCGCGGATCTTCACCTGATGGTCCAGCCGCCCGAGGTACTCGAGCACCCCGTCCGGCCGCTGCCGGACAAGATCGCCCGTCCGGTAGAGCCGCCGGCCGATCCCCGGGTGCTCGACGAAGCGCTCCGCGGTCAGGTCTGGGCGCTCGAAGTACCCCTTCGCCAGCCCCTCGCCGCCGATGTAGAGCTCGCCCTCGGCGCCCGCGGGAACGGGCGTGCCGTCGTCGTCGACGACGTGGAGATCGGTGTTGGCGATCGGGAGGCCGATGGGGATCGGCGGCTCCGCGGACTCCAGGCGCACGCACGTCGACCAGATCGTGGTCTCCGTCGGCCCGAACATGTTCCACAGCTCGCCGCAGCGCGCAAGCAGCTCGGCGGCCAGCGCGGCGGGCAGCGCCTCGCCGCCGCACAGCGCCCGCAGCTCCCGACGGCCGCGCCAGCCGCTGTCGACGAGGAGGCGCCAGGTCGCGGGCGTGGCCTGCATGACCGTCGCCCCGCGGCCGTCGAGCAGCGCGGCCAGGGCGGCGCCGTCGCCCGTCGTCGCCCGCGACGCGAGCACCACGCGGCCGCCCGTGACGAGCGGCACGAAGAGCTCGAGCCCGAAGATGTCAAAGCACGGCGTGGTGACCGAGACGAGCGTGTCCTGGGCGCCGAACCCCGGCACGTCGCGCATGGTCCACACGAAGTTGCACAGGGCGCGATGGGGGATCATCACGCCCTTCGGACGGCCGGTCGAGCCGGACGTGTAGATGACGTAGGCGAGATCCTCGGGGCCGGCCTCGGGCGCGGCCGCGTCGAGCTCCGCTTCCGGGAGATCCTCCGCGCCGTCGAGGCGCAGGACCTTCGGAGCGGCGTCTGGCAGGGCCGCGACCGTCTCCGCGTGCGCCAGGACGAGCGCAGCGCCGGAGTCCTCGAGCATGAGCTCGAGCCGCTGCGCCGGGTAGGCCGGGTCGAGCGGCACGTAGGCCGCCCCAGCCCGCAGCACCCCGAGCAGCCCCACGGCGAGGTCGAGCGAGCGGTCGAGGCAGATCGCGACCAGGCACCCCGGGCCGATCCCGCGCGCCCGCAGGCGCGCGCCTAGCCGGCGCGTGCGCTCGTCGAGCTCTGCGTAGGTGAGCCGGTCACCGCCGTCGAGCTCCACGGCCACGGCGTCGGGCCGGCGCCGGGCCGTCGCCAGGACGAGCCCGTGCAGGGTCTGATCCCGGGGGAACGCCGTGCCGCCCGCCATGAGACCCGAGGGCGTCTCCATCGCCACGCGGCGATCCTAGCCGCGCCTGCGCGCTGCGGCAGCCGCGGGCGCCGCGACGTGGTATCTCATACGCCGATGCCCGCGGATGCCACGTGACCGCCGTGCCGCCCGCGTTCGAGCGCGACGGCGCCACCGGGGACGTCCGGTCGGCGGTCCGCGCCCTCGCCTCCGCGGGCCGCTTCGACGAGGCCTGGGCCGCCCTGCGCCCGCTGCTGCGCACGCGCGACGAGGCCTGGATCTGGAGCGCGGCGCGCAACGTGCTCCGCGCCGGCGCGCGGGACGGGTGGTCGCCGCCGAGCAGCCGCAGCGCGCGGCTGGGGATCCTGTGCACGTACACGGGCGCCGGCCTCGTCGACCACCTCGAGATCGCCTGCCGCGCGCTGGACGTGGACGTCGAGCTTTACGCCGCGCCCTACGGGCAGCTCGAGCAGGAGGTGCTCGCGCGCGGCACCGCGCTGGCCGCGTTTCAGCCGACGCACGTCCTCCTCGCGCCGACGGCGGCCGACCTGGGCCTGTCCGAGCTCGCCGACGACGGCGACGCGCGGGTGGACGAGCTCCAGCAGCGGTGGCGCTCGCTGTGGGCCGGGCTCGCCGGGCTCGGTGCGAGGGTCCTCCAGCACAGCTTCGTCGTGCCCGACGAGACCCCGCTCGGGCATCTGGCGCTCAGGCTCCCCGGCAGCCGTGCGGCGCTCGTGCGCCGGCTCAACGATCGCCTCGCGATGGCGGCGGGATCCGACGTGTTGCTGGTGGACTGCGACCGCCTGGCCTCGCGCCTGGGCAAGGCCAGGTGGTCGGACCCGCGTCTGTGGTACGCCGCGCGCCAGCCCTTCTCCTACGAGGCGCTGCCGCCGCTGGCGCGTGCGACCGCCGCCGTGCTGGCCGGAGACCTCGGGCTCGCGGCCCGCTGCGTGATCGTCGATCTCGACAACACGCTCTGGGGCGGCATCGTCGCCGAGGAAGGCCCGGACGGGGTCGTGGTGGGCGAGGGCCCGGACGGCGAGGCGCACGCCGCGTTCCAGGAGCACCTCAAGGGCCTCGCCGGAAGTGGCGTCCTCTTGGCCGTGGCCTCCAAGAACGACGGCGAGGCTGCGCGCGGACCGTTTGAGTCCAACGCGCGCATGCGCCTCGGGCTCGAGGACTTCGCCGTCTTCATCGCCGACTGGCGCCGCAAGCCCGAACAGGTCCAGGAGATCGCCCGGACGCTCGGCCTGCCGCTGGAGTCCCTCGTGTTCGCCGACGACAACCCCGCCGAGTGCGCCGAGGTCGCGGCAGCGCTGCCGTCGGTCGACACCGTCGCGCTGGTGGGATCACCCTCGACGTTCGTCCGCACGCTGGTCGCCAGCCCGCGCTTCGAGGTACCGGCGCTGACCGCCGCGGACGCCGGCCGCCGCCGGTCCTACCAGGGCCGCCTCCAGGCCGAGGACCTGCTCGGGCGGGCCGCGTCGCTCGAGGACTTCTGGAGCTCGTTGCGCATGCGCGCGGTCGTGCGGGACCTCGACGCCCACGGCGCGCTGGACCGGGCGGCCCAGCTGACCCAGAAGACCAACCAGTTCAACCTGACCCTCGTACGCCGGACCCGCGAGGAGCTGCGCGGCCTGCTGGAGTCCGGGGCGGTCCTGGGCCAGACGCTCGAGCTCTCCGATCGCTTCGCCGACCACGGCCTGATCGGCCTGGCGCTCGCCGTCGCAGATCCCGACGACCCGCGGACCGCGGTCGTCGACACGCTGCTGCTCAGCTGCCGCGTGATCGGGCGCACGGCGGAGGTCCACCTGCTCTCGCACCTCTCCCGCGCCGCGCTCGCCGCCGGCTTCGCCCGCCTGCGCGGCGTGTACGTCCCCGGCCCCCGCAACGGCCTCGTCGCCGACGTCTACCCCAGGCTCGGCTTCACGGAGCTTGCGGGGTCCGACGGCCGGGCGTGGGAACGCGACCTGGCGGCGCACGGACCGCCCGAGAGCCGGTGGATCGCGGATGCCTAGCCTCGACGACACGTTCGAGGAGGTCCTGCAGGACGTCCTCGGGTGGGACGTGGCCTTCGACGACGACGATGGGCCGCGCACCGTGGAGGCCTGGGACTCGCTCATGCAGGTCCGGCTCGTCCACGAGCTCGAGACCCGCTTCGGCGTGCGGCTGCCCGACGAGGCGCTGCTCGGCGAGCAGACGGTCGGCTCGCTGCGGTCGCTGGTGCGTGAGCGTGCGCAGCCGTCGTAGCGCGCCCACGCGGGAGCGCGCCGTGCAGCTGTCCGGCGAGGACGTCGAGCGCTTCGCGGCGGCCAGCGGCGATCGCAACCCCTTGCACCTCGACCCCGTGTTCGCCCGGCGCAGCGCGTACGGACAGCCGGTCGTGCACGGCGCCCTGGCCACCGTGGCGCTGCTCGGGTGCCTCCCGTCCGAGTCGCTGGCCGCCCTGCGCTGCCTGCGCGTGTCCTTCGCCGGGCCGGTGCTGCCGGGCGTGGCGGTGGCGGCGGCCGTCGGCATGCAGGCGCGCCGCGAGGAAGGGTGGTGGGGGACGCTGTCGGCGCGCGGCAAGCAGCTGATCAGCCTCCAGGCCTGGGCTGCAGGCGAGGCGGCGCCGGAGTCGCGAGGGCTCGACGTCGGCCACGGCGGGGGCCCGATGCGCGCGACGCCGGCCGACGTCGAGCTCGCGACCGTGGCCGTGGGGGACGAGGTCGCCGGCGAGTACGCGGCGGGGTCCGAGCTGGCGACACTGGCCCGCCGCTGGGACGCGGGCGCCCTCGATCCCGGGCTGCTGGAGGCGCTCGCCTGGTCGAGCTACGTCGTCGGGATGGAGCTGCCCGGGCTGCGCAGCCTGCTCGCCGGCCTGCGCCTGTCGAGTCCCGGCAGCGCCGCAACGGGCCCGGCGCGTCACCGGGTCCGGGTGATGCAGGCCGATCCCCGCACCGGCCGGGTGCTGCTGGAGGGAGTGCTCGCCGGCCTTCAAGGGCCGAGGGCGGTCGCGTCGATCGAGGCCTTCGGCCGGGCGCGGTCGGTGCCCCGCGCGCCGATCACGGCCTCCCCGGCCGCCGCCGCGCGGGGAGCCGTGGTCGTCGTCGGCGGCAGCCGCGGCTTCGGGGCGTCGCTCGTGCTCTCGCTGCTGGAGGCCGGATACAGCGTGCACGCGCTCTACGCCGTGTCGACGGACGCGGCCGAGGAGCTGCGCCGCGCCGCCGGTGCGTCCGCCGACCGGCTCTGCCTGCACCAGGTCGACGCCTGCGACGCGATCGGCGTCGAGCGCGTGGTCGCGGAGGTGCGGGAGCGCGGGGTGCCGCTGCGCGGCATGGTCCTCAACGCCGCGCCGCCGCCGCTGGGAATGCGCGTGACGAGCGGGTCGGCGGGAGACCTCGCCGACTACGTCTCCGAGAGCCTCGGCCGGGTCGCGGTGCCGCTCGGCGCCCTGCTCCCGCTGCTGGGGACGCAGGGGGCCTGGATGCTGTTCAGCTCGACCGCCGCCATGGCCGAGCCCCCGCTCGAGTGGCCGCACTACCTGAGCGCGAAGGGGGCCGTCGAGGGCCTCGCCCGGTGGGCGACGACCGCCCGGCCCGACGCCCGGGTCGTCGTGTTCCGGGCGCCCAAGATGCAGACGGACCTCACGAGCTCGCCGAGCGGCGCCATGGGGGCCGTCTCCGCCGACGCGGTCGCGCGCTGGCTGGTCGCGCAGATCGCCGGGGACACGCTGCGCCCCGGCTTCAACCTCCTCGGCCCGCCGGCGCCCACATGAGGACCGGCTACTGGGATGAGCTCGCGGCGTGCGGCGACACCTTCACGTGCTACAGCGCGGCCCTGGCGGCCTGGACGGCCACCGGCGACGCGGCCTGGGCCGCGACCCTGCGGTCCGGCCTGCACCTCGTCCTCACCGAGGAGGGGGGTGGCCTGTTCGGCTTCTCGCACTTCCCACCGGGGCTCGCGGCGACCCTGGGCCTGAAGCGCCGTGGGTCTGACGACGCGGCCGGCGCCGTGGGAGCGATCCGCGCGGAGCTCCAGACCCACGGCCGGGTCATCATCAGCGGCGACGGCTTCCGCCTGCCCTGGCACGTGGCCTGCGGGCGCCGCCACGTGCCGCACTGGTTCACGCTCGTGGCTGACCCGGGCGGCGCGGCGCTCGTCGATCCCTTCGAGTGCCGGACGGAGCTGGGCTGGCAGCGTCCGACGCGCCGGGCGCTGCCGTGGGAGGAGCTGGAGAGCGTGGTCGTGGGTCTGCCCGGCGACGACCCGGTCCTGACCCTGCGCGAGGCGTTCGCCCTCGGTGACGACGACCGTCCGCTGCCGGGCCAGCGCAGCGCCTGGCTCTCGGCCGGGGCGAGGACCGGGGCCGCGTCGCGGCCCGCACTCGGGACGGCCGGCCCGGAGGCGCTGCGGCGGCTCGCCCGCCACTTCCGCGAGAACGGGTCGCGCCCGGACGCCTATCGGCAGGCCGACGATCTGTGGTCCGTGGCCCGGCATCGAGCCTTCTTCGCCCGGCAGGCCGGCGACCCGTCGTGGGCCGGATGGGTGGCCGAGCACCTCGTCCCGCTCGCGGCGCGGTGGGCGCACATCGCCCCACTGCTGATGCAGGCCCGGCTCGGCGTCGAGGCCGGGCGTTCGCCGTCCTCTAGCCTGCCGGAGGCGCTGGTCGAGCTCGCCGAGCGCGAGTCCCTCGCCGCGGCCTGTGGCCCGAATCACAGATGAAGGTCTGTCATCCGGTCCATACCATGCAAGAACGGGCGAACCTCGCGCGTTTAACCAGTAGCACCCGTGCCGCACCGCTAAGTGAATCCCGAACTCGTCAGCTTTCGCCTGTCGCCCCAGCAGCAGGCTCTGCTCGCGCTCGGAGCGCGCGCGGGGGCCGCCCAGTGCGCCGTCGCGCTGCGCGGCGCCATCGACGTCGCCCGGCTGCGGTCGGCGCTGGAAGGCCTGGTCGACCGGCACGAGATCCTGCGCACGACGTTCGCCCGGCCGGCCGGCGTCCTCGTCTCCCAGCAGGTGGTGCATGAGCATCAGCCGATCGTGTTCGACCAGGGGCGGCCGGACGCCGAGCTGACGCGCGACCGGGCGGCACTCGACGCGCTGCTCGGCTCGGAGGCTCTGCGGCCCTTCGACCTCGCCGCGGGCCCGCTTCTTGCCTGCGGCCTGCACACCTTCGCGGACGATCAGCACCTGCTGGTCCTGACCGCGGCCGGCGCCTGCGCGGACGGGGAGACCCTGGTGACCCTGGTGCGTGAGCTCGCCGCCGCGGACGCGCCCGAGGAGGCGCTCCAGTACGCCGACTACGCCGAATGGCGGCATGCGCTGCTGACCGGGGAGGAGGCGGACGAGGACCTGGCGGCGGGCCGGGCTTTCTGGAGCGCGGAGGGATCGCCGTGGCCCGCGCTGCGGCTGCTCTTCGCCGGCGCGGCGCAGTCGCAGCCCGGCGTCGCCGCGCGCGACCCGATCGCGCTCGACGCCACGGCGTCGGCCGCCGTGCGCCGGGCCGCGGCCGAGCACGGCGTCAGCGAGGCGGTGTTCCTGGAAGCCTGCTGGCACGTCGCGGTCGCGCGGCTGTCGGGGGAGACGGAGCTCACCCTCGCGGGGACGGAGTCCGGGCGCTGGCAGGCCGACCTCAACGACGCGGTGGGCCCCTACGCGCAGGTGGTGCCGATCGCGACGACCCATCCTGACGGCGCCTCGCTGGCGGAGCTCGTCGACCAGGTGTCCCGGGCGCGGGCGCGCGCGGCCCGGCTGCAGGACTACGCCACGGCGGTCGAGCTGTCGGGGTTCGCCGACCAGGTCCGCATCGGCTTCGCCTTCGCCGACGTCCGCCTCGAGGCGCCCGTGGGGGCCACCGGCGCGGAGGTGGTCGCGCTCACCCAGTGCCCCATGCCCATGGCGCTCGAGCTCGCGATCCGCGACGACGGCCGGCGGCTGGCCGCGGAGCTGATCACAGACCCGGCGGCGTACGACCCGGGCGACGTGGCGGCGGTCGCCGGCAGCTTCGTCGCCCTGCTCGAGGATGCGCTCGCCGGCACGCGGGCGACCGGTCGCCTGCGGATCACGACCGATCCGCAGCGCGCGCGCCTAGTGGCCGTGGCGGCCGGCCCGGCGGGCGCGGACCCCGCGACGCCGGTGCACGCGCGGTTCGAGGCCCAGGCGCGGCGGGTTTCGGCGCGGGTCGCCGTGCGGGCGGGCGAGCAGGCCTGGACCTACGCGGAGCTCGACGGCGCCGCCGACCGGGTGGCGGACCGGCTGCGGGCCGTGGGCGTGGGCCCCGGCCGGTGCGTGGGGCTGTGCCTGGATCGCTCGCCGGCGATGGTCGCGGGCCTGCTCGGGATCCTGAAGGCCGGGGGCGCGTACGTGCCACTGAACTTCGAACACCCCGCCGCGCGGCTCGCGCACCAGCTCGAGGAGACCGACGCGGCCGCGCTGGTCACGCAGCCGGCGCTGAAGGCCCACTTTCCGGCCTTCGGGGGCGTCGTGGTCTGCGTCGACGGCGACGAGTCGGCGGTCGCAGCCGTCGCGCAGGCGCAGCCGGCCGCCGGGCCCGACGACCTCGCCTACGTCATGTACACCTCCGGCTCGACGGGCCTGCCGAAGGGCGTCGCGATCACCCACCGCAGCCTGAGCACGTACGCGGAGGCCATGGTCGACCGCCTCGCGGGCGGCGATCCCGACGCGGACGAAGGCAGGCGCTTCGCGTTGATCTCGGCGATCAGCACCGACCTCGGGAACACGTGCGTGTTCCCCGCGCTGACCGCGGGCGGATGCCTGCACCTGATCGCCCCGGACGTCGCCATGGACCCCGACGCGCTGGCGGCCGAGGCTGCCCGGCATCCCTACGACGTACTGAAGATCACGCCGTCGCACCTGCGGACGCTGCTCGCCTCGCAGGCCGCCGGCCGCGTGCTTCCGCGCCGCTGCCTCGTGCTCGGCGGCGAGGCCCTCCCGTGGAGCCTCGTCGAGCAGGTGCGCGCCCTCGCACCGGATCTCGTCGTGCTCAACCACTACGGCCCGACGGAGTCCACGGTCGGCTGCTGCGCCTTCGAGCTGCGCGGGGAGACCGCCCGCAGCACCGGCTCGTCGACGGTGCCGATCGGCCGCGCGCTGCCCGGCGACCGCGTCCACGTCCTCGACGCCCACCTCGAGCCGGTCCCCCCCGGCGTGCCCGGGGAGCTGTGCGTCGGCGGCGCCGGCGTCGCCCGCGGCTACGTCGGGCGCCCCGAGGAGACCGCCGAGCGCTTCGTGGGCGACCCGTTCTCGCCGGTCGCCGGGGATCGGCTCTATCGCGCCGGCGATCGCGTGCGCCGCCTGCGCGACGGCGATCTCGAGTTCCTCGGCCGCCTCGACGACCAGCTCAAGATCCGCGGGCACCGGGTGGAGCCAGGCGAGGTCGAAGGCGTCCTGTTGCGCCATCCGGGGGTCCGGCAGGCGGCGGTCGCCGCCCGGAAGGCGGAGGGGGGCGAGCCACGGCTCGTCGCCTACGTGGTGGGCGTGCCGGAGCCTTCGGCCGACGAGCTGCGGGCGGCGCTGTCGGCGGCCCTTCCCGAGCACATGGTGCCGTCGGCGTTCGTGGCACTGGACGCGCTGCCCTTCACGCCCAGCGGCAAGGTGGACCGGCGCGCGCTCCCGGAGCCGGCGAGCGTCGAGCCTGGGGCGGGGTATGTCGGCCCCCGCGACGAGCTCGAGGAGGAGATCGCCAGCATCTGGGCCGGGCTGTTGAAGGTGGACCGCGTGGGCGTCCACGACGACTTCTTCGCCCTCGGGGGCCACTCGCTGCTGGCCACGCAGGCGATCATGGCCATCCGGCGCCGCCATGGCGCCGTGCCCCTGCGCGCGCTTCTGGCCGCCCCGACGGTGGCTGCGCTGGCCGACGCGGTCCGTCATGCCTAGGATGGGCTCCACGTTGACTGCGGAGCGGTTGTCGCCCACCGAGCGGGCCCTCCTGGCCGACGCCTTCCGGCGGCGCCGCGCGACCACGGCGGCCTCGGGCCCCCGGCCGCGCGACCGCTCCGAGCCGGCGCCGCTGGCGTTCTCGCAGCTGCGGCTCTGGTTCTTGCAGCAATGGCAGCCACAGGCGCCGACCTTCAACGCCGTCCGCGCGCTGCGGCTGGCCGGCGAGCTCGACGCCGACGCGCTGCATCGCGCGCTCGGCGCGCTCGTGGACCGCCACGAGAGCCTGCGCACCGTGTTCGCGTCCGACGGCGCCGCCGAGCCGCACCAGGTGGCGCTGGAGCCCGACGGCATCGACCTGCCGCGGCTCGACCTCTCCGCCGACCCCGCGGCCGCGCGCCCGGACCGGCTCCACAGCCGGTTGCGCGAGCTGTCGCGGGAGCCGTTTGACCTCGCGGCCGACCGGATGCTTCGCAGCACGCTGATCCGGCTCGGCGAGCGCGACCACGTGCTGGTGCTGCGGCTGCATCACATCGCCGCGGACGCGGCCTCCACCGGCGTCATGTTCTCCGAGCTCGGTGCGCTCTACGACGCCTACCGGGCGGGACGCCCGCATGCGCTGCCTGCGCCGGCGATCCAGTTCGCGGACTTCGCCGTGTGGCAGCGCCGGCGGCTGCAGGGCAAGCGGCTCGCCGACCTCACCGACTACTGGGTGGGGCAGCTCGAGGGCGCTCCGGCCCGCTTGGCGCTGCCGACGGACCGGCCCCGCCGCGAGGTCCAGCGCCACGAGGGAGCCCATCGGCGCTTCGCGCTCCCCGGGAGCGTCGCCGAGGGCATCGGCGCACTGGCGCGCGAGGAGCGCTCGACGCTGTACATCGTCACGCTGGCGGCGTTCGCGACCCTGCTCTACCGCCTGGGTGGCGAGGACGACGTCGTCGTCGGCAGCCCGATCGCCAACCGCACGCACGCCGAGCTCGCGGGCGTGGTGGGCTTCATCAGCAACACGGTGGCGCTGCGCGTGCGCCTCGGCGGCAACCCGTCCTTCCGCGAGGTCGTGCGCCGCACCCGCGAGGTCGTCCTGGGCGCGTTCGCGCACGCCGAGATGCCCTTCGAGCAGGTGGTCAGCGCGCTGCGGCTGCCGCGCGACGCGGGCCACAACCCGGTCTTCCAGGTGAACTTCCGCGCGCACGCGGCCCGCCCCCCCGTGCCCGAGCTGGCCGGGCTGTCGACGAGCCTCGTCCCCGTCGACATCGGCTACTCCCGGTTCGACCTGGCCCTCGAGCTCCAAGGCGGATCCGACGAGCTCCCGGGCTACTTCGAGTTTGACCTGGATCTGTTCGAGGCCGAGTCCGTCGGCACCTTCGTCGACGGGCTCGCCGAGCTGCTGGGCCAGGTTCTCGCCGACCCCGACGTGCACATCCTCGACGTCGCTCTTCCCGGCGTCGCCCAGGGAGCGCACCGGCGCCCTGCCAGACGGCCGGGAACCATGCGCGGCCGCCGGCCCGCCGACCGGGAGCCCGAGCAGGCATGAGCGACGGTCAGGCGGCCTTCCGGCCCTCCCCGCAGCAGGAGCGGCTGTGGGGCCTGCACCCGGACGGTCCGGCGGGCCACACGCAGGCGGTGGTGGCCGTGACCGGGGCGCTCGAGCCCGAAGCCCTGCGCGCCGGCCTCGCCCGGATCGTGCAGCGCCACGAGATCCTGCGGACGACCTTCGCCCGCCGGCCCGGGATTCGCATCCCGCTGCAGGTCGTCCACGACGAGCTGCAGCCGTCGTTCGTGACGTCGGACGAGGCCGCGCTCGCGCCCGGCGACCGCCAGGCGCGCGTCGCGGAGCTGGCGCGCGAGGCGCGCCACGCGGCGCCGGACCTGGAGCGCGGCCCGCTGCTCGGGGTCCGTCACGTACTCCTCGGCCCCGAGCGGCACGCGCTCGTGGTCACGGCCTCGACGCTGTGCCTCGACGCGGCGACGCTCCCCACGCTGCTGGCCGAGCTCGCCGCCGAGGCGGGCGCTGACCTCGAGCTGGCAGACGAGCCGCTGCAGTTCGCGGACTACGCCGAGTGGCAGCATGAGCTCGCCGCCAGCGAGGACGACGACGCGGTGGCCGGGCGCCGCTACTGGGCCGAGCACGAGAACCTGCCGGTTTCGGCGCCTCCGCTCGCCGGGGCGCCGTCAGCGCCGGCCCCGGCCGGGCCCCCGTTCGCCGGGGCCTCGTCGCCGCAGACCTCGACGGGGCCGGTCGAGGTGCCCTACGACCGGGCGCTCGCCGCCGCCGTCGTCGCGCTGGCGCAGCGCTATGGCGCGACTCCCGAGGCCGTCGTGCACGCCGGCTGGCACGCGCTGCTCGCCCGGCTCACGGGTGCGCAGGACGTCGTCACGGCCCTCCTCGACGGAGGTCCGGGGCGCGACCCGCTGGACGGGCTGATCGGCCCGACCGCCCGCGCTGTGCCCCTGCGGACCCCGGTCGCCCCGGACGCCACGTTCGCCGAGCTCGTCGCCCGCGTCCACCGGACCCGCTCGGAGGCGCTCGCCTGGGAGGACTACGCGCCCGCGCCGGCCGACGCAGGGCTCCGGGTGGGCTTCGCCTCCTCGGCCGGCTTCCACGCGGAGGGTGCAGGGATGGCACTGCATCTCGAGGCGGTCGACGCCGCCCCGGACCCCGGGCTGTGGCTGATCGCCCACGACCTCGCCGGAGCGCCGCGCGTGCAGATCGCCGGCGACGGCGCCCGCGACGCCCTCGAGCGCGTCGCCGACCAACTCGGACGGATCCTGCGCAGCGCCACCGTCGACCCGGGCATCGCCACGGGCCGCCTGGACGTCCTCTCGCCCGAGGAGCGCGGGCGGGTGCTGGCGGGGTTCAACGACACCCGTACCGCGGGTGCCGCCCGAAGCGTGCAGGAGCGCTTCGCCGCCCACGCGCAGGCGCGTCCGGACGCGGTGGCCGTGCAAGACGGGGTGACCTCGGTCACCTACGGCGAGCTCGCGGCGAGGGCCGGCCGGCTGGCGCGGCGCCTGTCGCGGCTGGGCGTCGAGCCCGGCGCCGTCGTCGGGCTGTGCACCGATCGCTCCGTCGACATGGCGATCGGGCTCCTGGGCATCCTGAACGCCGGCGCCGCCTTTTTGCCGCTGCACTTCGAGCACCCGCGGGCGCGCCTGGCGCACCAGCTCACCGAAGCAGGGTGCCGGGTGCTGGTGACCCAGTCGGCGCTGCGGTCCCGCCTGCCCGGCGAGGGCCTGGAGATCGTCGGCCTCGACGCGGACGATCTCGGCGCCGAGCCCGGGGGCGACGCGCCGCCGGCCGCGCGCCCAGCGGACCTCGCCTACGTCATCTACACGTCCGGATCGACCGGTCGGCCCAAGGGTGTCGGGGTCACGAGCGCGAACCTCTCAAACTACGTCGACCACCTGGTGCGGCGGCTGGATGCCGAGGCGCAGCCGCTGAGCTTCGCGATGGTCACCGCGCTGTCCACCGACCTCGGCCACACCGCCGTGTTCGGGGCCCTGGCCTCGGGCGGGACGCTGACGCTCGTCGCGCCCGCCGAGGCGGCGGACGCCGCCTCCCTCGCGCGCCGGCTGGCCCGCACGCCGGTCGACGTCATGAAGATCACCCCGTCGCACCTCGGAGCCCTGCTGGCGGGCGGCGACGCCGGCGTGCTGCCGCGGCGGACGCTCGTCGTCGGCGGCGAGCGCCTCGGCTGGGACCTCGTGGAGCGCGTCCGCAGGCTCGGCGGCTGCGCGGTGATCAACCACTACGGCCCGACGGAGACGACGGTCGGGTCGTGCATGGCGACGGTCTCAGACGGGCCGGGCCCCATGGCCCCGGCCAGCGTGCCGATCGGGGCCCCGATCGCCAACACCCGCTGCTACGTGCTCGACGCCTGGGGCGAGCCGGCGCCGATCGGGGCGCCGGGCGCCCTGTTCATCGCCGGGGCGGGCGTGGCGCGCGGGTACATCGGCCAGCCCGAGCTGACCGCCGAGCGCTTCTCGCCCGACCCGTTCGTGCCCGGCGGCGGCTCGATGTACGACACCGGCGACCGCGCGCGCTGGCTGCCCGACGGGACCCTCGAGCACCTGGGCCGCGCGGACGAGCAGGTCAAGATCCGCGGCTTCCGGGTAGAGCCCGGCGAGGTCGAGGAGGCCCTGCGGACGCATCCCGCGGTCCGCGAGGCGGTCGTCGTGGCCCGCGACGACGTCAACGGGAACCCGCGCCTCGTGGCCTACGCCGCGCACGCGCCAGACGTCACGCAGGACGCGCTCGCGGCCCACCTCGCCGAGCTGGTGCCCGACTACATGGTCCCGGGGACCTTCGTGTCGCTCGACGCGCTCCCCCTGACGCCCAGCGGGAAGGTCGACCGGCGCTCGCTGCCCGAGCCGGCGGAGCCCGGCGGCGCCGGAGGCGAGGAGTGGGCCGAGCCGCGCACGCCGCTGGAGCAGGCCGTCGCGGCGATCTGGTCCGAGGTCCTCGGGGTCGAGCGGGTCGGCGTGCAGGACGACTTCTTCGCGCTCGGAGGCCACTCGCTGCTCGCCGCGCAGGTCGTCGCCCAGGTGCGCAGCGACTTCGCCGTCGAGCTGCCGATGCACAGCCTCTTCACCATGCCGACGGTCGCGAGCCTGTCCGAGGAGATCGGGCGCCTGATGGGGTCCGTAGACGAGGACGAGACCGCGCGGCTGCTCGCCAAGCTCGAGCATCTGTCCGACGAGGAGGTCGAGCGGCTGCTCTCCGAGCAGACCTCGCTCGACGAGGGCTGAGGCGATGACCGCGACCATCTCCCCGAGGACGCAGGCCGGGCCGGCGGCGCTCTCCTACCCGCAGGAGCGCCTGTTCCTGCTCGACCGGATGATGCCGGGCGTCCCGGCCTACAACGTCCCGCGACTGATGCGGGTCCGGACCAGGCTGGACCCCGAGGCCCTCCAGCGGGCCCTGGACGCGATCGTGGGGCGCCACGAGATCCTCCGGACCCGGGTCCGGCTGGAGGGCGGCACGCCCGTGCAGGAGGTCGCCGAGGAGGGGCGGGCCGAGCTCGTCGCGGCGGACCTGCGCCACCGCCCGGAGGCCGAGCGCGAGGCGGAGGGCGACCGGATCATCGCCGAGCTGGCGACGCGCCCGTTCGTTCTCAGCGCCGACGTGCCGCTGCGCGCCGCGCTCGTGCAGATGGCCGACGACGACGCGCGCCTGCTCGTCGTATCCCACCACATCGCCTCAGACCACACGTCGGGCGCCGTGCTCCTCTCAGAGCTCGACGCGCTGTACTCCGCCTTCGTGGCGGGACGGCCGCCTGAGGTGCCCGACCTGCCGGTGCAGTACGCGGACTTCGCGGCGTGGCAGCGCGAGGAGCTCGCCGGACCGCTGCGCGACGAGCTGCTGGCGTACTGGACGCAGCAGCTGGCCGGCGCCCCGCCCTCGCTCGAGCTTCCCGCCGACCGCCCCCGCCCCGCCACGCAGACCTACCGCGGCGCCATACGGGAGCTCGGGGTCGACCCGGCGCTCGTGGCCCGCCTGAGGGCGGTCGCGCGGGCGTCCGGCGTGTCGATGTTCATGCTGCTGCTGGCGGCCTTCGACACCCTCATGCATCGCTACACCGGCGAGGAGGACATCGTCGTCGGCGTCCCGGTCTCCGGGCGCCACCACGAGGAGACGCTCCCGCTCGTCGGCTACTTCTCCAACACGCTCGCCGTGCGCGCGGACCTCGCCAACGACCCGAGCTTCACCGACCTCCTCGCGCAGGTCCGCGAACGGGTGCTCGGCGCCCAGATCCATCAGGAGCTGCCCTTCGAGCTGGTGGTGGAGGCGCTCAACCCGCCCCGGTCCCCGGGTCGGTCCCCCATCTTCCAGGTCCTCTTCGGCTTCGACGTCGCGTCGGCAAAGGAGCCCACGCTGGCGGGCGCGGCTCTCGAGGAGCTGCCCGTACCGGGGTGGGCATACGCGCGTTTCGATCTGTCTCTCGTGATGCGCGAGCGCCCGGACGGGTCGCTCGTCGGCCAACTCGAGTACTCGACCGATCTCTTCGAGCCCGCGACGATCGAGCGAACGGTCGGCCACCTGCGCACGCTGCTCTCAGCGATCGCGCAGGATCCCGCGCGCCGGATCTCGCAGCTGCAGCTGCTCGCGCCGGCCGAGCTCGAGCAGTTGCGGCGCTTCAACGAGACCGCCCGCGCCCCGGCCCCGGCGCGCCTGGAGGCGCTGGTGGCCGAGCAGGCGGCGCGCCGGCCCGACGCCGTCGCCGTCGTCTCGGAGGCCGAGCGGCTCAGCTACGGCGAGCTCGATCGGCGGGCGAACCAGCTCGCCCGCGAGCTGGGGGCGCTCGGCGTCGAGCCGGGCTCCCTGGTCGCCGTGTGCACGGACCGCTCCGCCGACCTGGTGGTCGCGCTGCTCGGGGTGCTCAAGGCGGGCGCGACGTACGTGCCGATCGATCCCGCCTATCCACCCGACCGGCAGAGATTCATCCTCGAAGACGCCGGGGCGACGGTGCTCATCACCCAGCGCCGGCTGCTCAACGGCCTCCTCACCGGCGCCGCCGCCTCGCTCGAGCTCGACGTCGACTGGCCGCGCATCGAGCGACACGAGCCGACGCCCCCGCCGATCGAGGTCGACGCCGACCAGGCGGCCTACGTCATCTACACGTCGGGCTCCACCGGGCGGCCGAAGGGCGTGGCGGTGTCGCATCGCTCCGTGGCCAACCTGATGGCCCAGATGCGCCGGGCCCCGGGGCTCGAGCAGCACGACGTCGTCGTCAACCTGACCACCCCGGCCTTCGACCTCTCCGTCCCGGACTGGTTCCTGCCGCTGACCACCGGGGCCCGCCTGTTCGTCGTGCCCCACGAGGTCACGCTGGACCCAGACGAGCTCGCCGCGCGGATCGCGCAGGCGGCCGGCAGCTTCATGCAGGCCACGCCCACCACCTGGCAGCTGCTCGTCGACAGCGGGTGGACGGGCAGCGCCGGTCTGAAGATCGTCTGCGGCGGCGAGCCGCTGCCGCGCGCGCTCGCCGACGCGCTGCTCGAGCGCGGTGCCGAGCTGTGGCACATGTACGGGCCGACGGAGACGACGGTGTGGTCCTCCATCCTGCGGCTCGCAGCCGGGGAGGGCCCGCCACCGCTCGGCGGCCCGATCGACAACACGCAGTTTCACGTCGTCGACCGCAGTGGGGAGCTCGTGGCCCTCGGCGTGGCGGGCGAGCTGCTCATCGGCGGCGAGGGCGTGGCGATCGGCTACCACGGGCGGCCGGACCTCACGGCCGAGCGGTTCGTGCCCGACCGCTTCGGCGGCGATCCGAGCGCGCGCCTGTACAGGACGGGCGACCTCGTCCGCCGGCGAGCCGACGGCACGCTCGAGTTCGTCGGGCGCGCCGACGATCAGGTCAAGCTGCGCGGCTTCCGCATCGAGCTGGGGGAGGTCGAGGCCGTGCTCGCCGCGCACCCCGCCGTGGCCGCTGCGGTCGCCGTCGTGCGCGAGGACGTCCCCGGCGACCGCCGGCTCGTGGCCTACGTCGTCTCGGAGGGCGACCGGGCCCCCGGGGTCGGGGACCTGCGCCACCTCGCGCGGGGGCGCCTGCCGCAGTACATGGTCCCGTCGACCTTCGTCATGCTCGACGCCCTGCCCGTGACCGCCAATCGCAAGCTCGACCGGACGGCGCTCCCGGCCCCGAGCGGGGCGCGGCCGGACACCGGGCAGGCCTTCGCGGCGCCCTCGACGCCCGTCGAGGAGGCCCTGGCCGCCATCTGGCGCGAGACCCTCGGCCTGGACCGCGTCGGCGTCGACGACCACTTCTTCGGCCTCGGCGGCCACTCCCTCAGCGCCGTGGCGATGCTCGCGCGGGTCCACGACGAGCTCGGCGTCGACCTCTTCTTGGGCGTGATCTTCGAGACGCCGACCATCCGTGGCCTCGCCGAGACCGTCACTCAGCGGCTCCTCAGCCAGGCCGACGCCGAGGACCTGCTGCTGGTGCTCGCCGAGGTGGAGGCCGACGAGTCGTGAGCGCGCCCCCGCCGCCCGACCGAGACCTCTCGGAGCGTCTGAAGAACCTCAGGCCGGCTCAGCGCGCCCTGCTCGAGCGCCGCCTGATGGAGCGGCGGGCGGTCGAGGCCCGCCAGCGTCCGCTCACGCGCCGGGAGGGCTCCGGGCCGGTTCCACTCTCCCACGCCCAGGAGCTGCTGTGGCTGCTGAGCCAGGTCTTCGACGACGGCGTCGCCTACAACGCCCCCGGCGCCTTCCGGCTCGAGGGTCCGCTCGACGTGGACGTGCTCGCTGCCGCCCTGACCGCGCTCGCGCGCCGCCACGAGATCCTGCGCACGACCTACGCCGTGATCGACGGCACGCCGATGCAGGTCGTGGGCGACGGGCCGGCTTCAGAGCTCGAGCTCGTGGACCTCAGCGCGCTCGGCGTCGACGCCCAGGAGGCGGAGGTCCGCCGCCTGCTCAAGGAGCGGTCGCGCTTCGCGTTCGACCTCGAGCACGGGCCGATCATGCGCCCGACGGTCATGCGGCTCGGCCCGCAGGAGCACATCTTCATGCTTGTGCTCCACCACGTCGCCACCGACGGCTACTCGCGGGGCGCGCTGTTTCGCGAGCTCACGGTGCTCTACGAGGCGATCGCGGCGGGCCGCCCGTCGCCGCTGGAGCCGCTGCCCGTCCAATACGCCGACTATGCGGTGTGGCACCGGCGCTGGCTCGACGGCGGGATCGCCGACGCCCAGCTGTCCTACTGGCGCGAGCGCCTGACCGGCTCGCCGTCGCGGCTCGACCTCCCGACCGATCACCCGCGCCCCCCGGTGCGCTCCTACGTCGGCGACCACATGAGCGTACTCGTCGACATCCCCACCCGCGAGGGGCTGCGCGCCGCCGCCCGCGCCCAGGACGCCACGCTGTTCGTCGCCCTGCTGGCCGCGTTCTCGACGCTGCTGGGCCGCTACACCGGCCAGGACGACATCGTGGTGGGCACGCCGTTCGCCGGCCGTCACCGCCGCGAGCTCGAGCAGATGGTCGGCTACTTCATCAACCCCCTGGCGCTGCGCGTGGACCTCTCGGGCGACCCGACCTTCAACGAGCTGCTCGCGCGCTGCCGCGAGACGACGCTCGGGGCGTTCGCGCACGCCGACGTGCCCTACGAGATGGTCGTGCGCGCGACGAACCCCGAGCGCGACCTCAGCCAGACGCCCGTCTTTCAGTCGATGATGGTGCTGCACAACCCGGCGTGGAAGACCAGCCGCCCGACGTTCGAGCCGGCCGGGATCCGGGCCACCGAGCTCGTGCACGAGAAGGGCTGGGCGAAGTTCGACGTGCTGCTCGGGATCAGCGAGCGCACCGGCGGGCTCAACACGACCTGGGAGTACAGCACCGAGCTGTTCGAGGCCGCCACGGTCCGGCGCATGATGGGCCACTTCCGCACGCTCGCCGAGAGCGCGGCACTGGACCCCGATCGACCCGTCTCACGGTTGGCGATGCTCAGCGAGACCGAGCGCGGACAGGTCCTGTACGGCTGGAACCCCAAGGCGCAGGCAGCCGCCGGGGGCTCGCTCAAGGAGCGCTTCGAGGCCCGGGCGCGCGCCCGGCCGGATGACCTCGCTGTGGTCGCCGGCGCTCAGCGCTGGACGTTCTCCGAGCTCAACCGCCGCGCCAACCGGCTGGCCTGGCGGCTGCTCGAGGGCGGCGTCGGGCCGGGTGCGACCGTGGGAGTGCTGATGGAGAAGTCGGCCGAGCTGGTCGCGGCCGTCCTCGCCGTCGCCAAGGCCGGTGCGGCGTACGTGCCGCTGGACCCCCTGTATCCGCTCGAGCGCCTCGAGTTCATGCTCGCCGACGCCGCGCCGCGGGTCCTGATCACCGACGCGCGCCCGAGCGGCCCGGTGCCGGCCACGGACGCGGCGGTCGTGCCCGCCGACTGGAGCGGGCTCGCGGCCCTGCCCGAAGCCGATCCACCCACGACGGCCGGTGACGACGACCTGGCCTACGTCATCTTCACGAGCGGCTCGACGGGCAGGCCGAAGGGCGTGATGGTCTCCAACCGCAGCCTGGCGAGCGCGTACATCGCCTACGACGAGGCCTACCGGCTCCAGGAGCTGACGTGCCACCTGCAGATGGCGAGCTTCTCGTTCGACGTGTTCACCGGGGACCTCGTCCGCTCGCTGCTGGCGGGCGCCAGGCTCGTGCTGTGCCCGCTGGAGACGACGGTCGATCCGCCGCAGCTGTTCGACCTGATGCTGCGCGAGGGCGTCGACGCGGCCGAGTTCGTCCCCGCGGTGGCCGTGCCGCTGTTCGAGTTCGCGGAGCGCACGGGCCGCCTGCTGGACTTCATGCGGCTGATCGTCGTCAGCTCCGAGGCGTGGCGCACCGACCGCTACGAGCTCTTTCGCCGGCGCTGCGGCGCCGACACGCGGATCATCAACGCCTACGGCGTCACCGAGGCGACGATCGACCAGACCTGGTTCGAGCCGCCGCCCGGCGCCGAGCTCGTGCCCGGGCGCTTCATGCCGATCGGCGGCCCCCTGTCCAACTCGCGCGTCTACGTGCTCGGGACCGGTCTGGAGCCCGTCCCGGTGGGCCTCCCCGGCGAGCTGTGCATCGGCGGCGCCTCGGTGGCGCAGGGGTATCTGAACCGTCCCCAGCTGACCGCCGAGCGCTTCGTGGCCGACCCCTACGCGCCCGAGCCGGGCGGCCGCCTGTACCGGACCGGCGACCTCGCGCGCTGGCTTGCCGACGGCACGATCGAGTATCTCGGCCGCACGGACCGCCAGCTCAAGATCCGCGGCTTTCGCATCGAGCCCGCCGAGATCGAGACGGTGCTCGAGCGCCATCCGCGCGTCCGGGCGGCCGCCGTGGTGGATCGCCGCGATCCGGACGGCGACGCCCGGCTCGCGGCGTACCTGGAGCCCGTCGCGGGCGCCGGTCCCGTCGACGCCGCCGAGCTGCGCGACTACGTCAGCGCGCAGGTGCCCGGCTACATGGTCCCCGCCGCCTACGTGACGCTGGCCGCCCTTCCGCTGACGCCCAACGGGAAGGTGGACCGGGGCGCCCTGCCGGACCCGACGTGGGATCGCTCGGCCGTGACCCGCGAGTTCCGGGCCGCGAGCACGCCAACCGAGCAGGCGATCGTGGGCATCTGGGGCGAGGTGCTCGGCATCGAGGACGTGGGCGTCAACGACAACTTCTTCGCCCTCGGCGGCCATTCGCTGCTGGGGATGCAGGTCGTCTCCCGCATCCGCCTCCAGCTGCAGATCGTCCTGGCGCTGCGCGCGATCTTCGACACGCCGACCGTTGCCGGGCTCGCCGCCGCGGCCGATGCCGCGCCGAAGGCCGAGCCCGAGCCGCAGCTCGTCCGGCTCGACCGCAGCCGCAGAGGCCTGCGGCCGGCCGCGGGCGAGGCCAGAAATCCGATCGGAGGCCCATGATGCTCCAGGTCCCTTCCGGGGCACCGCTCGCCGAGCCGGTGGTCCGCACGCATCTCCCCGGGCCCGAGTCCGCGCGGCTGCTCGACCGCCAGGCGCGCTACGAGTCCAATGCCAGGACCTATCCGCGGCATCTGCCGATCGCCGTCCGTCGCGCCGAGGGGTCCTTCGTGGAGGATCTCGACGGCAACGTCTTCATCGACTTCTTGACCGGAGCGGGCGTCCTGTCGCTCGGGCACGGGCATCCGGAGGTCATGGCCACCGTGCAGCGCCAGCTCCCGCTGTTGGCGCACGGGCTCGACTTCCCGACGGAGATCAAGGACGAGTTCGTCGAGCTCCAGCTCTCGCGCCTGCCCGCGGAGATGCGCGAGCAGACGAAGATCCACTTCTGCGGTCCGGCCGGGGCGAACGCCGTGGACGCGGCGCTGAAGCTCTGCAAGACGGCGACCGGACGCGCGGAGATCGTGGCGTTCCAGGGCGGGTTTCACGGCAGCACGCTCAGCGCGATGTCGGTCAGCGGCCTGGTCTCCCAGCGCGTACGCGTCGCCAACACCATGCCCGGCGTGCACTTCTTCCCGTATCCGTACGCCCTGCGCTGCCCGCTGGCGGGGGACCGGGACACGGTCGGCAGCCGCTGCCTGGAGTACCTGGAGCGCTCGCTGGCCGACCCGCTCGGCGGCGTGTGCCTGCCCGCCGCGGTCATCCTCGAGATGGTCCAGGGCGAGGGCGGCGTGATCCCCGCTCCCACGGACTTCGTCCAGGGCGTCCGCCGCCTCACCCGGGACCTGGGGATCCCGCTGATCGTCGACGAGGTCCAGACGGGCTGCGGGCGGACCGGCACGTGGTTTGCCTTCGAGCAGCACGGGATCGTCCCGGATGTCGTCGTGGCGTCCAAGGCGCTCGGCGGGATGGGCATGCCGATCGCGATCATCCTGTACAACCGCGACCTCGACGTCTGGCACCCCGGCGCGCACACCGGGACGTTCCGCGGCAACCAGCTCGCCTTCGCCGCCGGCGTCGTGGCGGGCCGCATCATCGAGCGCGACGGCATCCTGGAGAACGTGCGGACCCTCGGCGCGCACGCGCTGTCAGAGCTCGGGCGGCTCGTGCAGGACTACGGGGCCGCCGGCGAGGCCCGCGGGAGCGGCCTGATGCTGGGGCTCGAGCTCGTCGACCCGGCCACCGGGGCGCCCGACGGCGCCGCTGGGATCGCCGTCCAGCGCGCGGTCTTGGAGCGCGGGCTCATCGTCGAGCTGGGGGGCAGGCAGGATGCCGTCGTGCGCCTGCTGCCGCCGTTGAACGTCTCGCGCGGGACGCTCGATCGCGCTCTGGCGATCCTGCGGGACGGTCTGGCGGCCGTCGCGGGCTGAGCCTTCAGCCGACCGTGAAGCGGTCGACCGCCACGAGCGTCCCCGCGGAGGCCGGCTGAGACTGGCCGAGGACCGTGATCGTGATCGTGTGGACGCCGTCGGGCACCGGGTAGCTGCGCTTGACCAGGAAGGCGGGCGCCGCCGAGTAGGTGTCGACCGTCGCGACCCGCGCCCCGTCGATCGCGACGTCGGCCAGGCCGCCGTCGGGACCGGTCCTGGTCGTCCAGTCGACGCGCGTTCCGCGGAACGTGAGGCTCACCGCGGCGCCCGCGAGGTCGTCCTGGACGTAGTGGCCCCCGGAGGCCCCGCCCGCCGACACCGACTGCCAGCGCGTGCTCAGGGTCGGCGCCGGATCCGTCGTGGCGCCGACGTCGAAGCCGTCGATCGCCACGGCCCCGGTGCCGCGCGCGACGATGCGGATCGTGTGCGAGGCGGCGGTCAACCCGGAATACGTGCGCCGGACCCCGTAGGTGGTGCTCGACGCGTTCTGGTCCGGGCTGTTCGTGAGCTTCCCGTCGAGGTAGACGTCCGCAGAGCCCTGCGCCGGACCCGTGAGGGTGACCCAGGCCACGGTCGGGCCGCTGAAGGTGTACGAGGCGGAGGCGCCGGTCCGGTCAGCCGCGGCATAGGAACCGCCGAGCGCCGCGCCGTCGGCGGTGTCCGCCCACGCCTGGGTCAGCGCCGGGCTGCTCTCCTGCACCGTGGGCTGCACACGGAACGTCTTGATCAGCGGGGTGGCGGAGTTTCCCGCGAGGTCGGTGACGGCGGGAACGCCTGCCGGGCTCTGGGCGGCGGTGTAGTACTGGCCGGCCGTCAGGGGCACCGAGGGCGTCAGGATCGCCTTGGCCACGGGGCCTGACGCGCACGAGACGGTCGCGTTGGCGGAGGTCCGGCAGGCGAGGACGGCGCCCAGGGCGGCTCCGGCGCCCTGGGTCGTGAGCGTCACGTTGGCCGTCGTCACGTTGCGCACGGCCTCGCTGAAGCTCACCGTCAGCGGCAGGACCACGGTGGCCGGTGTTGTCGCCGTGGCCGTCGGCGCGGTGCTGTCGACCACCCAGGCGGCCGTGGCGGGCGTGGCGTCCGTGCCACCTATCGCCGTCGCTCGGACGTCGAAGCCATGGGCGCCGTCGGCCAGTCCGCTCAGCGTGGCCGGCGCGCTGCACGGGTGCCACGCGGCCCCGTCGAGGCGGCACTCGAAGGTCGCGGTCGGGTCGTCGGAGGTGAAGTCGATCGTTGCGCTGGTGGCCGTGACGCTGCCGGAGGGCGCGCTCGTGATCGTGGTCTGCGGGGCCAGGGTGTCGACCGTCCAGGCGTAGCCGGCCGGGGTGGGATCGCTTACGCCGGCCAGGCTCGTCGCGGTGACGGTGAACGTGTGATTGCCGGGCGCCAGGTTGCCGTAGTCCTGCGGCGACGTGCACGGCGTGGGCGCACCGCCGTCGAGCATGCAGGCGAAGGAGGCACCCGCGCGCGTCGCGGTGAACGTGAAGGACGTGGCGCCGGTGATCGATACGGGCGGCGGGCCGCTCGTGATCGACGTGTCGGGCGCGGCGTCTCCGAACGCCGACACGTCGACGGTCGTCAGCGCCCCGTGCTGGGTCGGGTCACAGCCGCCGCCGGACTGCAGCGGGCAGTAGGCGGCCACGTAGGCCGTGTCGCCGAGGAGGTAGAGGCCGATCGGATTGCCGAGCGCTATGGGGTCGCTGACCGAGGCGACCACCCGCGGGGCGGCCGGGTTGGACAGGTCGACCACGCTGAGGGCGTTGGCCCGCGGCGCGTCCACGAAGGCGAAGCGGCTGTTGATCTGGAGCCTGTAGGCGTAGCGGAGGTAGGTGTTGTCGAGCACGGAGCCGGTGATCGGCATCGTCGTCGGGTCCGTGACGTCGACGACGGTCAGCCGCGCGGCCGTCGTGCTCTGGTCGACGACGTAGGCGTAGCGCCCCTTGACCTGCACGTCGTTGGCGTACGTGAGGCGGTAGTCCGACCGGGACCCCAGGATGGTCGGGTTCGCCGGGTCACTGACGTCGAAGGAGGTCAGCCGCTGGGTGTAGAAGGCGGTGCCGTAGGCCCGGTTGCCCACGACGGTGATCGAGTCCAGGTGCTGGGTCTCCGGCAGCTTGGAGACCGAGCCGGTGATGCGCGGCTGCGTCGGGTCGGACACGTCGACGATCGTCAGCGCGTTGCCGCCGGGGAACGAGGTCACGCAGCCCGTCCCACCCACGCAGCCCTGGGCGGCGATGTAGGCGGTCGAGCCGACGACCTGCAGGCCGTAGGCCCCGTAGAGCCGGGTGTCCCCGGAGACCGAGCCCACGAACGCCGGGTTCAGCGGGTCTGAGATGTCGTAGATCGACAGGCTGCTGCGGGCGAGGTTGGCATTGCCGGTGCCCTTGCTTGACACGTAGGCCAAGCTGCCCTGCACGACGATCCAGTCGGGTGTGTCCATGTGTGCGGCGTCCTGCAGGGAGCTGACGACCGCGGGCCGGCTGGGGTCGCGCACGTCGACGACCGTGAGCCGGTTGAGCGTCGCCTCGACGGTGAAGGCGTAGCCGCCCGAGACGGCGACCGAGGCCGCGGTGTGAAGCCGGTAGGCCGGCGCATCGTCGGCGCTCCCGCTGACGGTCGGCCCGTACCACGGCGGCGGTAGGGCGTTCCAGGTGGTCGCCGCCGAGGCCGCGGCGGGCGCAGCGAGGGCCAGCGCGAGGAAGGCGGCTAGGCGGAGGAGAACGCGAAAACGACGCACGTCAGACATAACGGGTGAGACGCGGCGTTCCTTGCGCCAAGCTCAGCCGGACTCATCGATCGTGGTCGTCGCTGGCGCGTGCGCCTTTGCCTTGGGCGGCTTCGGCTTGGGCGCGGACCGGGCCTTCGGTGCGGCCCGTGGGGCGCTGCGCACCCGGGCGGCGGGCGGCCGGGATGGAATCCGGAGGGGCTGGGGGCGTGACGCCGCTGGGCGCGGCGCGGCGCGGCGGGCGGCGCCGGCCCGACGCCGCGACGCGGCTGCCCGGCGACGATGCGCCGCGGCCGCTCGGCGGCGAGCGCGCAGCGCAGCGGCGTGTCGGGCGCGGCGCTCGGCGGCGTGTCGGGCCGCGGCCGAGGGCGTCGGCTCGGCGGTGACGGCGGGCGCGGTCACGTCGCCCGGCGCCGGTGTCCTGGCGGGGTGGGACGCCGCGCGCTGCCCGGTCGGCGCGCCGGACCCGCCGCTCCACGGCGAGGCTATGACGACCGCCGCCGCGGCGGCGGCGGCGGCGGCGAGCAGAAAGAGCCCCGACCGCCATCGGGTCCGGCGCTGCGAGCGGCGGGGCCCGTGCGGATCCTCGGACGCGGGTTCGTCGACGGCGGCGGTCTCGCGGGCCCCGCCGACCGTAGGGGCTGCCGCCGGCGGCTCAGGCACCGCGGCGAACTCCAGCGTGCTCGCGTCGCCGACGACATCCGCCTCGGTGTTCACTTGCGCGTGGTCCTCCGAGGTCGGGCTGAGCAGCCGCGCCAGGCTCTCCCGGCGCTGGCCGGGCTCGAGCTCGCGCAACAGCGACCGCGCGACGGCCGCCATCCCGTAGACCGTCGCGGCCGGGCCGAGGGCATGCAGCGCCTCGGTGGCCGCCCGGCGCACGGAGTGGTCCGGGTCCGAGGCTGCGGCCAGCAGCCCCTCCACGGCGGCCGGATCGAGGATGCGGCCGAGCGACTCGGCGGCCGACCGGCGGGTGTCGGCGTCGGCGCTGTCGAGCAGTTCGAGCAGGGCCGGGGTGGAGCTGACGTCGCCCAACCCGCCGAGGACCCGCGCACCCTCACCGCTGTGAGCGCCACCGTCGGAGCGCAGGGCCCGCGAGACGTCGGGCGCGCTCTCGTCAGACAGCGCCTCGAGCAGGCGCCCCGCGCGGTCCCGGCTGCTGGCATCCCCCACGCGGATCCGCCTGGTGGCGTCGGCGATGACCGTCGTCCGCACCTGCGGATCGGCACCGGCCATGAGCGTGTGGACCGTCTGCACGCCCTCGGGGCCGCCCGCGTCGCCGTCGAGGTACACGATCGCCACGCGGTGCACCACCTCGTCGTCGGTGGCCGCGAGGCGCTCGAGTACCGCGACCGCGTCGGCGTTCGCCGCGGCATCGTCGGGTGACGTCCACCCCAGCGCCGCTGCGGCGATGATGTCGACCCCCTCGACCGGGTCGATCGCGGCCAGCGCCGTCAGCGCATTGCGCCGAGTGGCGCCGAACTCGTCCGACAGCGCCCGTGCAAGCCCGTCGACGGCCCGGCGATCGCCGAGCCGTCCGAGTGCGGCGGCGGCGTCCGCCCGCACCCGACCCCCCAGGTCGACCTGGTGCAGCGACTTGTCGATCGTCACGTCGCGGAATCTCAGGGCCTCGAGAAGCCGCGGCACGTCCCGTCGGCGCTCGAGGCGAGACACGGGAGGTCGGCGACGCCGAATCACGCGGTCGAGTCTAGGCCGCGCTCGGAGTCCTGAGCGGCCGATGCTCCGCACTGCGTCTATGAGCGCGGTCCCGCTGGGGACCAGACGGAAGTACACGTATCCCAGCGCGACGCAGGCGATGATCTCGGCCGGAGCGATCAGGACCCGTTCGCCGGTGGTGGAAAAGCCCGCGGCCCACAGCCGGTCCGCCACCACCCCCAGGACGAGCATCTGCACGAGATACACGTGGTAGGACGCGCGACCGAGACCGACCACCGCCCGCCCCCAGCGCCGGCCCGAGAGGTCGCTCGGGACGTGGCGGAGCACGAGGACGACGAGCAGCGCGGCCCACGGAGCCGCCAGCAGGTTGGTCTGGGCGAGGAAGCCGTCCGGGAAGGGGAAGAGCTCCGGCCGCCAGGCTTGCAGGACGAGGTACAGCGCGCCGATGGGGGCAAGCACCGCGAGCAGGCGCTGCGGCGAGGTTGCGCGACCGCGAGGCCTGGCCAGGCAGAGTCCCAGCATGACGACCGCGAGGTAGCGCATGGGCGCGCCCTGGTAAAAGAGGGAGGCCGGACCCAACAGCCCGCCGTCGCCGTGTCCCCGGGCCACGGCCGCCACCGCCTCGAAGGCCCCGTTGACGGCCACGGCGCCGACCAGCGTCAGCAACGGACGTCGCGCGTACATCCAGGCGATGATCGGAAACGCGACCACGATGCCGATCAGGGCCGGGATGAAGTAGTTGCCGGGCGCGTTGACGGGCATGGCCCCGATGACCAGCGAGGGGGAGGCGACCAGCGTCCCCAGCGCGAGCGCGATCGCGTAGCCCACCGCCAGCACCGCGAGGTAGGGCACGGCGATGCGATCCAGCCGCCGGCGCCAGTAGCCGACGAGCTTGTGCCGTTCGAGCTCGGTCCCGTCAGAGCGCAGCAGCGACGCGCCCAGGTTGAGCCCCATGAGGACGAAGAAGACGGGCACCGCGGGCCGGACCCAGAGGGCGCCGAGCGCATCCTCGGTGATCGACCGGGGAATCGTGTGCTGCCAGAGCACCGCGAGGATCGCCCAGGCCTTGATGAAGTCGATGCCGTCGTGCCGGGAGCCGGAGGCAGGCAAGTCCGACAACGTAGCTGGTGCCGGGCGGGGGCGTGCCGGCTCGAGCAGGCGCACGGAGCCACAGGGTCGACTACGCTGCCGTTGACGCGTCGCGACCGCTGGCAGCCGCCCGCCCGCCGACCCCCAGCAGCACTATGACCCAAGACCCCGTAATGCTCGAAGATCCCGGACTGCGCGCCGATATCCACAGGTCCCTGCTCGTCCCGCGGATGAGCGCGTTCGAGGCAATACGCCGCCATTGGCTCACCGCCCTGCTGCCGTTTGTGGCCTTCGTCGCCGCCGCCGTCGTCCTGGCCGCAGCCCGGGCGCCCGTCTACACGGCTGAGGCGCGACTCGCCATCGCCGGCGTCGACCTCTCCTCCCCCGGGGCGCTCAGCGGCTTCGCGTCCGCCTCGGAGTCCTTGGCCAGCACCTACAGCCGCTCGGTGACCGCGCAGCCCGTGGTCGAGCAGGTCGCCCAGAAGGTCGGGGCGAGTCCGACCGAGGTGCTCGCAGACCTGTCGGCGACGCCGGTCCCCCTGAGCCCGGTGTTCCGGGTGATCGCCACGACCAACAGCGCGAGCCTCGCACCTGAGATGGCCAACGCCGCGGCCGTCGCGCTGCAGGACTACATCCAGACGCTCAACGCCGGGGCCCAGCGAGGCGGCAAGCGCTTCTACGACGAATACCGCCAGGCCGCCGGCACGGTGCAATCCCTGCAGGTGGATCAACAGAACGCCTCAAGCGATTATGCGCAGCACAAGACCGCCGCAAATGCGCGAGAGCTGGCCAAGACCCGCGCCGACCTCTCCACGGCGCAGCTAGGGCTTCAAGGGCTCGAGCAGAACTACCTTGCGACGACGGGCGGCCGGGTGGACATCGCCACGGTGCAGCAGATCAACACCGCAGCGGACGCGTCGAGCGACCGGCGCAGCCACTTCTTGATCTTCGTGCTCATCGGAGCGGTCGCGGGTGCCCTTGCCGGGGTGGCGGTCGCCACGCTGCGCGGGAACCGCGCATTGCGCCGGCATTTCACCTCCTAGTCCGTGCTCGGACTCCGGCGCTCCCGCCTGCCCGTGGTCGCAGTACTCGCGGCGGCCCTGCTTGCCGCTGCGGTGGTGACTGCGGCGCAGCACGGGCAAGCAACCCTGTTCTTCGTCGTGATCTGCGGCCTGGCCATGGTGGCGGCGGCGGCCTACCTGATCTGGAACGCCGATCCGGCCTGGACGCTGAGCGTTGGCCTCGTCCTCGCCACCTTCAGCGGCTATTGGGACGAGATGGGCATACCCACGATCCTCGCGCCCGACCGCCTCGTCCTCACGGGCGGCCTGCTGGCCATCATGCTGCGCTCGCCCGCGTCGCACGATCGCCCGCGGCTGTTCTTCAGGCCCGTGCACTGGCTGCTGCTCGTCGCGGCCCTGTACGCCCTGTGCTCGGCGCTGGCATCCGGGACGCTTCTCGACATCCCCAGCGCCTCGGCACTCGTCGAGCAGTTCGGGGTGATCCCGTTCCTCATCTTTCTGTGCGCTCCGGTGGCGTTCGGCACGGAACGGCAGCGCAACGTGCTCCTCACGACCCTGGTGGTGCTCGGGGCCTACCTGGCACTCACCGCCCTGTTTGAGACCGTGGGCCCGCGCGCCCTGGTCTTCCCGCGCTACATCCTCGATCCGAACGTCGGCATCCAGCCGCTGCGCGCGCGCGGCCCGTTCGCGGACCCGGTGGGCATGGGGGTCGCGCTGTTCGCCTGCGCCGGCGCCTCGATCATCGCCTTCTCCAGATGGCGCTCGCGCGCCGCGCGCGCGGCGGCGCTGTTGATCACCCTGCTCTGCGTGGCCGGGTTGCTCTTCACCCTGACGCGGCAGGTGTGGCTCGCGAGCCTCGTCGGAACGGTGGTCGCGGCACTGGTGATGCCCGCCCTCCGGAAGTGGCTGGTGCCACTGCTGCTCGTCGCGGCGGTGACGGTGGTCGGCGCCGTTGCCGTCGTGCCGGGACTCGCTGATCGCGTGCAGCAGCGCGGGTCAGACCAGCGGCCGATCTGGGATCGCCTGAACGTCAATCGGGCCGCCGTCGACGCGATCGAGGCCAACCCGCTGGTCGGCGTCGGCTGGCAGGCGTGGCAGGACAAGGGGTCGCAGTACCTCACGCAGGCAGACAACTACCCCCTGACCGCGGCGTCGAGCCGGATCGATATCCACAATGCGTTCCTGTCCTACCTCGCGCAGCTCGGCTTGGCCGGCGGGCTGCTGTGGACGGCGGGCCTGTTGCTGGGAGCGGGTGCCGCCGTCGTGATCCGGCCGCCCCCCGGACTCGAGGCGTGGCGATCGCTGGCTCTCGGCCTCTTCGTCTTCGTAATCATCGTGATCAACCTCGAACCTGGGAAGGGCTTCTCGAACGTCCTCGTGTGGTTGCTTCCAGCGGTCGTGGCTGCACCCCGATTCTGGAGCGACGGGGCGCGGCAGGATCTCGCTCGTCAGGGGGTGGGTCCGCGACTGTCGGCCGAGCCGGTGGGTGCGGCGCTGCGCTGAGAGCCTGCTCAGGCCGGGAGCGGCGCCAAGAGCTCGCGCCAGGTGCTGACGAGGCCGTTGGGGGCGCCCAGCCGGCTCCTCGCGGCCTCGCGTGCGGCGACCGTTCCAAGCTCGCGGAGGTCCTGCGGGACCCGAGCGCGGCTCATCGGCGCTGAACGCAGGCCGACCTGCAGGTCATCCAGGTCGTAGCCCATGAGGGCCAGTCGCTCTCGACCGATCCATCGCAGCCAGCGCGACGCCCACGCGCGGCGCACCGGGTTGTCGATCGTCGAGCGCCATTTTTCGAGCGGCTCGCGGCTCATGGCGGCGTAGCGGTGCACGCCTTTCGAGTCCCCCATTCGCCCCTCGAGCCGCACGTCCGCGAAGCGCGAGAGCGCTTCGGGTTCGAACTCGAGCCCGAGATAGCGGGCGAGCGCGTCCCACGCCTCGGTACCGTCAAGCAGGTCTTCGTAGCGGACACCATGCACACGCTCGCGATGGCGCTCGAACGCACCCGTGAGGTTGGCCACTCCGTGAAACAGGTCGCCTCGGAAGTCATAGACCTTCCACCGGCCGCCGCAGAGCGTCTCCACCACCGACGCGAGTACTGCGAGCGGGTCGCGCCACAGGAACACGAACCGCGCGTCTGGGAATGCACGGATGATCTCGTGGACGATGAGGTGGTAGGGCGGGGTCTTGTCGACGAAGAAGCGGTCCTCCGGCCGGGCCGCGCTCCTGTAGAGGGCCAGCGCGAACTGGCGGGCGAGCGTCTCGTAGTCGTGCTCCCCGCCCGGCAGTTGCGCGTTGAAGTCGCTCAGCGCACCGCTGATCATGCTCTGCCACGGATCTGTGTGCGCCATCCCGGGGCGCAGAGGACCCAGCAGGGGAAGCAGCACCCACGGTTCCGCGGCGGTTGCGACTCCGTCGTGTGCCGCCAGGATCCGCTGTGTGAGGGTGGAGCCGCTGCGGGGCAGCGAGAAGAGGAAGATCGGGGTGAGCTCCACGACCGGTGATCCTATGTGGCGGCACGCACCCCGGGTGTCAGTGGATCCGGCTCCTCCGGTTTACCGACACGAAGACCGGGGTGCGGGGTCGAGAACGACGCTGGCCCGAGCCCATTAGCATCGTGCCTCATGATCGTGTCGAGGACGCCTCTGAGGGTCAGCTTCGTCGGAGGCGGCACCGACTTGCCCGAGTTTTACGACGAGCGTGGCGGCGCGGTCGTCTCGACCTCGATCGACAAGTGGAT
>JBBQBV010000005.1:0-53460 GCA_038318085.1 Solirubrobacterales bacterium
CAGCTGCTCACGCAGCGCCTCCGCCTCCGCGCGGCTCGTGTCGGTGATCTCGGCGAGCGCGCTGTGCAGGAGCTCGATCTCGGCGCCGGACCCGGAGAGCTCGGTGCCGAGGCGCCGCTGGTGCTCGGTGGCCCGTTCGACCTCGGCGCGCAGGTCGGCGGCCGCGGCGGCCTCGGCCTCGCGGGCCTCGGCGGCGGCGACCAGCTCGGAGCGCAGCCGCTCGACGCCACCGACGGACTCGGCCAGCTGTGCCTCGAGCTGCTCGCGCTCTGCGCGCCCGGTCTCGCGTGCCTCGAGGAGCTCGGAGCGCAGCCGTTCGGCCTCCGCGAGCTCGGCTTCGAGGCGCTCGTGGGCGAGGCGCTCCGTCTCGGTCAGCTCCCCCCGCAGGCGGTCGGCCTCCTCGGCCGCGGCGGCCTCGGCGTCCGCGAGGCGCTGGTGCAGGCGCTCGGTCGCGGCGGCCTCGGCGTCCGCGAGCCGCTGGTGCAGGTGCTCGGTCGCGGCGGCCTCGACCTCCGCGAGCCGCTGGTGCAGGCGCTCGGTCGCCGCGGCCTCGGCCGCCTCGAGCGCGGCGAGGCGCTCGGCCTGGTCACGCTCGTTGGCCGCCAGTTCGTCGCGCAGGCGCTGCGTCTCGGCGAGCGCGCCCTCGAGGCGCTCGGCCGTCATCGCCTCCGTCTCGTCCAGCTGGGCTCGCAGGCGGTCGGCCTGCTCGACCGCGCCGGCGCCTGCTGTGGCGGCCTCCTCGAGCTCGTCACGGAGGGCGACGACGTCGCGGCGCGCGGTCTCGAGCTGGCCCTCGCGCTCGGTGAGCTGGCTGCGCAGCGCCTCCGTGGCGAGGCTGGCGCCCTCGACGTCGCTGGTGCGCTCGTCGAGCGCGGTGCTGAGGGCGTCCACGAGCGCCTCGACGACGGCGAGCTCCTCCTGCAGCCGCGCCGTCTCGGCGGTGGCCGCGTCCAGGGCGTTCGCCCGGTCCTGGAGCTGCTCGCGCTGCTGCTCGACGGTGGCCTGGAAGGCCTCGGCGGCCGCCGTCTGCTCCTCGAGCTCGGTCCGAAGGGCGGCCGCCTCGGCGCTGGCGGCGTCGGCGGAGGCGGCCCGCTCCTCGACGAGGGCCGCGAGGCGTTCGAGCTCGACGCGCGCCTGGTCGGCGGCCTCGGCGCGCTCCATCAGCTCGAGCTGGGCCAGGTCCTCGGCCGCCCGCACGCGCGCGATCTCCGCCGCGGCGGCGTCCGCGCCGCCGACGCGCGCATCGAGCTCCTCGCGCAGACGGACGACATCGCCCTCGCGGCGCTCGAGCTGGTCCTCCAGGCGCGTGACCTCGTCGGTCAGCGACGAGGCGTCCCCGCGCGCCGCTCCGAGCGCGAGGTCGAGCTGCTCGAGCTCGGCGCGCAGCGTCCCGGCCTCGGCGCGCGCGGTCTCCGCGTCCGCCTCGCGGCCGCGCAGCTCCTCGCGCAGCGTGTCGACCTCGGCCTCCGACGCAGCAGCGGCCGCGGTCCGCTCGTCGGCGAGGGACTGCAGGTCGGCGATGTCACCGCGCTGGCGCTCGATCGCCTCCTCGAGCGCCGCGACGAGCGCCGTGGCGGCATCGGCCTCGACGACGCGCTCGGCGAGCGCCGCCTCGAGGCGGGCGACGTCCGCCAGGGCTCCGTCGGCCTGCGCGGCGCTCTCGTGCGACCGGTCGCGCAGCTCGGTGAGCTCGCGCGTGAACGCCTCCGCCCCTGAGGTGTGGTCCGCCAGGGTGGACTCCAGCCGCTCGATTTCCGCTGCGCCCGCCTCGGCCTCGGCCGCCCGGCGCACGAGCGTGTCCTGCAGGACGGCGAGCTCCGAGGCCGCGGCCTCGGCCTCGGAGGTCCGCTCGGCGAGCTCGGCCTCGAGCAGGGCGATCTCCTGCCGCGCCGCGTCGGCGTCGGCGGCCCGCGCGGTGAGCGCATCCTCGTACTCGGCGAGCTGCCCGAGCGCCTCGACCTCGGCGGACGCCAGCCGGTCCTGCAGCCGGACGACCCGCTGCGTCGCCGCCCCGGCCGCGTCCGTGCGCTCGGCGAGTGCGGCTTGGAGCGCGCCGATCTCGTCGTCGGCCGTGGCGGCTTGGGCGGTGCGTTCGGCCAGCTCGGCGCGAAGCGTGGCGATCTCGTCGTCGGCCGCGTCGGCCTCGTCCGTGCGCTCGGCCAGCTCGGCGTGAAGCGTGGCGAGCTCGTCGCGGGCCGCGCCGGCTTCGGCGGTGCGCTCGGCCAGCTCGGCGTGAAGCGTGGCGAGTTCGTCGCGGGCCGCGCCGGCTTCGGCGGTGCGCTCGGCGAGTGCGGCCTGGAGCGCGGCGAGCTCGTCGTTGGCCGTCGCGGCTTGGGCGGTGCGCTCGGCCAGCTCGGCCTCGAGCCGCGGGATCTCCGTGGCCACGCCCTGCACCTGCGCGGCGGCCGCGTCGGCCGCAGCCAGGCGCTCGGTCATACGCGTGACCTCGGCGGCGGCGGCGTCAGCGTCCGCGGATCGGTCAGCCAACGTGGCGTGCAGTGCGGCGATTTCGGCGCCGAACGTCCTCGCCTGGACCGTGCGCTTGTCGAGTTCGTCGGTCAGGCGGGTGATTTCGGCGTTCGCGGTCTGGGTTTCGGCGGCGGCGATTTCGGCGGCGGTGGTGCGCTTGTCGAGTTCGTCGGTCAGGCGGGTGATTTCGGCGTTCGCGGTCTGTGCCTCGGCGGCGCCGGCGGTGCGCTCGGCGAGCTCGTCGCGCAGGCGGGCGATCTCCAAAGCCGCGGCCTGAGCCTCGCCGGCGGCGCTCTCCACGGCGGCGGTGCGCTCGTCGAGGGCGGCCTGCAGGCGCGTCGTCTCAGCCTGCACGGCCTGCGCGTGCGCGGCGGCGTCCTCGGCGGCGGCGGCGCGCTGTGCGAGGGCGGACTCGAACGTGGCGATCTCCTCGGCTGCGGCTGCTTGTCCCTGGGCGACGGTGCGCTCGACGTCCGCGAGGCGGGCGATCAGGCGCGCGATCTCCTGCGCGGCGATGTCGGCGGCGGCGGAGCGCTGCGTGAGCTGCGCCCGCAGCGCCTCGATCTCCGCCGTGGCGCGCTCGGCCTCGGCGGTGCGGTCGGCGAGCACGGCGCGCAGGCCCGCGACCTCCGCGGCGGCGCTGCGCGCGTCGGTGGTGCGCTCGGCGAGGATGGCGCGCAGCTCGGCGGCGCCGGCGTCGGCGGCCTCGGCGTCGGCCACGCGCTCGGCCAGCGCTGAGCGCAGCGCGGCGAGCTCGCGGCCGGCGGCCTCGGCCTCCCCGGTGCGCTCGGCGAGCGCCTGCTCGAGCCGCGTCACCGCAGCGGCCGCCTCGGCGGCCGCGTGGGTGCGCTCGGTCAGCTGTCCCTCGAGCCGGGTGAGCTCGGCGTCGCGTCCGCTCAGCGCCGTTCGCAGGCTGTCGGTCTCCTCGCGGGCGGCGTCGAGGTCACCGGCGCGGTCGGCGAGGCGGGCGGCCAGGCGGGCGTTCTCGGCGGCAGCGTCCTCGGCGTCCGCCGTGCGGCGGTCGAGCGCCTCGGTTGCGGCCGCGAGCTCCGCCGTGCGCTCGGCGAGGATCTGCGTGAGCCGGGCCGCCTCGTCGGCGGCGCGCTCGGCCGCGTCGGTGCGCTCGGTCAGCCGGGCCTCCAGGCGCGCGGCCTGGGCCGCCGAGGTCTCGGTGCGGTCGGCGAGCGCGGCCTCAAGCCGGTCCGCGTCCGCGCGGGCCCGGTCGGCGGCGCTCTGCGAGCCGGCCAGCGCCGTCTCGAGTCGGGTGATCTCCGCGATGGCGGTCGCGACCTCGTCGCGCATGCGCGCGAGGTCGGCCTCCACCGAGGCCAGCTGCGTCCGCACGCGCTCGCCCTCGGCGTCGGCGTCCTGCGCCTGCTCTGCGCGCTGGGCGAGCAGGGAGATAAGGCGATCGATCTCAACCGACGCCGTCTCGGCGTCGCGCGTGCGGTCGGCGAGCGCGACCTGCAGCGCGGCGATCTCCAGCGCGGCGGTCTCGGCGGCGGCGGAGCGATCGCTGAGCTGGGAGCGCAGGCGGGCGGTCTCGGCGAAGGCGACCTCGACGTCGTCGCCGCGCTCGTCGAGCGCCGCCTGCACGCGCGTGATGTCGGCGGCGGCGCGCTCGGCGGCGGCCGTGCGCTCGGCCAGCTCCGCCTCGAGCCGCGCGACCGCGGCGGCGCTCGCATCGGCCCGTCCCGTCGTGTCGGCGAGCCGGGTCTGGAGGCCCGTCAGCTCGGTCGAGCGCGCGCCAAGCAGACCGGTGAGGCGGCCGATCTCCTCGGTGGCGGCGTCGGCGTCCAGCGACCGCGCGTCGAGCTCGGACCCCAGGCGCTCGGCCGCGGCGGCGGCGGCCTCGGCCTCGGCTGTCCGCTCAGCAAGCCGCGAGGTGAGCTGCCCGACCTCGTTCGCGGCGGCCCCAGCGGCGGCCGACCGCGCCTCGAGAGCCGCCCGCAGCGACGCGGTGGCGGCGGTCGCCTCGCGCAGCTCGGCCTCGACGGCGTCGGCGTCCGCGGTCTGCGTCTCCAGCTGCGCCTCGAGGCGGGCGGCCTGCGCGCGCTGGGACTCGAGCTGCGTTCGCAGCGCCGCGACCTCGGCGCCGGCGCCGGCGGCCTCGGCCGCGCGTGCGCCGAGCTCGTCCGCGAGCCGCTCGGCGTCGGCCTGGGCCGCGGCGGCCTCAGTGGTGCGCGTGTCCAGCCGGGTCCGCAGGTCCTGGACCTCGAGCCAGGCGGCGGCGACGTCGGCCTCGCGCTGATCGAGGTCGCGCCGGACGGCGCGGAGCTCCTCCCGGGCGGTGGTCAGGGCCGCGACTTGCACCTCTCGCTCGTCCTCGGCCGCCTCGAGCAGGCCCCGCAGCGCCGTGGCCTCCTCCGTTGCCGCGACGGTCGCGGCCGCGCGCCGGTCGAGCTCCCCGCGCGCCTCTGCCAGCTCGGCCTCGACGCGCTCGAGCTCCCCGACCCGGGCCAGCGCCGCCTGCTCGCGCGCCAGCGCCGCGCGCAGGTCCGAGCGGGCGAGGTCGAGGTCGACGGCCGCGCCGCCGTAGCGCTCCTCGAGCTCGGTCGCCGCGGCGTCGCTTTGGCGCCGCAGGCGCAGCAGCTCGGCGCGATCGCCCTCCAGCGACACCACGTGCGCGCGCAGCTCCTCCGCCTCGCGCGCCGAGCGGTCGGCCTGCTCGCGCAGCCAGGCCGACTCCTGCGCCTGGCGCGCCAGCCAGTCCATGTCGACCTGGCGGCGCCGGGCGGCGGGTGCCGGCGCCGGCTCGGCGGGCCCGCGGCGCGGGCGCGAGGTGACGAGGCCGCGGGCGCTGCGCGTGCCGCCCGGGCTGCCGGTGCTCGCGGCGCTGCTGGCCGGCCGCGGCAGGTCGATCACGCCGGCCCCGGATGCCGACAGGGCGAACGCGACCCGGCCGCTGTCCAGGAACGTGCTCGGGACGGGAAAGGCGCCCCGCCACGTGCGCCCACCGGGTGCGGCGCCGGCGCCCGCCGAGGCGGGATCGGGCAGCGAGGAGACGCGCTGGGAGCGGCGCCCGTCGTCCACGAGCAGCTCGGGGGGGCCGAGCGTCGTATCGGCCTGGGAGGTGAAGGTTCCGGCCAAGCGCAGCAGCGCCGTCCCCGAGGAGGCGTCGACACGCTCGAAGCGCTCAACCTCGAACGCGACCGTCAAGGTCGGTCTCTCATCCCGCGGCGCATGGTAGAAGCGCGCGCGGCGCAGCTGGTCATCCGAGCGCTGCGACAGCGGTCGCGAGCAGCTCGCCCGGCGCCCGGGCGGCGTCGAGGACCAGCCAGCGCTCCGGCTCGGCGGCGGCCAGCTCGTCGTAGGCGGTGGCCACGCGGCGCAGGAACTCGAGGTTCTCGAAGCGGTCGGCGTCGCCGCGCCCGTCCACGCGCTCGAGCCCGACGGCCGGATCGATGCGCAGCAGCAGCGTCCGGTCGGGGACCAGGCCGCCGGTCGCCAGCTCGTTGATCGCCCTGATGGCGTCGATCCCCAGTCCGCGCCCGCCGCCCTGGTAGGCGAGCGACGAGTCGACGAAGCGGTCGAGCACGAGCGTCTCCCCGGCGGCCAGGCGGGGGCCGAGCTCGCGCGCGGTGAGCTGGGCGCGCGCGGCGGCGAACAGCAGCGCCTCCGCGCGGGGATCGAAGTCGCCCGCCTTGACGAGGTCGCGGATGCGCTCGGCGAGCGGCTCCCCGCCCGGCTCGCGCAGCGCGGTCGCGCCCAGCGCCTGCGTCAGGCCGCGGACGAGCGTCGACTTCCCCGCGCCGTCGAGTCCCTCGACGGTGATCAGCCGGCCGCGCACGCTTCATAGACTGCCTCACCGTGCGCCTCGACGCCCATCCGCACGCCGCCGCGGTCCTCGGCTCGGCGCTCGCGCACGCCCCCAACCACGCCTACCTGCTCGCGGGCCCGGCCGGCAGCGGCAAGCGCGCCGCGGCCCGCGCGTTCGCGGGCGAGCTGCTCGCCGAGGGGGCGCGCGACCCGGACAACGTCCGCGCCCGAGCGCGCTCCGGCGTCCACCCCGACCTGACCTGGGTGGCGCCCAGCGGCGCCGCGGAGATGCTGCGCTCCGACGTCAGCGACGCGGTCGTCGTCGCCGCCACGCACACGCCGTTCGAGGCGACGCGGCGGATCTTCGTCATCGAGCGCGCCGACGCGATGAACGACGCGGCCGCCAACACGCTGCTCAAGACGCTCGAGGAGCCGCCGTCCTACGTCGTCCTGCTGCTGCTGACCGACCGCCCGGGGCAGGTCCTCCCGACGATCGCCTCGCGGTGTCAGCTCGTGCGCTTCGACGCGCCGCCGCCCGCGCGGCTCGCGGCCGGGCTCGCGGCCGAGGGGGTGCCGCCGCAGACCGCGCTGGCCTGCGCCCGGCTCTCGCTCGGGGACGCCGACCGCGCGACGCTGCTCGCGGGGGAGGCCGGCGCCGCCCTGCGCGCCTGCGCCGAGGCCCTGGTGTGCGCGCCGGTGCGCGACGCGCCGTGGCGCGCGGTGCTCGAGTTGGGCGTCGTCCACGCCGCCGCCGCGCGCGCCGACCTCGAGCGCCTGCGCGACGAGGAGCTCACCTACCTGCCGTCCAAGGGCAGGCGCCGCAAGACCACCGAGTACGAGGAGCGCATCCGCCGCGCCGAGCGCCGCGTGCGAACGCAGACGATCGACCACGCGCTCCAGCTCGCCGGCCTGTGGCTGCGCGACCTGACCTGCGTCGCGGCCGGCGCCGCCGACCTCGCCCACAACGCCGACCGCGGGCCGGAGCTGGCCGTCGCCGCCGCCGGGCGCTCCGCGGCCGCGCTGCGTGAGGCGCTCGAGCTCGTCGAGGAGACGCGAGCGAGCCTCATCCTCAACGTCTCCGAGGAGCTCGCGCTGGAGGCCCTCGCCTTCCGGCTCGAGCGGCTGCTGGCCATCGCATGACCGAGGTCCGCATCCGGGGGGCCATCGCCGCCGTCCACGCGGCCGAGCTCGACGACGAGGTCGCCGTCGAGGAGCCGCTGGAGATTCGCGTCGACGGCACGCCGCTCGCGGTCACGATGCGCACGCCCGGCCACGACGACGAGCTCGCGCTCGGGTTTCTCTACGGCGAGGGGCTGATCGACGGCCCGCGCGAGGCCGGCCCGACGGCGGATCTCGCCGTCAACACGGTCGAGGTCGCGGGCCCGCTGACGCGCGAGCCGAGCCCGCGCTCCTTCTACACGACGTCGTCCTGCGGGGTCTGCGGCAAGGGCGCGCTGGAGGAGGTCGCCGTGCACTCCGGGCCGTTACCGGACGGCCCGGTGGTCACCCGCGCGCTGCTCGCCTCCCTGCCGGACCGCCTCCGGCAGCCGGGCTTCGCGCGCACCGGCGGCCTGCACGCCACCGGGCTGTTCGACGCTGCCGGTGCGCTGGTCGCCGTGCGCGAGGACGTCGGGCGCCACAATGCGATGGACAAGGTCGTCGGCCGCGCGCTGCTCGACGGGCTCCTCCCCCTGCACGGCCACGTGCTGTGCGTCTCCGGCCGGCTCTCCTTCGAGCTCGTCCAGAAGGCCTGCGTGGCGGGCGCGCCGATCCTCGTCGGCGTTGGCGCCCCGACCTCGCTGGCGGTGCGGCTCGCCGACGACCGCGGGCTGACGCTGTGCGGCTTCGCGCGCGGCGGGCGCGTGAACCTCTATACGCGCGCGGAGCGCGCCCCGATCGGCCCGAGCACGGGCTCGCGCCCGTAGATCTCAAAGCCGCAGAACCCGCTGAAGCGGTCGTGATCGGGGGAGTGGAAGTCCGTCGAGCCGGTGATCAGCAGGCCGCGCGCCATGCCGGTGTCGTGGAGGAGGTGCGTCTGCTCGGCGCTGTGGGTCGCGTAGAACGCCTCGATGCCGTCCAGGCCCGCGGCCGTGAAGGTGCCGATCGTCGCGAGCACCTCGTCCGCGTCCTCGATGTCCCAGAACGGGTGCGCCCAGACCGCCACGCCGCCCGCGGCGTGGATGACGTCGATCGCCTCGGGGACCGTCGGTCGGGAGCGCTGCACGAAGGCCTTGGCGCCCGGCACTATGTACTGCGGAAAGAAGCCGTTCTTGTCCTCGATGCCCTCCGCGAGCAGCCGGCTGCGGTTCTCCGGGTGCTCGAGCACGGCGTCGGCGATGTGCGGGCGGCCGATCGGCAGGCCGGCGGCCTTGCGCTCGGCGAGCACCGTGCGGTCGACGGTGAAGCCGAGCTCCTCGAGCCGGTCGGCGATCGCCTCGACGCGCCGCTGGCGATCCGCGCGGAAGTCCTCGAGTGCGTCCAGCAGCGTCGAGTCCGTGACGTCGAGCTCGTAGCCGAGGATGTGCAGGTCCGCGTGCGGGCCCTCGACCGCGGAGATCTCCGCCGCCGGGCTGAAGCGCATCCCGTGCCCGCGCGCGACGGCCTGCGCCTCGGCCACGCCGCCGACCGTGTCGTGGTCGGTGAGCGCGACGAGCTCGACGCCGGCCGCGGCCGCGCGGGCCATCACCTCGGCCGGCGGCAGCGCCCCGTCGGAGTAGCTGGAGTGGCACTGGAGGTCGAAGGCGGTCATCGCCGCGAGACGCTAGCCGTCGCTTCTTCGCAGGTCGCGTCATCCGCGGCTGACGCGGGCGCTTGGCCGCCGGGAGGGTCGGGCATATCCCTCGGCGGGAGGCCTGCCGTGGGCCAAGGAGAGGAGTTCGCATGACCACCACCGCCATCGTCCTGATCGTCGTAGCATCCCTTCTGCTGCTCGCCGCGATCGTCTATCTCGCGGTCCTGTCGCCGCGCAGGCAGGCCGAGCGCCGTCGCAACCGGGAGCGCGAGCGTGCCGCCTCGCACCACCGCGAGCTGGCCTCGGAGCGCCACTCGCGCGCGTCCGTCGCCGAGCAGCGCGCCGAGGCCGCCCGTCTGAAGGCTCAGCGGGCCGACCGGCAGGCCCAGGTCGCTCGCCGGCAAGCCGGTGCGCACGAGGACCGGGCGGACCTGCACGAACAGGGTTTGGCCGATGACGAACTGGACCTCGGCGAGCCCGAAGTCGACGAGCGGCTGCCTGTCGCCGACGTCTACGCGGACCGCCGGCCCGAGTCCGAAGGCGACCGGCGCGCCCTCGACAACGGGCTCGTGCACCGCGACGAGCGCACCGTGCCCGCGCCCCCGCCACCCCGCGTCTGAACCACCCCCGCGATCCGCCGCCGGCCGCTCTCCCGCCCGGCCGGTGGCGGTCCGCGAGCCCCGCGGCGCCTGCGCTGCCAGGACTACACTGGCCGCCGCCCGCCGACGTAGCTCAGCTGGTAGAGCACTTCACTCGTAATGAAGGGGTCCCCGGTTCGAGTCCGGGCGTCGGCTTGGCTTTGGGCGCTGATCCGCCGCGAGCTCGGATCGCAGACGGCGCAGTCAGGACGTTGTGAGCCGGCGCGCCCGCCACGGGCAAAGCAGGTGGCGGCCCTCGACCGATCAGCTGTGCGCCGGCTCCGGGGCGCACCGATCTGGCCGAGCAGCGCGGCGAGATCGACGAGCTCCCACTCCTCCACGATGCGGCCGTTCTCACAGCGGCTGATCGTGAGACCGCTGAAGCTGATGTTGCGGCCGGTCGGCGGCGGGCCAAGACTCGCCGTCGTGTGTGCCGCTGAACGTGCAGCGGGCGGCAACGTAGTCGCCGGCGCTGAACTGATGCTCGACCTCGACGCGCAGGTCGCGCCGGGTGCTCCCCGCCGTTAGTCGGGGCGGCGGTATTGAGCCTCGACACGCGCTCTGAATGACGTCGGGTCAATAGCGGGGTATCGGTACAGCTCGGGCTCGATGGCGTCGTAGAGGGTCATCGCGAGGGCGGGATCGACGAGGCGGTGCTGGAGCATCTCGCGAACATCCTGCAGATCCTGGTCGAATGCGCGTTCCAACTTCGACAGCGCTTGGGAGTAATGGTCGAAGTGGTGGACGTCGAGCCTCCCCTCCCGCATGAGGAACGGGCTGCGCTCGCGCCACCCGGGAAGCTCCGGGATGAAGTCGGGTGGCGACGCAAGTTCGACGTTGACGTGGAGGCGCTCCTTGAGCGCAGGGATGTTGCGTAGCAGTTCGTCGGAGTCCGGCTCGAACCGGACATCGATGTCGACGGTCGTCGCGCGCCAGCCCTCGAGGACTGCGGTCGCGCCGCCTGTGAGGTACATCCGGGCAGGCGTCCGGATGAGCCGGCCGAGCTCGCGCGCGAAGGTCCGAACGCGCTCGGCGTCAGCGCGAGGTCGCATGCTCCGCGGCGCGCGCGAAGCTCGCCATGCGCCGGAGAAGCGCGTTGTAGCGACCGTGTGCTGACTCGGGATGCTCAGCCGCGAGCAGGTCGTAGAGCTCGTGTCCAGCGGGACCGCCCTCCGCTGTGGGAAGGTCTAGCCCCACCGCGCTCAGTCGGGTATGAGCGAGCGACACGAGCAGGCTCGCCTGAGTCTTTCGACCAGCCCGCAAATCACACACGCCCTGCAGGAACAGGTCATGTCCTGGAAGCTGACTCACATCCTGCACGTGGTCATGGTACGTCCACCTGTCGGGCTCGCGACAGCCGCACGACCACACCGTGTCCCCGTCCATGTCCCGAGTTCGGCTGATCCAACCGGCTGAGACTGACCAGCCTGACCGCATCTGGCGCTAGTTCGCCGGTCGGCCGCGAATCGTGGGACTCGTGATGAAGGGATCCCCGGCTCGAGTCCGGGCGTGGGCTTGGCTCTCCGGCGCGGAACGTGGCTTCGTCAAGGCTTCCTCGTCGATCCCGAGGTACGGGAGCATCTGGCTGGGGAGCCTGAACAACTGCTGCAGGGGTTGCCGATGATCTCTCCCGAGACCTCGACGAGCTGTCCCGGTACCAGATCGGCGAGCTGCGCCTGCGAGGTCAGCGTCGTGATCTTCGCTTGGAACACCCTTCCGCGGACGTAGGTACATCGTCCACGTCGCACCCGCACGAGCGGTGATGCGGCTGCTCCTTCGAGGCACGACGGCCACCGGCCTGAGAACACCATCACGCGGCCGCTGTCAACCACGTGGCACACATTTGATGCAAAGCCGGTTCCGCAGAACCTTCTCCGGCTCCCTTAGGCCGCCCGGCTTTGACGGGGACTCCGATAGCACGACCTATAACCCAGTCCGAGCGCCGGTCCTGCAGTGATCGTACGCTGCACGGTCCTGGACATGCCGGCGTCCGGATGTCCATCGATATGCGCGGTCACTTCGTTCGGTCTGCGTCGAGCCGGGTCGCGAGAAACGCGCTGGCCGATTTCGGGATCTCATTCGCCCGTCGCAGCTCGAAGACCTCGGCGCGCAACCGCCGGATCTCCTCACGCTCCTGGGTGCTCGACAGATCCGGGCTGGCCGCGGCAGCTACCGCGGCGCGACGGACGTAAGCGCGGCTACCGCCACAGCGGATCTCCGTGGCGCGACCGCGGCAGGGCTGCTGAGGGCTGTTGGGCAGACCCGGGGCAGGCGATATGTGGCGGCAGCCGGACTCTTCGCGGCGATCGCAGCGGAGCTTGGAATCGACGGCCTCCCCGCTGAGGCCGAGGCAGCACGCAATCGCGTGATCACGGACCTCGGCAGCCGTCTGCTGGAGTCGGTCTCACCGCCGCCTCAACCCTCGCTTTTCGACGCCGCCAGCCTTAACCCCATGCCACCTGAGCCGGACAACGCTGCCCGCACCAGAACCCGGGCGTGAAGTCCCGACCGGCATACGAACCAAGGAAGCTCGTCGCGATCAGCGCTTCGGGCTGGACGAAAGTCGAGCTCGAGCCCTCCAGCGCGTAGCGCGCTCCGGCACCACGCGCTCTGGCCCGTTTCGGTCTGGGCGCAGGCGGGCGTAGCGCCGACGCTGAGCCTCAGCAACGCCCACGGGCGCCCGGATGCACGTCGGCGAAGTTGACGAGGTGGTCCAGCAGCGGAGCGCGCGGCAGCCCCGCGGCACGCATCGGCTGCGGCGCCGTGCCCGGCGGCGCGGTCGCCGGCAGGACCGAGGCGCTGGAGCGGGGGTTGGCGCGCAGGTAGCGCTCGAGCTCGAAGCGCACCATCAGGGTCCCGTCGCGAGCGCGGCGCTCGAGGCGGGGATCGGGAGAGGCGGTGAGACGAACAAGATCGTCCTGGGCGCCGAAGATCCGCAGGCCCTCGGGCAGGAAGGCGTGGTTCCAGTGGCCGGGCTCGGTCTGCAGGTTGGAGAACATCGTGAACGACGCCTCCGTCTTCAGGCCGAGATACGGGCTGGCAGCGTTGAGGACCAGGAGCAGAAGGCCGGCGGCGAAGGCCGGGTGCAGGTGGGCGCGCGGGGGCACGAGCCGGGGATGCGGGCCGGCACCCGTGCCGGGCGCGAATGCCACGAGGAGCACCCCGGCGGCCACCAGGATCCCGCCCACCACCGCAAGCCGGGCCGCGCTGGCGACCGGTCCGCCGTAGGCGCCCGGAGCCAGGCTCGAAGCCGAGCCGGCCAGCCAGGCGGCCACCCCCGCTGGCACCGCGAGCGGCGAACGAGCGTGGCGTCGCAGCGCCTGTGCGGCCGTTCCCAGTCGGGGCCGGCGGCGGGCGAGCGCGCGCAGCCGCGCCGGCGTGGTCTCAGGCAGAAAGGCGACGTACAGCGCGAGAACGAGCGCGGAGAATGGAACGTTGCCTGCGAGCGCGAGGACGAGGTGAAACGCGGCGCCGAGCGCCAGCCCGACCGGGCGGGTGCGTCGCACGAGAAGCAGCACCGGCAGGGAGGCTTCGATCGCGACCGTTCCGTAGATCGCAGCCAGCGTCCGCTCACTTCCGTGCAGGAGTGACGGGTCCAGCCACGCGATCCGCCGCGACATGGAAGCCGCGCAACTGGTCGTTGGGTCCAGGAAGCCGGTGTTGAGCTTCGCGAGCGCTGCAGCGCCGTAGAGGAGCGCGACCTCGGCACGCAGGAACGGAGCCAGCGCCGCCCATAGGGCGGTCCCGTCGACGGGACGTCCGCGCCGCAGCCGTGCCGCCGCCCAGCCGAGGATCGCCATGCCCGTGACCAGCACGAGCAGGAGGTGGTCGCCGACCTGCGGCAGGTCGAGCGCCAGGGCCACCACCGCCGTGGCCACCAGCAGCAGGAAGCGCGCCACCGAGCGCGGCCGGGCCAGGCACCACAGCGCCGCGAGCACGAGCGCGCCGTGCGGGTGCCAGAGCACGAAGCCGCCCCACCAGAGCTGGTGGACGAGCAGCGCACAGGCCAGGAGAGCTGCGTACGCGCCGAAGAGCACGTACGGAGTGTGCTGGTTTCACTTCCGGGTCAGGGCCGGCACCCCCGGCCTCGCCTCAGAACGCGTCGACGAAGATCTCGGGCCGCGACTTGCTGGCGCCGGGAGTGGTGTTCGGGCCGACGTGACGGACGTCCACGTGGCGCACGCGGTCGCTGCCCGGCGAGTGCCCGATGCCGGAGAAGACCTTCAGGGCCGCGACCTCCCGGACCGTCGAGAGCGGCTCCGTCGGGTCCATGCCGTTGCCGAACTTGTGCTGGCTCATCGACGCACCCAGGTCGAAGTCCCGGAAGCCGGACAGCACCCCGATCGAATGGCCGACGTGAGCCCGCAGCTTCTCGAGCCCGATCACCAACTCCCGGTGCGTGCGGATCGCGCCCGTGTGCGAGGAGGCGAACTCCTTGAACTTGAAGTGCGTCGAGCAGAGGCCGTCGTTCGCCGCGCTCGCCCGCAGCGCCTTCTCGGTCTTCGGGCCCACGAGCCCATCCTGCACGAGCGGCGGGACGGGCGGGGAGCCCACGTAGGCGCGCTGGAAGTCCTTTATCGCTTGCGCGGTCTTCCCCGCGCGGTGCCCGTCCACCTTGATCGGAAAGCCGATCTGCTTGAGCAGCTTCTGGATCTCCTCCGTGGACACGGTCGGTTCCGGCGAGGGCGGCCCGCCCGCGCCCGGGATCGGGTTGCCCTCGATCCAGGCGACCAGGCTCCTGGCGCTCCCGAGCCAGACGTTGAGGTCGACGGTCGTGCCGACACCCGGGAAGGTGCCGTGCTCTGAGAACTGGTGCGCGCGGACGTGGCGCCTCGAGAAGCCCGCCGGCGTCGGGGGCTTGCCGCTCCCGAACGAGAACGCCGCGACCCACACGTTCTCCGCGTGCACCGGCGCCCGGTTGCCGAGCTCGGGCATGAAGCCGGGCGAGACGTAGGTCATCACGCCGCGACCCGTCCGCTCGAACACCGTGCCGGCGAATTCCTCCGCGTAGTGCAGCAGCTGCGCCCCGGTCATCCTCGCGAGCATCTTCTCGTTGAGGTGCTGCTCGATGTCCATCACCAGTGGGGCGTCCGGGCCGCGCTTGAAGCGCTTGCTGCGTGGCCTCCAGCCCGCATCCTCGAGCACGGCAAGCGCGAACTCCGCCTCCTTGGAGCCGTGCCTGTCCGTGCGCGGGCGGAGGTAGTGGTACGGCATGAGCGGAAGGCCGGCCTTGTGGATCGCCTTCACGCGTGCGCCGGAGAACGTGCTCGAGCGAAAATCGCCGCCCTCGGTCGCCTTGCACGCGGCGATCGCGGCCTTGCCTGCTTCGCGCGCGCGATCCCAGTGAACTGAGCCCTGTGAATCGCCGACATCGATGAACGGGAGAGTCATGACGGCACCCTACGCTCAATGCGCCAAGAGTGCTAGCCCTTTCGGAAGGTCAAATCGGGCTGATCGGACGCCCGCCGATCAAGCCTCGGGTTGCCGGGGCGCGTAGCGGTGGTGGAGCATCAGCGCGTTGCCGTCGGGATCGGCGAAGATCGCCATATGGCAGACGCCGGTGTCGACGATGTCCCCGAGGAAGGTGACGCCGCGCTGCTGAAGCGTCGCGCGAGCCGCCGCGACGTCCTCGACATGCAGTGCGAGGTGACTGCTGTTGGCCTGAAACGATCCGATGCCCATGCGCTCCGGATCGAGGACATTCAGCGTGACGGTGCCCGTCTCGAACTCGGCGAAGTGCCGCTCGGGTCGGTACACCGAGCGGTGCAGGCCGAGCGTCTCCCCGTAGAAGGCGATGGCACCCTCGAGGTCGCGCGTCGGGACGGAGACGAAGTCGACGCCGGTGACGATGGTGGCGGCTTGGGCGGTGCTCATGGGTTGACTCTACGCGTCGCGGCCGGCTGGGACGGGCCTGCCCGCGAGGGCCTCGGCGCCGGTGGAGCCGCTCGAGGCCGCTTCGGCGGCGAGATCGGCCGCTGCGTGGGTCGTGCCGCGCAGGGGCACCTCTCGCAGCAGCCAGGCGAGGGCGAACGCGACGGCGGTGAGGGCGGCGCCGAGAAGAAAGACCGGCTGGAGCGCGTCGACGAAGGCGAGCAGGAATTCGTGGCGCACCGCGGGGGGCAGACCGTCGAGCTGTGCGGGGCGAATGTTGACGCCGCCGGACAGCCGCGAGGAGGCGGCGGCAGGCAGGGTGCTGAGTCCGTGCGCCAGCCGGGACGCGAAGATCGCGCCGAAGATCGCGACGCCGAGCGAGCCGCCCATGGAGCGAAAGAAGGTCGCGGTGGACGTCGCGGCGCCGACGTCGCGGGCCGGCGCGTCGTTTTGCACCACGAGGACGATCACCTGCATGACGAGGCCGATGCCCACCCCGACGACGAGCATGTAGACGGACGCCACCCCGGGCGCGGTGTCCACGGCCAGCCGCGAGAGCAGGAACAGGCCCACGGCTGTGACGGCCGTCCCGGCGATCGGGAACGCCTTGTAGCGCCCGATGCGGCTGATGACGCGCCCGGAGAGGATGCTCGCGGTGAGCAGCCCGGCCATCAGCGGCAGCATGCGCAGGCCCGAGCTCGTCGGGCTGACGCCGTAGACGAGCTGCAGGAACAGCGGGATGAAGATGATGGCGCCGAACATGGCCATGCCGATGACGAAGCCGATGCCGGTCGCGACGCGGAACACCGATGACCGGAACAGGGTCAGCGGGATGATCGGCTCCGCGGCCCGGCGCTCCTGCCAGACGAACGCGGCCAGGAGCGCGATCCCGGCGGCGGCGAGCCCGACGATGACCATCGATCCCCAGGCGTACTCGTTGCCGCCCCACGTGGTCAGGAGCACGATCGCACTGACGCCGGCGGTTAGCAGCCCCGCGCCGAGGTAGTCGATGGTGTGGCGCTGAGCGGGGGTGTTGAGGTGCAGGCGGAAGACGACGACGAGCACGGCGAGCGCGCCGATGGGCATGTTGACGTAGAACACCCAGCGCCAGGAGATCGTCTCGACCAAGAAGCCTCCGAGCAGCGGCCCGGCGACGGAGGCGACCGCGAACACCGAGCCGATGATCCCCATGTAGCGGCCGCGCTCCCGTGGCGGAACGATGTCGGCGATGATGGCCTGCGCGCCGACCATCAGGCCGCCCGCCCCCATGCCTTGGACGGCGCGGAAGGCGATGAGCTCGCCCATGGACTCGCTGAGCCCGGAGAGCATCGACCCGGCGAGAAAGACGAGGATGGCGGCGAGGAACACGGGCTTGCGCCCGTACATGTCGCCGAGCTTCCCGTACAGCGGCGTCGACGCCGTCGACGCGAGCAGGTACGCGGTGACCACCCAGGAGAGGTGATCGAGCCCTCCGAGGTCCCCGACGATGGTCGGGAGCGCGGTCGAGACGATGGTCTGGTCGAGCGCCGCGAGGAACATGCCGAGCATGAGCGCGCCGAACACGGTCGCGAGCGCGCGGCCCTTCAGCGCGCCGGCGTCCACGGGAGCGGTCATGCGCGCAGCCCTTCCAGCAGCGTGCGGAAGACGACCTCCGGCGCCTGCTCGCGCGTCAGCGTGCCGTCGCCGACCGCGCGCGCCCCCGCCAGCACGAGTGCCCCGAAGGCGCGAGCCAGCCACTCGGACGAGCCCTCCGCAGCGAACTCGCCGGCAGCTTGCCCGCGCTCGATGAGCGCGACCAGCGGCTCGCCGAAGGCCCGCCGCCGATGCTCGCGGGCCTCGTCGGACTCGTCGCTCCCGGGTTGCGCGGCGAGCTGCGGGAACGAATAGCGCTCGGCAAGGTCCAGCCAGGCCCGGACCAGCCGGTCCAGCGCGTCGGTGGGGCGGCCATCGGCGAGCCCGCACTCCAAGAGCGCCTGCTCGCCCTGCTCGACGGCCTGCCGGCGGATCGCGCTCACGAGCGCGGGGCGCGTCGCGAAGTGCCGGTACACGGTCGCTCGGCTGATGCCAGCCGCCGCAGCGACCTCCGCCATCCCCGCGTTGGGGTCCTCGCCGAGCAGCCGCGCGGCCACCTCGACGATCCGGTGCACGTTGCGGGCGGCGTCGGCCCGCATGAACTCGACCGGGCGGTGGAAGGTCTCGGTCATCTGAGACGAGAGCATACCACTTAAACGCTACACTCTCGTCTCACTTGATCACCTGAGTGCAACTATCGGCAACGATCGCCTCCGGCGCCGGTGCTGTCGGTTTCCCCGTCACCAGACGTCGCCGTCGCGCCAATCGCACGTGAGCGCGCCCGTCAGATCGAGGGTCACGCTCACCGGGAGGACGTAGACCGACCCGTCCTCCTGCGCGGTGCGCACCGTGCCGGCCGGTGTCAGCGCGGAGGTCGGCCCCTGCCAGGCCTCCCAGCCGCGCGCGGCGTAGAAGCCCGCCGCCTGGTCGGTGGAGCCCAGGGCGCCCACGTCGTAGGCGCCGCGCACCACCCGTTCCAGCGCTCCCATCAGCGCCGCACCGTGCCCGCGGCCGCGCCGGCTCGCGAGGACGCCGACGCCCTCCACGTAGCCGGCGCGCAGTGCGCGCCCACCGTGCACCAGTCGCCGCTGGACGACGGAGCCGTGCCCGACGAGCTCGCCGCTGTCCCACGCCAGGGCATGGACGCCCCCCAGGGCGTGCTCCCAGTCCTCGTCGCTCATCTCGCCGGCGAACACGATCTCCAGCAGCCCGCGCGCGGCGTCGAGCGTCACGGCACCGACGTCGGCCGTGTGTGCGGTTCGGACGTCGATCACGGAGCCTGGGAGTACAGCAGCGAGCCGGGCGTGGTGAGCGACTCCCCGGTCTCCAGCAACGTCTTGAGGCCGGAGAGGATCTGCGGCCAGCCGCCGTAGATCTGGTCGTTGACGCCCTCGCGCAGTTGGTCGTGGGTCACGGTCAGCCGGCACGAATCGCCGACGGGCTCGATCTCCCAGGTGACCCTCGAGGTCCCCTCGCGCCGCACGTCCTCGCTCCACTGGGCCGTGAAGCTCTGGACGAGCCGGCGCGGCGGGTCGACCTCCAGGTTCTCGCCCGAGCCGATCGGGGTGGGCGCCGTCGGATGGACCGCCTCGTAGCTCGAGCCGGGCGTCCAGTCTGACGTGACCCCGACCCCGAAGTTGTAGCGCCGCCGCATCTCGTCGTCGGTGATCGCCTCCCACAGGCGCTCCGGCGTCGTCTTGATGTAGATCTCGAAGACCTTCTCCATGACTTCCTCCTCGATTGCGTTCTTGAGGCCGCTGAGCGTCGCGGCCCAGGGCTCGGCGTACTTGCTCACCCAGCGGTCGTGGACGAGGCGGATCGGAACCGCGTTGAGGAAGTGCAGCCGCTCGCGGCCACGCTTCTTCGTGACCACGAGACCGGCCTCCTCGAGCAGCCGCAGGTGCTTCATGACGTTCTGGCGCGTCATCGGCAGCCGCCGCTCGAGCGCGCTCAGGGTCTGCCCGTCCTGCTTGAACAACTCGTCGAGCAGGCTCCTACGCGTCGGGTCCGCCAGAGCCTTGAACACCGCGTCCATGCCCACCAGAATAGGCAACCATAGGGTTACCTGTCAACTGGGCTCGTCGCTCGGTGTCCGCCGGCTCCGAGGTCGTAGTGCAGGCGCTCCAAGGCCTGCCGGACCTTGCGGAGCCTGCTGGCGACGTCGGCCAGTGGCGGCTCGGTCAGGATCCGCTCGGCCACCTTGGACGCCTTATCGTAGGCGGACTTCGAGAGAGGCTGCGACCTCGGGTGACCGCTCGGCATAGCCCGGGACTACCCGGTAAAGGGACGGAGGCGACGTCGCCTGAGACACCACCGAGAGGAAGCATCATGTTCGAGGACACCAAGGCATTCAGCGGTTTCGCGGTGGACGACATCCCGCGAGCCAAGCAGTTCTATGGCGAGACGCTCGGCCTGCGCGTGACCGAGGAGCACGGCATGCTCCATCTGCACATCGTCGGCGACCGCGACACGCTGATCTATCCCAAGGGGGAGGATCACATACCGGCGACGTTCACGATCCTGAACTTCCCGGTCGATGACATCGAGTCGGCCGTGGACGCGCTCGCGGCGCGCGGGGTCCGATTCGAGGTGCTCGACGGCGTCGACGAGAAGGGCATCATGCGCCACGGCGGGCCGCTGATCGCCTGGTTCAAGGATCCGGCCGGCAACATCCTCTCCGTCCTGCAGCTGGACTGACGAGGCTCTAGCGGCGGCCGAACTTGCGCAGCAGGGCGGCGAAGTTGACGGAGTAGCCCCACCCGTACGCCCTGGGGACGATCACCCGCCGGTCATCGGGATCCCACATCCGCTCGCGAGAGCGTTGTGCCGTCGGGCGCCGCCAGTCGTACGGGATCCCCAGGAAGCGGCCGCGTCGATCGTGGCTCATACGGGTTGGGTACCCGCACCCAAGGGAAAGCATCGCTCGTCATGATGGGGTCATGGCCGGCATGAAATGGTGGGGATGGGGTCGTGAGGACATCGTGTTCACCCACGAGGACAAGCCCGGCTTCGCGCCCTTCATGCTCGAGGCGCTCGGGCTCGACCTGACCCGGGCGGCGGCTCCGCCCGTCGCGTTCGGCGCCCTCGAGATCCCGGAGCCCGTGCTCGACGGCGACCTGCGTGCCACGCTGGAGGGGGCGGTCGGCGCCGAGCACGTCTCGACCGACGCGCTGGACCGCCTCCAGCACGCGCGCGGCAAGAGCCTGCGCGACCTCGTCCGCCACCGGCGCGGGGACGTCGGCCGGCTGCCCGACGTGGTCGTGCGGCCCGCCAGCGAGGACCAGGTGGGCGCACTGATGCGCGCGGCGCTCGACGCGGACGCGGTGCTGATCGCCTTCGGCGGCGGCTCGAGCATCTCCGGCAGCCTCGAGGCGGCCGCGACGGAGACGCGGACGGTGGTCTCCGTCGACCTCGGCTGCCTGGACCGGGTCCTCGGCGTCGACGACACCTCCCGTCTCGCACGCGTGCAGGCGGGCGTCTTCGGCCCGCAGCTCGAGGCCCAGCTGGGCGCGCAGGGCTGGACCGCCGGGCACTTTCCCGACTCCTTCACGCACTCCACGCTTGGCGGCTGGATCGCGACGCGCTCGTCCGGCATGCAGTCCGACCGCTACGGCGATGTCGCCGACATCGTCCGCGGGCTGCGCGCGGTCACGCCGACCGGCGTGCTGGCGGTCCGACCGGTTCCGGCGACCTCGACGGGGCCGAGCGTGCGCGAGATGGTGCTCGGCAGCGAGGGGCGCCTCGGCATCATCACCGAGGCGACCGTGCACGTCCGCCGGGTCCCCGCCGATCGCCGGATCCTCGGCTATCTCTTCCCGACCTGGCCCGACGGGCTCGCCGCGATGCGCGACATCGCCGCCAGCGAGGCGGCGCCGCTGCTGACCCGGGTCTCCGACGCGCCGGAGACGAAGCTCTCCTTCGCCACTCGCAAGGCCCCGACGCTCCTGGACCGCCTGCAGTCCAAGGCGCTGATGAGCTTCCTCCACAAGCGCCGGGGGGTCGACCTCGACGAGCTGTGCCTGTCGTTCGTCGGCTTCGAGGGGACGGCGGCCCACGTCGCCGCGCAGCGCAAGCTCGTCCAAAGGATCGTCTCCCGCCACGGCGGCCTGTGCATCGGGAGCGGCCCGGGCGCGCTGTATGACCAGAAGAAGTTCGACACGCCCTACATCCGCGACTTCCTGCTCGCCCACGGGGTGCTCGCCGACGTGAGCGAGACGGCGGCGCCGTGGAGCGTGCTGCCGGGGCTCTACGCCAACGTGCGGACCGCAGCCCACGGAGCCTTCGGCGCCCTGGGCGTACGCGGCTACATCATGTGCCACCTGTCGCACTCCTACCACGCGGGTGCCTGCCTGTACTTCACGTTCGCGATAATCCCCACCGGCACGCGCGATGGGTTGGAGGAGTACGACCGGGTCAAGGGCGCGGTCCAGCAGGCGTTCGTGGACTCCGGCGGGACGCTGTCGCATCACCACGCGGTGGGGACCGAGCACGCGCAGTGGCTCGAGCAGGACGTCTCGCCGCCGGGCGTGCGGATGGTGCGCGCGCTGTTCGAGGGGACGGACCCGGGCGGGAACCTCAACCCGGGCAAGATCGCATGACCCCCGACGTGGCGTGGGCGCGCAGCGGTGCGGCGTGTGCCGTCCGCGGCGTCGTGCTGCAGCGTGTGCTCGGCCCGCTGATGGACGCCTACACCAGCCCCACGGTCCTGGGCGTCGAGCACCTCGGCCGCCTGGACGTCCCGGTCCTGTTCGTGGCCAACCACTCCAGCCACATGGACACGCCGGCGATCCTGCGCGCCCTCCCCGGCGCGTGGGGCCGTCATACCGCCGTCGCCGCAGCGGCCGACTACTTCTACGCCAAGCGCCGGCTCGCGCTCCTCGTGGCGCTGCTGTTCAACACCGTCGCGGTGGAGCGCAAGGGCGCCGAGGCCGATGCCACCGCGCGCCTGGACCGTCTGATCGCCGACCGGTGGAACCTCGTGATCTTCGCCGAGGGGACGCGGTCTCGTGACGGCACCGTCGGCGGCCTGCACTCCGGTGCCGCTGTGCTGGCCGCCCAGCACGGCCTGGCGATCGTGCCCGTCTACGTCGCGGGCACTCACCAGGCCATGCCGGTCGGCCGGCGGTGGATGCGCCGCGGGCCGGGTCGGCGCCGCGTGGCGATCGAGATCCGCTTCGGCGCGCCGATCCGGCCGCGGGAGGACGAGCATCGCACCGACGTCATGGACCGCGTCCGCACCTTCTTCGCCGAGTCGGGCGCCGTGACGACGCTCGACAAGCGCATCGTCGCCCGCCGGCGCCGCGCCAGCCCGTCGGGCGCCCAGCGCGAACCCTAACTCGCTGCCGCCCGCCCCAGCACCGGCTCGCCCGACGGGCCAACGCGCGCGGCGGCGCGCGACGCCTGGATCTCCATCAGGGCGACGAGGCCGAGCACTCCGCCTGGGTCGGCATCAGGCCAGCGAGGATGCGGCCGAGCCGCAGCGCCTCGCGGCACAGCTCCGGGCGCATCCAGCTGGGCGACGGTCGCCTCTGAGACGAGGCAGGCGCGGGCGATCTCGGGCGTCGTCAGCCCGCCGAGCAGGCGCAGACGTCGCCCACCCTCCGCACGAGCCCGCCGATCAGCCGGGCCGACTCGATCCTGTAGACCGCGTCGATCGCCCGCTGCGTGTCGCGCTGCGTCACTCGCTCCGCGGCGTCGTCTGCTCGGGCGGCTGCAGCGACAACTCACCGGCGGCCTGGATGTCGTCGGGGAAGTCCGACATCTCGTAGACCTGGCGGACCTCGACGGTGGCGCCCTCGTCCAGCGGGCAGCGCGAGGCCCACGCGACGGCCTCCTCCTTGGACTTGACGTCGATCAGCCAGTAGCCGCCCACGAGCTCCTTGGTCTCGGTGACCGGGCCGTCGGTCACGGTGCGCTTGCCGCCGACCACGGAGACGCGCGCGCCCTTCGAGCTCGGGTGCAGCCCGTCGAGCGCCAGCAGCACGTCCGCCTTGGTCAGCTCCTCGTTGTAGCGGGTCATGGCGGCGACGTCGTCGGCGTCGGGCCCCGGGCCCCACTGCTCCTCGGAGATGTTCGGGATCATCAGCATCATGAAGCGCATCGTGTGCTCCTTCGTGGTTGGCGTGTACTCAGACGACGAACGGGGATCTGCAAAATCGACACGTGGGCGCCGACGCTAGCCCGGCGCGTCACAATCCGTCGCATGACCGTGACCGACACCGCCGCCCCGGCCCGAGCCGCCGAGACCGCCTCCCGCCACTGGACCGCCGAGCGCCTCGACGCGCTTGCCTCCCGCGTGCGGGCCGGCGGCGGCGGCGAGCAGGTCGTCATCGAGCAGCCGTTCACCGGCGCCCCGCTCGGCAGCGTCCCGAAGAGCACGCCCGAGGATCTGCTGGCCGCGATCGTCCGCGCGCGAGCCGCGCAGGCCGCGTGGGCGCAGAGCCCCTTCGACGAGCGCCGCCGGATCCTGCTGCGCGTCCACGACCTCGTGCTCGACCGCCAGGACGAGATCCTCGACCTCCTGCAGCTCGAGTCCGGCAAGGCGCGCCGGCACGCCTTCGAGGAGGTGCTCGACGTCGCGATCGTCGCCCGCTACTACGCCAACACCGCCGCCGGCCACCTGCGCAGCCACCGCCGCCGCGGCGCGCTCCCGGGCCTCACCGCCACCTACGAGCATCGCCATCCGGTCGGCGTCGTGGGCATCATCGCGCCCTGGAACTACCCGCTGACGCTCAGCGTGTCCGACGCGCTGCCCGCCCTGGCGGCCGGCAACGGCGTCGTGCTCAAGCCCGACAGCCAGACGCCGTACGCCGCGCTGTGGGGCGCCGCGCTGCTCGAGGAGGCCGGGCTGCCGGCCGGCCTGTTCGAGGTCGTCACGGGCTCGGGGTCCGAGCTCGGGACTCCGCTGATCGAGAACGCCGACTACGTGATGTTCACGGGCTCGACGGCCACCGGGCGCAAGGTCGCCGAGCAGGCCGGGCGCCGTCTGATCGGCGCCTCGATGGAGCTCGGCGGCAAGAACGCGCTGATCGTCCTGCCCGACGCCAACCTGCGCCGCGCCGTCGAAGGCGCCGAGCGCGCGCTGTTCTCCAACGCCGGCCAGCTGTGCATCTCCGCCGAGCGCCTGTTCGTGCACGAGGACATCGCCGACGAGTTCACCCGCCGGCTGACCGAACGGGTGCACGCGATGAAGCTCGGGACGAGCCTCGACTACGGAGCGGACATGGGCTCGCTCGTGTCCGCCACCCAGCTGGAGACCGTGAAGGCGCACGTCGAGGACGCGGTGGCCAAGGGCGCCCGGGTGCTCGCGGGCGGCCGCGCCCGGCCCGACGTCGGCCCGTACTTTTATGAGCCGACCCTGCTCGGCGACGTCAAGGACGGCATGACGCTGTTCGCAGACGAGACCTTCGGGCCGGTCGTCGCCGTCTCGCGCTTCGGCTCCGAGGAGGAGGTCGTCGGGCGCGCCAACGACACCGCGTACGGCCTCAACCTCAGCTTGTGGACCCGCGACACCCGCCACGGGCGCGCGCTCGCCCGGCGCCTGCGCGCGGGCACGGTCAACGTCAACGAGGGCTACGCGGCGGCGTGGGCGTCCGTCGACGCGCCGATGGGCGGGATGGGCGACTCCGGGCTCGGCCGCCGCCACGGCGCCGTCGGGATTCGCAAGTACACCGAGGAGCAGACGGTCGCCGTCCAGCGCCTGCTGCCGATCGCGCCGCCGCCGATGGTCGGCCAGCGCCTGTGGGGCGCGACGATGACCGTTGCCCTGCGGATCCTGCGCCGGTTACCCGGCGTGCGGTAGGGCAGCCGCGCTCCGCGGGGCGCCTCCTACCGGCGCATGTCTAGTCGGCGAGCGAGTAGACGAGGCGCTTGCGGCCCTTCTCGCAGCGGTTGGTCACGCCGCCCTCGAACCGCTTCTGCGTGCACGTGAAGCCGAACGGGGTCATCCTGCCCTTGAGGTGTGAGCGGATGACTTTCTTGGCCCGCTTGCAGGTGAGGTTTCTCACCGTGATATTGCCGACGGTGTCGGAGATGTTGTGGCAGGCCTTCGTCGGCGAGGCCGACGCGGTCGCGACGAGCATCGTCGCCGCCGACAGCGTCACGGCGAGCAGAGCGAGGAACATGCGCATGTGGGCGGATCCTAGCGCCGGCTGCTGGCGCGGCGGGTCAGCGGCAGCGTTGGACCGGGAGGACCGTCAGTCGGCGGGTGCTCGCCAGCCGCGACAACCGCGGTTTGACGCCTGCGAGTTTCGCGCCGCGACGACCGGGTAGCGCCACCACAATCCGCCACTCGAGTAAGGAGCCGTACATGGCTGCCGCCGCCGCCGCACTGATCGCCCCGCCCACCGCCGCCCTCGGTCTGGGCATCGTCGGGCTCATCATCCTGATCATCATCATCATCTTCGTGGTGACGCGGATCCTCTAGGTCGACAGCTTGCGCCACTCGACGCGGCGCATGGGGGCGCCGAGGCACTCGAAGTTGTCCAGCATGACGAGGTACTCCCCGCCCGCCTCGTCGATCCCGACGATCTTGCCGAAGCGCCCGAGCTTGGAGCTCGACCGGTGGTAGTCCTGGAAGTTGACCGTGACCTCACAGGCGGGCGGGAGCGGGTGGTCCTGCGGGCGGACGCGGACGAAGGTCCCGTCCGGTACTGAGGGCGGCTCGATCAGGTGGCTCGGCGAGGCGAGTCCCTGGGTGGCCGGCGGCGTCATGGAGACCATGCGCGGGTCGGCGCTCAAGGCGCCGGGCACCCCCGCCGTCTCGCCTGCCTCGGCCGCCACCGCGTCGACGAAGTCCTGCCCGCGTGCGTGTGGGCGAGTAGTCATGACCTCGACGGTACTCGCCGGTTCAAGTGTGCGCGAGATCCTCGAGCTCTGCCGTCAGCGCAGGATGCCGGTGTGCCCGATCGAGTAGCGCCCCGGCTGCGGCCAGACCGCCATCCCGTGCGGCCCGGCACCGACCGCGATGCGGTGCAGGAGCTTGCCCGTGCGCGTGCTGATGGCGTAGACCTCGGCGTCGTAGCGGCCCGACAGCCAGAGGATGCGACCGTCGGCCGAGACACCGCCCATGTCCGGGCTGCCGCCCTGGGGCAGACGCCACTTGGCGACAGGCCGGCGCGTACGGAAGGAGATCACCGAGATTGAGCCCTCGCCGCGGTTGGTGACGTACAGGCGGCGGGAGTCGCGGCTCGGGTACAGCCCGTGGGCGCCGCGCCCCGTCGGCTGAAAGCGCACCGGTCGCATGCGCCGGGCGTCGATCAGCCAGACGCCGCCGCCGGCCATGTCGGCGACGTAGAACGTCCGGCCGTCCGGGGAGAGCTTTACGTCCTGCGGCATGGCGCCGGCACGCAGCGCGAACGTCGCGAGCACCCGCTCCCGCTGCAGGTCGACGACGATCATCCGGCCGCCGAACTCGCAGGAGACCAGCGCGCGCCGCCCGCCGGAGGTGTAATCCATGTGGTCGACGCCCGGGCAGGTCGGGACCGGCAACCGGTGCTTGAGCGCCATGGTGTGCGGTGAGCGGAAGTCCAGCGCCCGCTGCGCCTCGGCGACGACGATCGCCCGGCGCCCGTCCGCGGTGAAGTAGAGGTTGTACGGGTCCGCGACGGCGATCTGGCGGCCGGCGCGGCCGGTGCGCGGGTTGATCGGGATGAGGCTGTTGCCGCGGTCGTTGGCGATCCACAGCGTCCGCAGGTCCCACGACGGGACCACGTGCTGGGGCAGCGCGCCGGCGGGGATCTGGTCGATGACCTTGAAGGTCCGCTGCGAGATCACGTCGACGCGGTCGGCGTTGGTGTCGGGGACGTAGACGCGCGCCGGGTCGCCGCGGACGGCGGGGCTCAGGTGCCCCGGCCGCCCGGCCGCGTAGACGTCGTGGCGGTCGATCAGGGCCGGGATCTGCCCGGCGCGGGGGAGATGCGCCGCGGCGCGCAGGCGCGGCGCGCCCAGCGGCGCGGCCGGCGGCGTGGCCGGCCGCGGCGCCGTCCTGACGCGGGGCAGCGTCGCGCCCGCCCCGCACCCGCTCACGGCCGCCAGCAGCCCGAGCAGCGCGAGGCGCCTCATGGCTGCGGACGCAGGCTGAGGATTCCGTCGTGGACGCGGCCGCCGGCGTCGCGTCCGCCGATCGCCAGGATGCGGTCGCCGAGCGTCGCCGCCCCGAGGTCCGACAGCGCCGTCGGCAGACGCCCCGCCGGCGCGACGCGCCCGCTCGCCGGATCGACCGCGTAGATCGCGGCGTGCTGGGCGTCGAGGCCGTCGCCGCGCCCGCCGATCACATAGAAGCGCCCGCCGAGCGCGGCGCCCGCCGCGTGGGTGAGCGCGACCGGGAGCCGCCCGATGCGCCGCACGGCGCCCGTGCCCGGGTCGAAGCTCAGGATCTCGCGACGTGCCGTGACGCCCGACGTGCCGCCTGCGATCAGGACGCGACCGCCGACCGCCGCCACGGCCGCGTAGCGCAGCGGCCGCGGCATCCGGCCCGCGTCGCGGACGGGGTCGCCCGGGGTGTAGGCGAGCACGGAGCGCAGCGGGACCGTGCCGGTGTAGCCGCCGACGATGTAGGCGGTCGGCCCGACCGTCGCGGCCGCGACGTCCGACGCGCCGGCCGGAAGCCGCCCGGCCGTCCGCCCGCCGGAGGGGGTGATGCGCTGGATGCCCGCCAGCCCGGCGCCCGCTTCGCCGCCGCCGAAGAGGAAGGTGGCGCCGCCGACCGTGGCGGCCGCGGCGTCGTGCAGGGCTGCCGGAAGGTGGCCGGTCACGCGGGCGCCGTGGCCGCGCACGAGGACGATGTCCGCCACCGAGGCGTCGGCGACATCGAGACCGCCGATCGCGTAGACCCTCGCGCCGCGGGCCGCGACCGCCGGCAGCTGCACCGGCGCGGGCAGGCGCCCCGTGCGGGTCACCGACAGGCGCGGCGCACGGGCACGGGTCCGGAGGGCGCTCGGGGAGGCGTGCGGCGCTGCCGCCGGCTTGACCGTCGGCACCCGCCAGTCGGGATGCGAGGAGCCGCAGCCCGCGACGAGGATCGCGACGACGACGGCGAAGATGCAGGACCGCATGTGCCCGAGCGTACGCGGGAGCGCCTGAAGGGTTCCTGACCGCGGAAGCGGGTCAGGTGGTGAAGCGGGGCAGGACGTCGCGCTGGTAGGCGGCGAAGAAGTCCTCGTGGCCGGTGCCGATCTGCTGCACGTAGACCTCGTCGATGCCCGCGTCGGCGTACTGCTGCAGGTGCTCGGCGTGCCGGTCGAGATCGGGCCCGCAAGGCACGCCTTCGGCGACCATGTCCTGCGTCACCAGTTCGACGGCCTGCTCGAAGTGGGCGGGCGTCGGGAGGATCTGCGGCAGCTCGCCGGGCAGCGACTCGTTCGGCCAGACCCGGTGCGCCGTCGCGCGGCAGGTCGCCTCGTCCTCGCCCCAGCACACCTTCGCCCCGGCCTGGACCGTCTTCTCGCCGCCGCCGCCCGAGCGGAACCGCTGCACGGCGTCGGCGTCCGGTGACACCATGCAGAAACCGTCGCCGATCCGCGCGGCGAGATCGATCGCCTTTGGCCCGAAGCCGGAGATGTAGATCGGCGGCAGCTCGTCGGGCAGCGTGTAGATGCGCGCGTTCTCGACGAGGTAGTGGTTGCCCTCGTGGGTGACCTGTCTGCCCGTCCACAGCTCGCGGATGATCTCGATCGCCTCCTCGAGCATCGCGAGCCGCACGTCGGCGTTCGGCCAGGCGTCGCCGAGGATGTGCTCGTTGAGCGCCTCGCCGGTGCCGACGCCGAAGATGAAGCGGCCCGGCATCATCGCGGCCGAGGTGGCCGCGGCCTGCGCCATGATGGCCGGGTGGATGCGCAGCGTCGGGCACGTGACGGCGGTCGTGACCGGCAGCGAGGTCGCCTCCGCGAGCGCGCCGATCACCGACCACACGAACGGGCTCTCGCCCTGCTCGTCGTTCCAGGGGTGGAAGTGGTCGGAGATCCACAGGCCGCAGAAGCCGGCCTCTTCCGCGAGCCTGGCCTGCCGGACGAGCTCCTGCGGCCCGAACTCCTCGCTGGACAAAAAGTAGCCGATCTTCATGGCCCGCCCGCTACCCGGCGCCCGGCGCCCCGAACCCGACCGCCGGGGGCGCCGGAGGGCCGGCGACGCGTTGGACTACCGCCGCTTCGGCAGCCCCGCGCCGTGGCGCTCGAAGTCCATCAGCAGCTCGTTCTCGTACGCGACCCGCCCCTCGGTGTCGTCGAGCTCGGCGAACATGGCCTTCAGCGTGCGCACGTCGTCGAGCGCGTGCGCGCGGTCGATCGCGCGCTGCTCGGCCTCGGCGGGAGCGACGACGTCGTGCAGGAACCCGATCGCCAGTGCCTCCTCGGCGCCCACGATGCGCCCGGTGAGGATGATCTCCTTCGCGCGCGAGACGCCGATCAGCGGGGCCAGCCGCGCGGGGCCGACCGGCACGCCGTGGCGCGCGCCCGCCCAGGCGAGCTTGAGGTTGTCGCCGCCCACGCGCAGGTCGCAGCCGGCCGCCACCTCCGCGCCCGCGCCGATGACGCTGCCCACGCAGACGGCGATCGTCGGCGCGGGGAAGGCCTCGAGCGCCGCGCAGAGCCGGGTGAAGGCCTCCATGCGCGCGATCCCGCCCGCAGCGTCGAGCGACTCGTCGACGTCGGCGCCCGCCGACAGCGCGAGCTCGGTCGTGGTCGAGATCACGAGCGCGCGCAGGTCGTCGTCGGCGGCGAGCTCGGCGAGCGCGAGCTCGAAGGCCGCCAGCAGCGCGGAGTTCATCGCGTTGCGCTGGTCGGGACGGTCCAGGCGCAGGACCTCGACGTCCTCCTTCAGGCGCTCGCGAACGATGCCGCTCACGACGGCGGCTCGTGCCGGCGCAGCTCGTGGCGGGCGATCGTGAGCTTGTGGACCTCGTCCGGCCCGTCGGCCAGGCGCAGCGTGCGGATGTGGGCGTACATGGTCGCGAGCGGGAAGTCGTCGCTCACGCCGGCTCCACCGTGGATCTGGATCGCGCGGTCGATGATCTTCAGCGCGACGGTGGGCGCCGCGACCTTGATCGCCGCGATCTCGGTGCGCGCGTGCTGGTTGCCGACGGTGTCCATCAGCCACGCCGCCTTGAGCGTCAGCAGGCGGATCATCTCGAGCTCGATGCGGGCCTCCGCGATCCAGTCGAGCACGTTGCCCCGGGTGGCGATCGGCTTGCCGAATGTCTGCCGCGCGAGCGCGCGCCGGCACAGCAGCTCGAGCGCGCGCTCGGCGACGCCGCTGGTGCGCATGCAGTGGTGGACGCGGCCCGGCCCGAGCCGCGCCTGCGCGATCAAGAAGCCCTCGCCTTCGCCCGCGATCAGGTTGGCGGCCGGGACGCGGACGTCCTCGAACGTCACCTCGGCGTGGCCCTCGGGGTCCGTGTAGCCGAAGACCGGCAGGTTGCGCACGACCGTCACGCCCGGCGTGTCGCGCGGCACAAGGATCATCGACTGCTGCCTATACGGCGGCCCCTGAGGATCGGTCTTGCCCATCACGATGAAGATCCGGCAGCGCTCGCGCATCGCCCCCGAGGTCCACCACTTGCGGCCGTTGAGCACGTACTCGTCGCCGTGGCGCTCGATGCGCAGCTCGATGTTCGTCGCGTCGGAGGAGGCGACGTCGGGCTCGGTCATCGCGAACGCGGAGCGGATCTCGCCGTCGAGCAGCGGGCGCAGCCAGCGATCCTGCTGTTCCGCGGTGCCGAACTGCGTGAGGACCTCCATGTTGCCCGTGTCGGGCGCGGAGCAGTTGCAGGCCTCCGGGCCGATGGACGAGCGGCCGAGGATCTCGGCGAGCGGCGCGTACTCCGCGGTGGTCAGCCCGGGGCCGTGCTCGGGGTCCGGATGAAAGAGGTTCCACAGGCCGCGGCGGCGGGCCTCGTCCTTGAGCTCCTCCATCACGGCCGGCTGGGCGTGGGGGTCGCCGGCCTCGCGCAGCTGCTGCGCGTAGACGGGCTCCGCTTTGAGCACGCGCTCGGTCATGAAGGCCTGGAGGCGCTCGGCGAACTCGGTCCCGCGGGCTGTCGGTGCGAAGTCCATGGGCTGCGCATGATTCCATCTGCGCTCATGTCGCAGCCGATCGCCCCCGACGACATCGTCCGCACCCACGCCGACGCGGAGGCCAACCAGCGCCCGCCGCTGGTCGTGGTCGAGCCGCTGATGGCGTTCCTCGACGCGGCCGGGCTCGGCGCCGGCGAGCTCGAAATCGCGCCGGTCGGCGACGGCCACTCAAACGTCACCTACACGCTCACGCGCGACGGAGCCGAGATGGTGCTGCGCCGCCCGCCGCGCCCGCCGTTGCCGCCCTCCGCCCACGACGTGCTGCGCGAGGCGCGCGTGCTGGCGGCCCTGGCCGGGCGGGGACCGCGCGTACCCAGAGTGCAGGCTGTCTGCGCCGATCCGGGCGTGATCGGCTGTCCCTTCTACGTGATGGAGCGCCTGGAGGGCGAGGTCATCACGGACACGCTGCCCGCCGCCCTGGACGCAGTGCCGGAGCGCCGCCGGATCGGCGAGGAGCTCATCGACGCGCTGGTCGAGCTGCACGCGGCCGACTGGCGCGCCGCCGGACTGGAGGGCTTCGGCAAGCCCCAGGGCTACCTCGAGCGCCAGCTGCGGCGCTTCGGCGGACTGTGGGAGCACAACAAGACGCGCGACATCGCGGCGGTCGAGACGGTGGGGGAGTGGCTGCGCTCGAACCTGCCGGATCCAACCCCACCCACCCAGGCGACAGTCGTGCACGGCGACTACCGGCTGGGCAACGCGATGTACGCGGCCTCGGCGCCCGCCCGCCTGATCGCGATCTTCGACTGGGAGATGGCCACGATCGGCGACCCGCTCGCCGACGTCGGCTACCTGTGCGCGCTGTGGACCCAGGCGTCGGACCCCCCGGGCGGGCTGCGCGAGCACCTCGGCAAGGTCACGCGCCAGGAGGGCTTCCCGGCGCGCGACGAGCTCGTCGCCCGCTACGAGGAGGGCTCGGGGCGGTCGATGGGCGACATGCGCTGGTACATGACGCTCGCCGTCTGGAAGTCGATCGTCTTCATGGAGGGCAACTACCGGCGCGCGGTCTCCGGCGCCAGCGACGACCCATACCTGAGATCGTTCGGCGACGGCGTCGTCGAGCTCGCCGAGCAGGCCTCCGAGCTCGCGCTCGGCAACGGGAAGCTGGAGCTCTGAGGGACCTCGGCATCACGCTCGGCCAGCCGGCGCGCGGCGGCGCGGCGGCGCCGGTCGCCCTCAGGCGGCGGCGAGCGGCGCCGCAAGCGCCACCGGCCCGCCCTCGGGGTCGGCGACGTAGGCGACGCGCTCGCCCCAGGGCTGGTCGACGGGCTCGGCGATCACGGTCGCCCCCGCGTCGCGCACGGTCTGGACGCTCGCGTCCACGTCGTCGACGTAGACGAACAGCTCGCCGCGCGGCTTGTCGCCGGCGTCGATGCCCTGGTCCAGGGGCCAGGCGTTGTCGACCACGCCGAGGCGAGAGTCCTCGAGCTGGAGGCCGATGTATCCGGCGGGGCCGTCGTCGGGCATGCGGAAGATCTCCGCGAAGCCCAGCAGCTCGCGGTAGAAGCCCGCGACGCGCTCGGGGTCGCGGGCGTACAGGACGGGGAAGGCGCGGCTCATGGCTGGGCATTGTCCCTGACCCGCCGCCTCGGACATCAGCGCCAACGCGCCACGTTCGAGCTGTGTGGATATGGCGCTCGGATGCCGGTGTTTTGCGGTGCGGCGCGCGGGCTAGTCACCGCCCATGGGAACGAGCATCAACAAGGGCAGCCCCGGGAGGCGCGCGGACTACGCGCCGACCGGCGCGGACACCCGCACCTCCGCCTTTGCGACAGTCAAGCGCGCGTTCACGGAGTTCTCCGAGGACGGCATGACCGACTGGGCCGCCTCGCTGACCTACTACGGGCTGCTCGCGATGTTCCCGGCCCTGATCGCGCTGGTGTCGGTGGTCGGGCTCTTCGGCGACCCGGCGTCGACGACCAAGACGCTCACCGACATCGTCTCAAAGCTCGGGCCGACGTCGGCCGTGGACACCTTCACGGGGCCGATCAAGTCGATCACCTCGCACAAGAGCGCCGCCGGCGTGCTGTTTGTCGTCGGCCTGCTGTCGGCGCTGTGGGCGGCCTCGGGCTACATCGGCGCCTTCATGCGGGCGGCCAACGTCGCCTTCGAGACGCCTGAGGGACGGCCGTTTTGGAAGCTGCGGCCGCTGCAGATGCTCGTCACGCTCGCGATGATCCTGCTGCTCGTGGTGACCGCGCTCGGCCTCGTCCTGACCGGCCCGGTCGTGGACGCGGTCGCGTCGCCGCTGGGCCTCGGATCCACGGCGGTCGACGTGTGGAACATCGCCAAGTGGCCCGTGATGCTCCTGCTCGTCGTGGTGATGTTCGGCGTGCTCTACCACGCGGCGCCAAACGTGCGCCAGAAGTTCACCTTCCTGTCGCCGGGCGCCGCCTTCGCGCTGGTCGTGTGGCTGATCGCCTCGGCGCTGTTCGCGTTCTACGTGGCGAACTTCGGCTCCTACGACAAGACCTACGGCACGCTCGGCGGGCTCGTCACGTTCCTCGTCTGGCTGTGGATCACCAACTGCGCGCTGCTGCTGGGGGTCGAGCTCAACGCCGAGCGCGAGCGCTCGCGCGAGCTCGACGCGGGCGTCGAGGGCGCCGACAAGGAGATCCAGCTCGACGCCCGCGCGGAGCCGAAGCGGCAGCGGACGACGTAGCCTTGCAGGGTGAGTCTCGGCGCCGCCCTGCACGACGCGTTCGCGCAGGCGTGGCCGCCGTTCGCCCTGGTGGCCGGGCTGCTGGCGGTCGGAGCCGCGGCTGACGCCGAGGGGCTGTTCCGGTGGGCCGCCCGAATCGTGGCGCGGCCGGGAGCGTCGCCCGTCGCCGTGCTCGCCGGGCTGCTCACCCTCGACGCGGCGGTCACCGCGGTCCTGAACCTCGACACAGCGACCGCGTTCCTGACGCCGCTCATGCTCTACGCCGCGCGGGGACTGGGCGCGCGGGAGGCGCCGTTTCTGTATGGGAGCGTGCTGATGGCCAACGCATCGTCGCTGCTGCTGCCGGGGGCGAATCTCACCAACCTGCTCGTGCTCGGCGGCGAGGAGGCGCCGGGCTCGACGTTCTTCGCGCGGATGCTCCCGGCGTCGCTGCTCGCCGCGGCGGTCACCGGGCTCGGGCTGGTCGGCTGGGCGCTGCGTACGCCGAGCCTCGAGGGGACGCGGGCCGCGACCCCGCTCGCGGGGCCGGAGCCGCTCGGCCCGGCGACGGCCGCCGTCGGGGTCTGCGCGGTCCTCGTGCTCGTCCTGCCGCAGCCCGCCCTGCCGGTCCTCGCCGCTGGGCTGGGCGTGGCGGCGTGGCGCCTGGGCCGCGCCGGCCTCGTGCGCGCGGTCGGCCCGCTGACGCTCCTCGCGCTGCTCGTCCTCGCCGTCGCGCTCGGCACGGTCGCCCGCGAGTGGGGCGGGCTTGAGCGCTGGGTCGCCTCGCTGACGCGCTGGGAGACGACCGGGGCCGCCGCGGCGGCGTCCGTGGTCGTCAATAACCTTCCCGTCGCCGCCCTGCTCTCAGCCCACGCGCCCGCCCACCCCCGCGCGCTGCTCGTCGGGCTCGACCTCGGGCCCAACCTCGCGGTCACCGGCTCCCTGTCGGCGCTGATTTGGTGGCGCGTGGCCCGGCGGCTCGGCGCCGCGCCGTCGATCGTGCGCTACTCCCTGGCCGGCGCTCCGCTGGCCGTCGCCGCCATGGTCGTGGCGACCTTCAGCCTGCGTGGATGAATGGCGGGTCTTGCCGGGTGTCCAGGCCTACGGCCGCAGGGCGCGACGCAGCGCCGCCGCGGCCGGCTTGGGCGTCCCGTCCGCGGCGTAGGGCGTCGCTCGCCACTGCGGGCCGAGCCAGGACCACTTGTCGTCCACGCCCCAGACGGTCACGCCAGTGCACGCGCGGGCGGCCCGGCACGCCTTGGCCGCGGCAGCGTAGCCACGGGCCTGGGCGGCGAGATGCGCGGCGTCGAGCGGCCTGCCGGGCCGGACGCCGACGTCGAGCTCGGTGAACTCGACGTCGAGGCCGAGCCTGGCGAAGCGCGCGATCTCGCGCGAGAGGATCGGCGCCGTGGGGGCCGCGTCGGTCGTCGTGTGGTCCTGCAGCCCGACGCCGTCGATCGGAACGCCGCGCGCGAGGAGCCGCCGCGCCAGCGCCACGAGTGCGTCCTGCTTGGCGCTGGGCAGCTCCGAGCCGATCTCGTTGAGAAAGAGGCGCGCGCGCGGGTCGGCCTTGTGGGCGGCGTCGAAGGCGATGTCGACGAAGCGCTCGCCGAGCGCCCGCGCGAAGACGCTCTGCGTCAGCGAGCCGTCGGTGTCCAGCGGCTCGTTGACGACGTCCCACTGGGCGATCCGGCCGCGGAAGTGCCGCACCACCCGGCGGACGTGGGTGCGCAGGATGGCCTTCATCTCCCTGGCGCTCCAGGTGCCGGAGGTGAGCCAGCCGGGCAGCTGGATATCCCAGGTGAGCGTATGGCCGCGCACGCGCTTGCCGGCCCGGCGCGCGGCGCGGACGATCGAGTCGGCCTTGGCGAAGTCGAACGCGCCCTTGCGCGGCTCGACGGTCTCCCACTTGAGCTCGTTCTCAGGGGTGACCGAGGTGTAGTGCTTGAGCCAGCCGCGCACGTAGCGGCCGTCGGACTGGGACGCGTCGAGGCGCACGGCCACGCCCAGGGGACGCGCGTAGGCGCCGGGCGCCGGGGTCGGCACCCCGGCCGGCAGCGTGAGCTTGGCGTCGTCGCGCAGCGCCCGCGCGACCAGGCCGGCGGCGACGATCAGCACGACCGCGGCGACCGCGGCCGCCGCCCGCCGGCTCAATTGGCGCTGGGGTCGACCGGCATACGGGCCAGGAGCCTCAGCCGCCCACCCTGCCGGTCGAGCACGCGGCTCCAGAGGGTGGACGGGTTCGCGTCGAACACGTCCTCGGACTCGCTGTCGGCGACGATCCAGTCGTCGCGCTCGAGCTCGGTCTCCAGCTGGCCCGGACCCCAACCCGCGTAGCCGGCGAACACACGCGCGCGCCGCAGCGGCACGCCGAGGTGGTCGACGTCGTTTGAGTCCTCGTCCTCGAGCGCGAGAAAGCCGACGTCGCCCGTCACGAGCTGGGGCGCCTCGGCAGCGTCCTCGTACTCGGCGAGCACCAGCACGGCGCTGGCCTGCACCGGCCCGCCGACGTGCACGGGGTCCTCGGCGCCGGTCAGGTCCTCGAGGTCGGGCACGGCCTCGCCGACCGTCGTGTCCGACGGGCGGTTGAGCACGACGCCCAGCGCGCCCTCGTCGTTGTGCTCGCCCACCAGCACCACGGTGCGCGCGAAGTTCGGGTCTATCAGCGTCGGGCCCGCGATGAGCAAGCGGCCTCGCAGCGAGTCCATGGACGGGAGGCTAGGGTGCCGCGGCCTCAGTCCGGCTCGATCTCCTGGCCTTCCGTCCGGATGGGCCGCCATCCTGCCCGCCCGATGCCGGTTGCCGCTCCCGCCCTGATCGCCCGCTCCCGGGCCCTGGCGCCCTGGCCCGCCGACCGCCCGCTGCGCGCGTGGCAGACGGCCGCCGCGGCCGCCCTAAAGGCAGCCGCGGGTGACACGTTCCTGGCATCGGCCACACCCGCCGCGGGCAAGACGACCTTCGGTCTGCACGTCGCCCACCGCATGCTCAGCCGCGGCGTCGTCGGGCGCGTGGTCGTTGTGGCGCCGACCACGCACATCTGCCGCCAGTGGGCGGCGGACGCCGCTCGCTACGGCCTCGACCTCGAGCCCAACCGGCCCAACGGCGAGGGCGCCGAGCCCGCGGACCGCCACGGCGTCACCGTGACCTACCAGACGGTCGCCGCCGCTGCGCCTCTGCACCGCACGCGCGCGCTCGCCGTCCCGACCCTGCTGATCGCCGACGAGCCCCACCACATGGGCGAGCACGCCGCGTGGGGCCAGACCGCCGTCACCGCCTTCGACGGCGCCCGCCGCAAGCTGCTGCTCTCCGGCACGCCCTTCCGCTCGGACAACACGCCGATCCCCTGGGTCGTCTACGACGACGAGGGGGTCTCCCGGGCCGACTACAGCTACTCCTACACCCAGGCACTGCAGGACCGCGTCTGCCGTCCGGTCACCTTCTGCACCTACGACGGCGACATGGAGTGGATGTCCGACGGCCGGCGCCGCCACGCGGACTTCTCCGTCCTGCTGCCGGCGGCCGAGTCGGCGCGGCGGCTGCGCACCGCCCTCGATCCCGAAGGCGAGTGGATCGCGCAGGTCTTGCGCGACGCCGACCGCCGGCTGGGCGACCTGCGAGCCGGCGCGCACCCCGATGCCGGCGCCCTCGTGGTCGCGGCGGACAAGGAGCACGCGGAGCGGCTCGCGGGCCGCCTCGCGCGCATCACCGGCGACCGGCCGCCCGTCGTCACCTCCGACGATCCGAACGCCTCTGCCCGCATCGCGCGCTTCGCAGCCTCGCGGGAGCCGTGGCTCGTGTCCGTGCTGATGGTCTCGGAGGGCGTCGACATCCCGCGCCTGCGCGTCGGCGTCTACGCTACGCCCGCCCGTACCGAGCTGTTCTTCCGCCAGGTCGTCGGGCGCTTCGTCCGCCGCACGCCCGGCCGCGGCGAGCAGATGAGCTGGGTCTTTCTGCCCAGCGACCCGAGGCTCAAGGTGCTCGCGGCCACCGTCGAGGAGGAGCGCCGCCATGCGCTCGTGCCCGAGGAGCTCGGCGAGCCGCCGCCCGAGCGCGCCGACCGCGGAGAGCTCGACGAGGCCGGCTTTCACGCGCTGTCCTCCACCGGCCGGCTCGACGACCTGCTGCTGACCTCCCAGCCGGGGGCCCAGCTCGGCCTCTTCGGCGGAGGGCCGGCGGCGACGCCCGCCACGGCCGCCGCGCCCGCTGCGCCTGCCGCGGCCGTGGTCGCGGCGCCCTCCCGGCCGCCGCAGGAGACGAGCTACGAGAAGCGCGAGCGCCTGCGCGAGGAGCGGGCGGCGCTGGTCCGCGCGCTGTCGCGGCGCACCAACGAGCCCTACCGCGCGATCCACGCCCGCATCAACCAGGCCACCGGCGCGGCGTCCGTCGCCGCCGCCAGCGTCGCCCAGCTCGAGAAGGGCAACGCCCGCCTCGAGCGGCAGCTGTCGCGGCTATGATCTCCGACTGGCCCGCCACCCGCCGGGAGCTTGCCGAGCCCGCGGACAGCGGCGGCCCTCGCCGGCACGAGGACGTTGCGCGCCGCGGGTAGCCTCCTGCCTCTTGTCTGTAGGACGACGAAGCGTTTGGAGAGCGGCTCTGCTTGCCGGGCTCGTCGCCTGCGCTGCCGCGGTGTCTGACTCCGGCGGCCAGGAGCCCGCGCCCCGTGCGCGCCTCGCGTACACCCACGGCGGGGCGATCTGGACCATCGACGCAACCGGATCGAGCCCGCGTCGCGTGACCAGGGGGCGCGATGCCGCGGAGCCCGCTTGGTCGCCGGACGGGACATTGATCGCGTTCTCACGCGCAGTCGGGGACGAGCGCGCAGAGATCTGGGTCGCGGCGCCCGACGGGGGCGGCGCTCGGATGCTCGTGAAGGATCCTTCGGGGGCCTTGACCTCCCCCGCGTGGTCATCCGACGGCTCCCAGCTCGCGTTCGCGCGGTATGAGATCGGCAAGCGGGCGATCGTCAGCACGATCGAGGTGGTCGCGAGAGACGGCAGCGCGCTTCGCGTGGTCAAGCGCCTACGGGCCACGCGGGCGCTCGATTCGATCGCAGCGCCGGTCTGGACGCCCGGCGACGGCGGGCTGCTGTACACGCAGGTCGACGCCCGCCCGCAGCTCTACCACGTCTCCATCCGCTCGCTCCGCATCGACGGCACCGGGGATCGCGGGTTTCTCGACAACGCCGAGGGCGGGGTCTTCTCCCCGGACGGGCAGCGCTTTGCCTACGGCGACACCAGCGCCCACACCGGCGAGACGTGCGGGGAGGACGAGTGCTACCCCAACGGCGATCTCGCGCTCGCCTCGGCAGATAGCTCGGGTCGGCGGCTGTTGATGCGCACCTCGGCCGACGAAAGCGACCCGACGTGGTCGGGCGACGGCACCCGGATCGCCTTCTCGAGCGGGCGCAACACGCCCGAGCAAGCCGGATCGCAGTACCCCGAGGTCTACTCCGTCGCACCCGATGGCTCGTGCCTGACCTGGCTCACCAACGGCAACGTCGCGAGCGGCATGCCGAGCTGGTCGCCCGACGCCACCGATGCCACCCCGAGCGCATGCGGCAGCGCCGGTCGCAAGCCGCTGATCGAGCGGCGTCCGGCGCCGCGGCAGGCCTCGGCCTTGTGGCTCGGGCCGAACGTTCATGGTGCGCTCTTCTCCGGCAGCGGTGGACGTGGGCGCGGGGCATATATGGACTACAGCGACTGCGCGGTGTTCGCTCCCCGGCGGTGTCCACAGCTGTTCTCGCTCGCCGAGAGCGACGCCTGCACGGCCGGGTTCGCGCTGCGCTACGGGTTCCGTCGCCTGCGCGGCGTACGCCGCGTGGGCCGGGCCTTGTTCGCGCGCCGCGAAGGGGACGACCGCCCCTACATCCTCCTCGGACGCAGCGCCGTGCTGGTGGACGCCGACGGCCGAGCCGCCGCGCGCCGGCGCCTGTATCGCCGCGTCGCAGCCGCGCTGCGTCCGGCGTCCGGGTCGCGGTTGCCGGGGCTGGCCATGGATCCGAGGCTGCGCGCAGAGCTTCCCCGGCGGTTCCGGAGAAGCATCGCCACGTGCGGGCGGCGCCGCTGATCCTCACTCGCGGCCGACGGCGTCAGTCCGCGGCGATGGTGATGTCGCGCCCTGCGGCCTTCGCCGCCCGGAGGGCGTCGCGGGCGCGGGCGATCAACAGCTCGGCCGGCTCCTCGCCGTTCCACAGCGCCACCCCCGCGGACGCGGTCTCCTCGCGCGGGGTGCGCTCGCGCACGCGGTTGACGACCTCGATCGCCTCGCCGAGCAGGCAGCCGGGCAACAGGGCGGCGAAGCGCCCGCCGTCGAGTCGCGCGAGCAGGTCGACGTCGCGCAGCGCACCGGCCCAGGAGGCGCCGGCCTCCTTGAGCAGGCGGTCGCCCTCGCGCTCACCGCACAGCATGTTGAAGGCGCCGAGCCGGTCGAGGTCGAGCGCGGCGACGCACACCGGCGTGGCCGCGCGGCGCGCGCGGGCCAGCTCGCGCGGGAGCTCGGCCTCGAACATGCGATGGGTGGCCAGGCCGGTGAGCGGGTCGCTGAGCGCGAGCTCGCCGACCCGGTCGCGCAGGCCGGCGTGCTCGATCGCCGCCGCGGCCTGGGCGGCCACCAGCCGCAGGACGGCGTTCAGCGAGTCCGACGGCGCGGCCACGTGCTCGCGCCAGACGATGAGGATCACCCCGCAGACCATGTGCTCGCGCAGCACGGGCTCGAACAGTGCCGACTTCGCGGCGGTCGCCTCCACGAGCGGCGCCGCGAGCGCCGGGTGCCCGCCGGCGTCGGGGACGAAGTAGCGCTCCACCGAGGAGAAGGCGTGGGTCGCCCCCCGCGGCGTCTCGTCGCGGGCCTGGATCGTGACCGGGGCCATCTCGACGCCGTGCATGGCGGTGGAGACGAGCTCGCGCCTGGAGGGCTCGAGCAGGAACGCGATGGGCGCGGCGGCCGCCTCGCAGGCGGCCTCGAGGATGGCGGTGCGCGGGTCGGCCTCGCCCGTGAGCGCCAGCGCGGCGCGTGACACGGCGGCCATGCCGCGCGCCTGGGAGCGCAGCGAGTCGTTGAGGCGCTGCACGTCGCGCTCGGTGCTCTCGCGCTCGAGCTCGTGGGTGAGCACCCGCGCGAGCATCTCGAAGAGCTGCTCGTGGTCGGGGCGGAAGGCATCGCCGCCGCGCGCGAGCGCGCCGAGCGAGCCGACCCTCGAGCCGTCGGTGAGCTCGAGCGGCACGCCGAGGTATGCCCCTGCGCCGAAGCGCCGCTGGGCCGCGACGCTCCCGTAGATCGCGTGGCCCGGCACGTCGTTGCACAGTCGCGGGGCGCGATCGTCGGCCATGTGCACGCAGTAGGAGTCCGCGAGCGGCAGCGCGAGGTTCGAGCGCAGCCCGAACTCGCCGCCGTTGCGGGTGTCGACGATGCGGTGGATGTCGTGGCTGCGGTCCAGGTGCGCGAGGAAGACGGCCACGCCGGGCAGCTGGGCCTCGAGCAGATCGAGCACCGAGCGGGTCGCGTCGGCGAAGGATCGGTAGGACGTCGACCGAATGTCGGCGGCGGCCTGCAGGGCTCCGGGGTCCATCAGGAGATCATCGGCCATGGCTCGGGGACGCTGTAATGTCGCGGGATGCGGCTGGCCACCTTCGCCGATCCCGGCACGAGCGAGCCCCGTTGCGGAATGGTGCGCGGGGACAGCGTGGTCGAGTTCACCACGGGCACCGTGCTCGACCGCCTCGCCTCGGGCGACCGGACGCCGGCTGACGGCGCCGAGCATGCGCTCGCCGAGCTCCGCCTGCTGGCGCCGGTGCGTCCACGCGCGATCTTCGGCATCGGCCTCAACTATGCCGCTCACGCGCGGGAGACCGGGCGCGACCCGCCCGACGCCCCGATGGTCTTCATGAAGCTGCCGAGTTCGAGCGCCGCGCCCGGCGGCGACGTCGTGCTGCCCGCGGTCGCCTGGAGGCGCCTGGACTACGAGGGCGAGCTCGCCGTCGTGCTTGGCGCGCACGGCCAGATCGCGGGCTATGCGATCGCCGACGACCTCTCCGCCCGCGACCTCCAAGGCCGCGAGGCGCAGTGGACGCGAGCCAAGGGCTTCGACAACTCGTGCCCATGGGGCCCGTGGATCACCACCGCCGACGAGGTCGCCGATCCTGAGGGGCTGCGCCTGACCACCGACGTCAACGGCGAGCGGCGCCAGGACTCCTCGACCTCCGACCTCGTGTTCGGCCCGGAGCAGCTCGTCGGCTTTCTCTCCGAGGCGATCACGCTCGAGCCCGGCGACCTGATCCTCACCGGTACGCCGAGCGGCGTGGGCGTCGCGATGGACCCGCGCACGTTTCTGGAGCCGGGCGATCGGGTCCGCATCGAGATCGAGTCCCTCGGGGCCATCGAGCACACCGTCCGCCGCCCGTGAGGACGCGCTACCTCGCGGCGGCCGGCTTCGTCGTGATGGTGTCCGGACTGCTGGGCCTGCGGCACGCCGGCTACCTCGGCGGCCGCGTCGCGGGCGGCCCGGTGACGGTCGGCCTGGGCGGAAGCGCCGTCTCGGTCACGGCGCGTCCGTCCCAGAGGCGCCCTGTGGAGCTCCCGTTCGCGCTGCGCGGCGGAGCCGTGCGCATGCAGAAGGTCGAGCCGGACTTCGTCTCGCCCGGCCTCGACGTCCTCGGACCGCGGGTCCCGCACGTATCCCGGCTGTCGGGGCACCTGGTGACCAGTCGCCTGCGGACGGTCGAGCTCGGTCTGCGCGCGCGCCGGCCCGGTGTCTACTACGCGGAGGGCCTGACGGCCGACTACCGGCGCGGGCAGCGGCGCTTCCGCTCCCACGACGACCAGCAGCTGTGCCTGAGCGTGGGCCGTCGCGCCCGGTGCGCGGGCTACAGCGTCCCGTCCGGCGCCGCGGTCGCCGAGGCGGGCGGTCCGAGCAACTACGGCGTCCGGCTGCGCGGGGCTGGTCCGGGCCGCGGCCTGGAGGCGCCACTCCCGGCCGGGGCGGGCCGACGCGTGATCCGGCTCACGCTGACGAACCTCACCCGCCGCACGGTCACCGTCTCTGACCCCGAGGTCCCCGCGCTCGTCGGGAGCGGGCTCACGGTCAAGCCGGACGGCGCCGCGCCGCGCCGCTTGCGCCTCTCACCACGCGCCGGCCGTTCGGTGCAGCTGGCGCTGCGCATCGCCGGATGCGAGACCCCGGGCGACGTTCTCACGGTGCATCGGATCACGGCCGCCGTCGGCGGGAACCGCGTCGAGGTGCCGCTGTCCGTCGCCCTCGCCTTCGTCGCCGCGCCCCGCTGCCGGCCATGAGCCCAACGGAGGTCAGTGCGAGGAGATGACCTTGTCGATGAGCCCGTACTCCGCCGCCTCTTCCGGCTTGAAGAACCGGTCGCGCTCCATGTCGACGTGCACGCGCTCCTCGGTCTGGCCGGTGTGGAAGGCGTAGATCTCGTCGACGCGCTTGCGGGTCTTGAGGATCTCCTGCGCGTGGATCTCGATGTCGGTGGACTGGCCCTCGAATCCGGCCGACGGCTGGTGGATCAGCACGCGCGAGTTCGGCAGGGAGAAGCGCTTGCCCTTCGCGCCGCCCGTCAGCAGCAGGGAGCCCATGCTCATGGCGACGCCGCAGCAGATCGTGGCCACGTCGGGCTTGATGAACTGCATGGTGTCGTAGATCGCCAGCCCGGCGTAGATCGAGCCTCCGGGCGAGTTGATGTAGATCGAGATGTCCTTCTCGGGGTCCGAGGACTCCAGGTGCAAGAGCTGGGCCACGACGAGGTTGGCGATCATGTCGTCGATCGGGCTGCCCAGGAAGATGATGCGCTCGTTGAGCATGCGCGAGTAGATGTCGAACTCGCGCTCTCCGCGCGCGGTGCGCTCGATGACCATGGGGACAAGCGGCATGCGAGTGACCCTAGCGGCGCGGGTCATAAGCTCAGGCCGCTGTGGCCAAGGTGTTCGAGGAGATCACGGAGCAGATCCGCGACTGGGTCGGACGCCAGCCGATGTTCTTCGTCGGCTCGGCGCCGTCCGGCGACGACGGGCTGGTCAACGTCTCGCCCAAGGGCCCGATCGGGTCGCTGAAGATCCTCGACGGGCACACCGTCGCGTATCTGGACATCAGCGGCAGCGGGGCGGAGACGATCGCCCACGTGCGCCAGAACGGCCGCATCGTGGTCATGTTCTGCGCCTTCGAGGGCCCGCCGCGGATCGTGCGCTTCCACGGCCGCGCGACCGTCATGCGCTGGGACGAGCCGGACTTCGGCGAACGCGCCGAGCAGTGCGGCCTCGAGCACCTCACGATCGACGCGGCCCGCCGGGCGATCGTCACGATCGACGTCACGCGCGTGTCGGACTCCTGTGGCTACGGCGTCCCGCTGATGACGTTTCAGGGCCAGCGCGAGCACCACGCGCTGCATTCCGCCAAGCGGCTGCGGACGCTGGGCGAGGAGGGCTACCAGGACTACAAGCGCTCAAAGAACGCGCTGAGCCTGGACGGGCTGCCCGCACTCGACTAGAGCCGCGTGTTCGAGCCCACCCTCCCGAACCTCCTCACCATCTTCCGGATCCTGCTCGTCCCGGTGCTGGTCGTCGTGCTGCTGTCGGAGATCTTCGACACCGACTGGCCGGCGGCGATCGTCTTCGCGGTCGCCTCGGCCACCGACGTCGCCGACGGCTACCTCGCCCGCCGCAACGACCAGGTCTCGAACTTCGGCAAGCTCTGGGACCCGCTCGCCGACAAGCTGCTCGTGACGGCGGCGCTGGTCTCGCTGGTGTCGCTGGACCGGCTCGAGGCGTGGGTGGCGATGGTGATCATCTCGCGCGAGTTCGCCGTCACCGGCCTGCGCCAGGTCGCGATCGAGCAGGGCCACGTGATCGCCGCCAGCGCCTGGGGGAAGCTCAAGACCCTCTTCCAGGTTGCGCTGGTCATGGTCCTGCTGATCGTCCGGGGCACGCCGTGGCCGGTCGACCTGCTCATCTACGCGACGGTGACGATCACCGTGCTGTCGGGGGCGGGCTACTTCTTCCGGCTGCGGCGGATGCCGGGCGCGGTGGGGCGCCCGGCCTCGCCCGCACCGGAATCCCATTGACCGGCGGCGGATGTGCGGTGCGTCACCGAACCTCAGGGTCCACCCCGAGTTTCAGACCTCTTCACTGGACAACCCCGCTTCCTGTGCTAAACCTGAACTTGCGCATCGACCGTGTGCGCGATTAAGAAGGGACGGGGGCCCGGCGGCTCGGAAGCGATGGCCGGCCCGAGGAGTGGACCGAAGGACGAGGCGTGCCTACGAAGACTGAAGTGCTGCTCGGCGACGAGATCTCGGTGGTCGAGATCGAGGACCTTCGCCCGCTGATCTCCGATGGCCAGGAACGCGGGTTCCTGTCCATCGAGGAGATCGCGGGCGCGCTGGAGGAGGTGGAGGTCACCAAGGAGCAGGTCTCCGAGCTCCATGCGTACTTCGTCGAGCAGGGGATCGACATCCTGCGCGCCGACGGCAGGCCGGTGACGGTCGACTCCCGCTTGGCGGTGGACTCCACCGAGATCGATCGTCAGGCCGCGAAGGCGGCCGATGCCCAGCGCAAGCCCCAGATCGACCTGACGGTCGAGCCGAGCCTTGACTCGCTGCGGCTCTACCTGCGCTCGATCGGGCGCGTCCAGCTGCTCACGGCCGACCGCGAGGTCGCTCTGGCGCGGCGCATCGAGCGCGGCGACATGGCCGCCAAGCAGGAGATGGTCGAGGCCAACCTGCGCCTCGTCGTCTCCATCGCCAAGGGCTACCTCGGGCGCGGCCTGTCCTTTCTGGACCTCATCCAGGAGGGCTCGCTCGGCCTGATCCGCGCGGTCGAGAAGTTCGACTACCGCCGCGGCTACAAGTTCTCCACGTACGCGACCTGGTGGATCCGCCAGGCTGTAACGCGCGCGATCGCCGATAAGGGCCGCACCATCCGCATCCCGGTGCACATGGTCGAGAAGCTCAACAAGGTCGTGCACGTCGAGCGCCAGCTCGTCCAGGAGCTCGGCCGCGAGCCGAGCGCCGAGGAGATCGCCGCGGAGGTCGACTGCTCCTCGCGCGAGGTGCGCGACATCCTGCGCATGGCCCAGCAGCCCGTGTCGCTCGAGAAGCCCGTGGGGGAGGAAGACGAGTCCGAGCTCGGCGACTTCGTCGAGGACGAGTCCGCGATCTCTCCGTTCGACAGCGCCTCGCAGACGCTGCGCAACGAGAACGTGCGGCGGGCGCTGGCGGCGCTGCCGGAGCGCGAGCGCGAGGTCATCGAGATGCGCTTCGGCCTGCGCGGCTTGCGCCCGTTCACGCTCGAGGAGGTCGGCCGCGCCTTCAACGTGACGCGCGAGCGCATCCGCCAGATCGAGAACCACACGCTCAAGAAGCTCGAGTCCCTGCCGGAGGCGCAGCGGCTCCGCGACGGCAGCTGAAGCGAGTCTCCTGATCGCTATCCTCCCGGCGCCCCTGGCGGGGTTCCGGAGCGGTCAAACGGGATGGACTGTAAATCCATTGGCTATGCCTTCGCAGGTTCGAATCCTGCCCCCGCCACTAGAACGTAGCTGGGCAGCGGACGTCCTGTTTGCGACCGCCCATAGCCCACCCGCTAAAACGAGATCGGGTGGGCTATCGGCGACGCATGCGTCCGCGCTGCTCAGCCGACTTGGCGCCGCGCGGCGTCTGCCGCCGTCGCGAGCGCCGTCAGCGTGCGGAAGAACGCCGGCGACTGGCCCACGAAGAGCCGGTCCGCCGTGAGCGCGCGGACCGCGGCGAGCGCGCCCGCCTTCGCCGTGCTCGACGGCCGGATGACCGAGCACGCAGGCAGGCTCGGCGTGAGGAAGTCACACGGCTCCGGAAGCACCAGGTCCGTCTCGTAGAGCTCGCCGCCGAAGGGCGGGGCGTTGAGGTCGGGGAAATGGACGCCGGTCTCCGGATCGGTCACCCCGGCCAGGTCGCCGCTGACGGCGGCTCCCACCTTGTCGTGCCAGAGGCTGAAGTGGTCGACCTCGACGCCGCCGATGCTGACGACGATCCGCAGCACCTCGAGGCTCGACGCGTTGAGGCTCATGTTCGTGTAGAGGCTCGCTCCGCCCTGCTCGATCATCGCGAAGTGGAAGGCCGCCGTGTTGGCGATCGCCTGCATGCGCCGCGCCGCGCGGGTCTGCGGCGGAACGGGTTGCTCGGTGTCGGGGGGCGTGTCGGTGTCGTTGAGCGGGATCGCCGGCTCGTGATGGATCTCGACCGCCTGCGGGAAGGAGGCGCCGAGGTCGGGGTTTCTTTCGCTGCGATAGCGCGTGTACCAGCTGGTGTCGACGTCGAGCGACCGCAGGTTCGTGAGCCGGCCGATCTGCTTCGCGCCTGTCGCCTTGCTGCTCGGCAGCGTGCGGAAGGCGTCAAGGTTGACCGGCGTCGCGCCCTTGGACTTCAGGTACGCGTTGAGGAAGTCCGCGTGGCTGATCTCGTCGTCCGTGTTGTCGGAGATGTACTGCGGCATGTCGTCGTCGAGGTTCTCGAGCGCGGCGATGTAGGCGGGGTTGCCGCCGTCCGCTCCGCCGAGCTCGTTGTACTGCTGCCACAGGTCGGTCTCGATGATCTCCGCCGCGGCGAGGAACCGCAGGATCGCGGTGTCGCCGGCGTTCAGCGTCCCGCTGTCGGCCGCCGCCTCGGCGGCGAGCAGTCCGCCGCTCGCGGCCGCGAGCCCCACACCCTTGAGAAAGGCCCGTCGGCCGACGACGCCGTTCCACAGCTCACGGGCCTGGCGTTCGGTGATGACGGTTTCCCCATCGGTTGAGGTCGAGGGATGGTCTGACATGGGTTGTCCTTTCGTGGGCACTATGTGGACTGGCGGGAGCGCACGTCGCGGTGACTCCGGCGAGCTCGGAGGACGTTCTCGGGATTCCCCGAGACGCAGGCGGCGTCCGGGCTCGGGCCCACCGGCGCCGTCGCAAGACGAATCACCCCGCGTCCGACCATGACCGTCACCCCCGTGTCTCGGAGAAACCGCTCACTGGTCATCATCGCGCCGCGGTCGCACGCCGCGCAATGGGACTTTGGTCGTAGTCGGCGTCGCCGCCCGCGGCCGCTGCGAGGATGTCGGGGACATGCGCAGCCGCACCCTGATCGCGTCGGTCTCGCGCTTCATGCTCGGCAGCCTGGCGGCGATCGGCGTCGTCGTCTTCGGCGGGTTCTTCGCGCTTCGCTCTATCGCGGTCGGTGAGGCCGAGCGCCAGACGCGCGAGCAGGTCCGCGTGCAGTCGCGGCTCGTCGAGCTCGCGGGGCTCAGCGACGGCGTCCTGCGCGAGCAGCCGGCGGCACTCTCACGGCTGGACCGCCTCGTGCGCTCGGAGATCCTGTCGCCTTCGGTCGTCCGCGTGAAGCTGTGGTCGCGCGACGGTCAGATCCTGTACTCCGACGAGCGGCGGCTCATCGGCCGCCGCTACGGCCTGACCCACGACGAGATGCGGCTGTTCGGCAGCGGCGGCGCGGACGCCGAGCTGAGCGACCTCGCGAAGCCCGAGAACCGCTTCGAGCGCGCCGAGCGAAAGCTGCTGGAGGCGCACACGCCGATCCGGACCCCCGGCGGCGCCCCGGTGCTGTTTGAGATCTACCGGCGCTTCGAGTCCGTCGATGCCAGCGCGTCGCAGCTGCTGGGCGCGCTGGCGCCGCCGCTGCTGCTGGCGTTCGCGGTCCTGCTCGTCTTCCAGGCGCCGCTGGCGTGGTCGATGGCGCGTCGCCTCCAGCGCGGCCATGACGAGCGCGAGCAGCTGCTGGCCAACGCCATCGCCGCGTCGACGCAGGAGCGGGAGCGGATCGCTGCCGACCTTCATGACGGGGTCGTCCAGGATCTGGCGGGCGTGGCGTTCGGGCTCGCGCCGGTAGCCGACGAGGCGGCGCGCAGCGGTGCCGACGACGTGGCGCAGGCGGTCCGGCGCGCCATCGAGCGCCTGCGGCAGGGCGTGCGCGGCCTGCGCTCGCTGCTGGTCGAGATCGACCCGCCGAGCCTCGCCTCGACCGGCCTCGAGCCGGCGCTGGATGACCTGCTCAGCCCGCTCGAGGCCGCCGGCATCGCAACCTCGCTGGAGGTCGACGGCCGCGCGACGGCCGCTTCGGCGAACGACCCGCTGATCTACCGCGTCGCCCGCGAGGCGCTGCGCAACGTCCAGGCGCACGCGGACGCGACCTCGGTGCGCCTCGAGGTCAGCGGCGCCGACCACGGCACGCGCAGCCTGGTCGTGCGCGACGACGGGCGCGGCTTCGCGCCTGACGATCGCGCGCGCCGCGGCGAGGAGGGCCACATGGGCCTGCACCTGCTCGAGGCACTGGCCGAGCAGGCGGGTGGGCGCCTCGCGGTGCGATCGGAGCCCGGGCACGGGACCAGCGTCGAGCTCGAGGTGCCGTCCAAGTGATCCGCGTCGTGCTCGCCGACGACCACGGCGTCATCCGCGACGGACTCGGACGCCTGATCGCCGGCCTCGACGACATCGAGCTGGTCGGCACGGCGGCCGACGGCGCCCAGGCCGTGCACCGCTGCCTCGAGCTGCGACCGGACGTCGTGCTGATGGACCTCGTGATGCCCAAGGTCGACGGCATCGAGGCGACGCGCCGGATCACGGCCACGCTCCCCGGCACCGCGGTCCTTGTCCTGACGTCGTTCTCGGACCGACCGCGCATCGTCGGCGCCCTGGACGCCGGGGCGGTCGGCTACCTGCTCAAGGACGTCTCCGCGGACGACGTCGCCGCCGCCATCCGCGTGGCCGCGGCCGGCGGATCCTCGTTCGACCCCCGCGCCGCACGCACGGTTCTGGCCGCCCAGGCCGAGCCCGATCCACTCGACGGGCTCTCCGCGCGCGAGCGCGAGGTGCTGTCGCTGCTTGTCGCAGGGCTGCCGAACAAGCTGATCGCCGGCCGCCTGGCAATCAGTGAGAAGACGGTCAAGGCACACCTGACCCGCGTGTTCCGCGAGCTGAACGTCAGCGACCGCACCCAGGCCGCGCTGTGGGCCGAGCGTCGCGGGTTGAAGTAAGCCGACGGGCGTTAGCCTGCGGGTCATGCCCGCGATCAAGGTCGGAGTCCAGGTCCAGCCCCAGCACGCCGACTACGCGGGGATGCACCGCGCCTGGGTCGAGGCGGAGGAGATGGGCTGCGACGCCATCTTCAACTGGGATCACTTCTATCCGCTCTACGGCGAGCCGGACGGCAAGCACTTCGAGGCGCTGACGACCATGGCCGCGCTGGCCGAAGTCACCGAGCGGGTCCAGATCGGGTCGCTGGTGATCTGCAACGCCTACCGCAACCCGGAGCTGCTGGCCGACGCGCACCGCACGGTCGACCACATCTCCGGCGGCCGCTGCATCCTCGGCATCGGCGCGGGCTGGTTCGAGCGCGACTTCGACGAGTACGGCTACGAGTTCGGGACCAAGGGCAGCCGCCTGCGCGCGCTCGGCGCGGCCCTGCCGCGGATCAAGGCGCGGCTGGGCAAGCTCAACCCGCCGCCGGTCGGCGACCTGCCGATCCTGATCGGCGGCGGAGGGCCCAAGGTCACGCTGCGTCTCGTCGCCGAGTACGCCGACGCCTGGCACTCCTTCGGCGACCTCGACACCTACAAGCACAAGGACGAGATCCTCCGCGGCCACTGCAAGGCCGTCGGCCGCGACCCCGACGAAATCGAGCGGACGTGGGGCGCGCAGGGCCTCGACGCCGCCGGCGCCGACGCGTTCGTCGACGCCGGCGTCACGCACTTCATCCTCGGCGTCGGCGGCGACGGCTCGGGCTATGACCTCGGCCAGCTGCGCGAGCTCGCGCAGTGGCGCGACAGCCGCGGCGACGACTGACGCGAGCGTGACCGGCCGGCGCTTCCGCCAAGCGCGAAGCGTCGGCCTGGCCGACGCCGCGCCCGACGGGCGCGCTTCGACGCCATCGCCCGCTCGATGCCGCCCAGCTCGCCGCCTGGGAGCCGTCGACTGAGGGAGGAGTCGCTGGGAACTCCGGCGCGCGCCGCGACCGAGATCGAGTTCCGGGGCGCGGCGCTCGCCGGGCCCGCCGTCGTGCGGCGTGAGGGCGACCGGACCTGGGTGTGCGCGCCGGGCGGCGAGATCCACGCGTCGATCGCGCTTACGATGCACCGATGAGCACCGCCGCGGCCACTCTCACCACGACGCTCAACCCGCTCGACTTCCTTGACACCGACTGGCTGCTCTCCGACGAGGAGAAGCTCATCCGCGACACCGTGCGCAGCTACGTGCGCAAGGAGATCCTCCCGCACGTCGGCGACTGGTTCGACGCGGGGGAGCTGCCCGCCCGCGAGCTGGCGCGGGAGTTTGGCAAGCTCGGCCTGCTCGGCATGCACCTCGAGGGCTACGGCTGCGCGGGCGCGAGCGTCATGAGCTACGGCCTCGCGGTGATGGAGCTCGAGGCGGGCGACTCCGGCATCCGCTCGCTCGTCTCCGTGCAGGGCTCGCTCGCGATGTACGCGATCTGGAGGTACGGCAGCGAGGAGCACAAGCAGCAGTGGCTGCCGCCGATGGCGGCGGGGGAGGCGATCGGCTGCTTCGGCCTGACCGAGCCCGATCACGGCTCCAACCCCGGCGCGATGCGCACCAGCGCCAGGCGCGACGGCGGCGACTGGGTGCTCAACGGCCAGAAGATGTGGATCACCAACGGCTCGATCGCCGACGTCGCCGTGGTCTGGGCGCGCACGCAGGACGGGGTGCGCGGCTTCGTCGTCCCGACCGACATGCCGGGCTTCAGCGCACCGGACATCCACAAGAAGCTGTCGCTGCGGGCCTCGGTCACGAGCGAGCTGGTGCTCGACGACGTGCGGCTGCCCGGCGACGCGCTGCTGCCGGAGTCCAGCGGCACGAAGTCCGCGCTCGGCTGCCTCAACGAGGCGCGCACGGGCATCGTCTTCGGGGCGATGGGCGCCGCCCGCGCCTGCCTGGAGTCCGCGGTCGAGTACTCCAAGACGCGCGTGCAGTTCGACAAGCCGATCGGCGGCTTTCAGATGACGCAGAAAAAGCTCGCCGACATGGCCGTCGAGGTCAACCGCGGGACGGTGCTCGCCTATCACCTGGGCCGCCTGAAGGACGCCGGCCGCGCGACGCCCGAGCAGGTCTCGATGGGCAAGCTGGCCAACGTCAACGCCGCGCTGTGGGTGGCGCGCGAGGCGCGCCAGATCCTGGGTGCCAACGGGATCACGCTCGAGTACCCCCCGATCCGGCACATGAACAACCTCGAGTCCGTCGTGACCTACGAGGGGACCGCCGAGGTCCACGCGCTCGTGATCGGCGCCGCGCTGACGGGCATTTCCGCATACAGGTAGTCCCTGAGGAGGGAGACATCAAATGATGTGCTTGGTGACGGTCCGGCAGATCAAGCCGGGGTCCTACGAGGACTTCCGCAGGGCCTGGGAGCCGGACCCGTGGCTCGGGCAGCTGCAGCGCGTCGAGATCCTGCGCAACGACGACGACCCCGACCAGGTCATCACCGTCGGCTACGTCGATCTGTCGCCGGACGAGCTCGAGGCCTTGCGCGACGAGCCCGCGGTGCTGGAGGCGGAGGCCCGCCGGCTGGAGCGCATCGCGCCGTTCGAGGAGCAGGTGCTGCTCAACGGCGTCTTCGAGGCGGTCGAGGAGGTCAGGCCGCCCGGCCGGCGCTGAGCCGGCTGCGGACGCGCTCGCGGCCGAGGAAGCGCGCGAGGTGCTCGTAGACGCGCTGGTGGTTGAGCAGGTTGAAGTGGTGGATGCCCGCCAGCTGCACGACGTCGCCGACGTCGATCTCCATCCCCGCCGGGCCGGCTGAGCTGGACGGCCGCACGAGCAGGTCGCCGACCAGCAGGCCGAGTGGGTGGTCGGGCTCGGCCGTGCACGCAGCAGCTCGCCGTAGGGTTCGTCCTGGCCGGTCGTCCACGAGCGCTGGTCTCAAAGAGCCCGTGGACGAAGACGACGATGCTGCCGGTGTGGTCGGGCATCGCGGTCGCCATGGCGTCCGTGGTCGCAGCGAGCGGCTCGCCGCGGTGCCAGAGGCCGAGCTGGAGGGCGAGCGGGTCGTTGAGCAGCGCGAGCTCGTGGCCGAGGAGGCCGTTGACGATTGCCTGCAGCTGCGACCCGCGCCGTGTGTGCGACATCACCTCGGGATCCGTCCCGCGCGCCTTGGCCACCGCCGCGCCGAGGCGCGCGCCGCCGGTGACGCCCGCGCGCACGCCGGCGTAGACGGCGGTCGCGATGCCGGCGTGCAGGGCCGCGGGCAGCGCCGCCGGGCCGAGGGGCTTGAAGACCCGCTCGGCGATCGCCGCATGCACGGACTGGGCAGGCGTGGTGGCGAGGCGGTCCGCCGCGGTGCGCGCGGCCTCGCCGAGGCCGGTGATCTCGTCGTCGACGGGCATCGGCGCGTACAAACCACAGCACCGAGCGGCGCTACAGGCGCTCCGGGAGGACGTGGATCCGGGGGAAGACGGCAGCGGCGCGAACCGCTATGTTGGGCGCTCCTGCCCTCTTAGCTCAGTTGGTAGAGCACTTCCATGGTAAGGAAGGGGTCTCCGGTTCGAGTCCGGAAGAGGGCTCTTCGCGAAGTCCCTGCAGCCGCGGGGATTTCCGTAAGCGTTCAGTTGGTCGGGGGGACATAACGGCTGAGCGCCGAACGTGGTGGTGTGCAGCGTGAGGAGGCCGAGGCGATCTATGAGCAGGGTCGCGATGCGGTGGTAGCGGTGTTGTTGCGGATGGACGAGCAGATCGGG